>CAZEGA010000050.1:0-15990 GCA_964511675.1 uncultured Rheinheimera sp.
GTAAGCGGATGGCGTCTGAAATTGACAGACCCATTGCTTCGAGCGCACTGGCGGCACGTTCTTTGGTGGCGCTGTCAATCCTGGCACGAACGTAAGTATCGGCAGTACTCATAGTGTATTCTCCTTGATGGTGTGACCATATCATAGATGCGAAAACAGCCAACTTTTTCTATATGGCCCTATTGTAGTCTCAGTGTGACTACATTTCAAGGTGACATACAATGTCGTAACGTACCCTGGCTATAATTGCGCCAACAGGCTGGCGAAATCTGCCTGGCTGTGCCGTTCCGGCAGCTGCGGGCCATCGCCCCAGTTGCGGTTTACAATATAACCGCGTTTCACCGCCGGGCGCTGCTCAAGTTGCCGGGCCCAGCGCAGTACATGCTGATAGCTTTGCACATCCAGAAAACGTGCGGCATCGTATAAGCGGCCAAGCACCAAACAGCCATACCAGGGCCAAATCGCCATATCTGCAATGCTGTATTCGCTACCGGCTACAAATTCATTATTGGCCAGTTGTTTGTCCAGCACATCGAGCTGTCGTTTGGTTTCCATCGCATAGCGGTTAATCGGGTATTCGTACTTTTCCGGTGCATAAGCATAAAAATGGCCAAAGCCACCACCAACAAAAGGTGCGCTGCCCATTTGCCAGAACAACCAGTTCAGCACTTCTGTACGCGCAGCAGTATCCTGTGGCAGAAAAGCCGAAAATTTTTCGGCTAAATACAACAGAATAGAACCGGACTCAAACACCCGTACACCGTTTGTGGTATCCAGCAACGCCGGAATTTTGGAATTCGGATTAACGTCAACAAAGCCACTGCCAAACTGCTCACCGTCGCGGATGCTGATCAGCCAGGCATCGTATTCTGCGCCCTGATAACCGGCTGCCAGCAGTTCTTCCAGCATTATGCTGACTTTTACCCCATTAGGCGTTGCCAGTGAATACAGTTGCAGTGGATGCTTGCCTTTGGCTAAGGCTTTGCCATGGGTAGCACCGGACACCGGCCGGTTAATACTGGCAAACTGGCCGCCGTTTTGCGTATCCCAGGTCCAGACTTCAGGTGGGGTATAATGGGTGGTCATAAAGGCTCCTTCAGGTAAAACCATAAATGATGGCTGGCTGCTATAACAGGCATATTGGTTTGCCTTGCCTAAATTACAAGCAACTTTGTAATTTAAGCCGGCGTTTTTTGCGCTGCCGGCGTAGCTATTGCGCGGCTGATGTGGCAAATTAAGTGCCGTATAACATTACAATAAAACAACAATATAACTATTAGGAAAGGAAATGGAAGGCTTTATAAGTGCGTTAAACGCTATTATCTGGAGCCCGGCACTGATTGTTTTGTGCCTTGGTGCGGGCTTGTTCTATTCAGTCATGACGCGGTTTGCCCAGGTTCGCCATTTTAAAGAAATGTGCCGGCTGATGATAAACAACAATGAATCTGATAAAGGTATTTCTTCTTTTCAGGCGCTGGCAGTATCGCTGTCAGGCCGGGTTGGGGTAGGTAATATTGCCGGTGTGGCTGCTGCCATCGGTTTTGGTGGCCCTGGTGCGGTATTCTGGATGTGGGTGATGGCGTTTTTAGGTGCCAGTACCGCTTATGCCGAATCTACCCTGGGTCAGATTTATAAAGTAGAAGAAAACGGCCAGTATCGCGGTGGCCCGGCTTACTATTTTGAGCGTTGCCTGGGCTGGCGCTGGCTGGGTATTGTGTTTGCCATTTCTGCCATTATCGGTTGTGGTATTTTCTTGCCTGGCGTACAGGCTAATGCGGTAGGTAATGCGGTTACCCAGATATTTGGTAATGGCGATATGGTCACCACCAGCTTTGGTGAAGTGGGAACTTATAAGCTGATTGCCCTGGCATTTATTCTGATTGTGCTGGCGTTTATTATCTTCGGTGGTATTAAGCGTATTGCCCATTTTACCCAGATAGTAGTGCCCTTTATGGCGCTGGGTTACATAGTACTGGCGCTGATAGTGGTGTTTCTGCATCTGGATAAAGTGGCTGATGTGTTTGCGCTGATTATTTCTGATGCTTTTACGGCACAAGCCGGCTTTGGTGCTGCTATAGGCTGGGGAGTTAAGCGCGGTATCTATTCCAATGAGGCTGGTCAGGGTACAGGCCCGCATGCGGCAGCGGCGGCTGAGGTGGACCATCCGGCGCAGCAGGGCCTGGTACAGGCATTTTCGATCTATGTTGACACCTTGCTGGTGTGTACAGCAACCGCACTGATGATCCTGATTACCCAGCAGTACAATGTGCAGGGCGAGCTGCCTGCCGGCCAGTTTATTGTGCAGAATGTACCTGCCGCTACCGAAATTGGCTCTGCTGCCTTTACCCAACTGGCGCTGCTTAGCGTGTTTGGCAACCTTGGACAAGTCTTTGTTGCACTGGCGCTGTTCTTCTTTGCTTTTACGACTATTCTGGCGTACTACTACATTACTGAAACCAATGTGGCCTATTTAAACCGGATCTTTAACAATAAGCTGCCTAATATTGTCTTTAAGCTGTTGCTGATGTTTATGGTGGCCTACGGTACCGTAAACAGCGCCGGTTATATCTGGAATATCGGCGATATTGGCGTGGGCTTAATGGCCTGGGTTAACGTGCTGGGTATCCTGATGATTTTCTTCTTATATAAGCCTACTATGCTGTGCCTGAAAGACTATGAAGCGCAGAAAAAAGCCGGTGGCCCTATAGTGTTTGATCCGGTAAAACTGGGAATTAAAAACGCGACTTTCTGGGAAAAACGCCTGGCAAAGCTGCAACATAAAGATCAGCAGTAGCCACTGTGCTGCTCAGATAAACAAAACCCGGTAACAGCTCAGTTGTACCGGGTTTTGTTATTTACGCCGGCCCTGATACTGCAAGGTAAAGCACAGATTTTATAGCACAGGATATTGCATTTGCAGCATTGCTGGCTATGTTGATTAGATAACTATTAAAGGAGTACCGCTATGCCAATATCACCTCAACTGAATGCTGAGATCCGTATATTGACGCTATTCAACCTGGACAGTGCCATGGAGGGGTTAAAAATACATCAGTCTGCAGATGCTGATACCGTTGCTGCTATCGGCAGGCTGTACGCCAAAGGCCTGGTCACTCAGCCCGATGGCGGTTATCTGACAGATCTGGGCATTCATTGTGCAGAGCATCTGCAAACCGTACTACGCATTCTTAATGATCCGCTTTAGGGTATTTAACTGACTTTTATGCTGCCGGAGTAACCGGCGCAGCCTCTGCTCTGCCTGAGGCTGGTTAGCATAAACCGCTAATTCATACTGCTGCATAATCTGATACAGCACAGGCGCATAAGCCGGGTATTGCCCGGCAAGGTGCTGTAACCAGGCCGATAAGCTTTGTGCCGGCGCTTTAGTAGCCAGCACGGACTTTAATGCGCCAATCAGTAATTGCCGGGCAACCGGCTGCTGATCCCGGCCCGGCTGTTTCAGCCAGAACAGTACTGCGCCAAGCAGGGCAAACAGTACGATGCCGGCTGTGCCGTACACAATAACGGCCAGGTGCTGGCGCAGTGTATGCCACAGGTTTTGCTGGCGTGTATCGTCAAAGCCCAATACCCAGACGGACCAGTAATAGTCCAGGTGCATCAGCTGCAGCCGCAGCGCCTGCAGTACGGCAGAGCGTTGCCATAGCGGTATCAGCATATTGCGCTCATCTTCCGGTAATGCCATGTCCAGGCTGTGTAAAATACGCTCTGGTGCCACTGCGGCTGTCGGATCAAAGCGCTGCCAATGTCCCTGATCGGCATATTCAACCCAGGCATGGGCTTCGCGCTGGCGCACGGCCAGATAGCCTTGTTCTGCATGCCAGTCTCCCCCCAGGTAGCCGCCAACGACGCGCGCCGGTATACCGGCATGGCGCAGTAACAGGGCGGTTGCCGAGGCATAGTGGCTGCAAAACCCGCTGCGGGTCTGAAATAAAAACTGATCAGTACTGTTATTGCCAAGGGCTGGCGGGGTCAGACTGTAGTAAAAGTGCTGTTGATTAAAAAATTCTGCGATGGCACCGATAAGCGCAGGCGTCTGGGGATATTGCTGCCGCAGTTCTGCCGCCAGTTGTTGTGTCGCCGGGTTGCCGGGCGCCAGCTTAAGATTAATGTCAAGTTCACGCTCAGACTGCAGCGGAACCGCTGTCAGTGTGCTGCTGATGTGGTAACTGAAGCGCTGGCTGACGGGTTTATCAGCCTTTAGCAGGCTGCCAGACACTATCCGGACGGCGTTGCTGGCCTGGTAAGGCGTACCAAGTGTATACAGGTTACGCTGCTGGCTGGCTTCAGCAATAATGCGGTAGCGGGTTAACCCGCTGGCCGCAGGTGTCGCAGCACCGGGAGCCATAGCATTATCACGCCGTAGCGGGTTAACCTGCCAGCGGCGGCCGTCAAAATCTTCATACAGATAACTGCGCCAGTACAATTGCTGGCGCTGTGGCAGGCCAGCATCAAACTCGGCGCGAAATGCCAGGCTGTTATCCTGCACCAGTTTTTCGATAGAGCCCGGGTCAAGCAGATCAGATAAGCCGGTACTCGCCACTTTGGCACTGGGAATTTGCCAGAACGGTGGTAAGCGCGGAAACAGTAAAAACATCCCCAGCCATAATGGCAGGATAATCAGTACGGCACGCCCTGTCAGTTTGATGTTTAAAGCCGCAGTGGCGGGGGCGAACAACTTATACTGGCTGTACAGGTTAGTTGCAAACAGCAGCAGGATCAGTAGCGCTACCAGCATATCCTGATGCAGGATAAAACAGCTGGCGAGCAGAAAATACTGTACCCAGATCAACTGGCGCGCCTCAGGCGGATGGCGCAGGGCCAACAAACGCAATATTGCGGCCAGTAATAATATTTGCAGCATAAAATGCAAGACACCGGCCTGGCGCATATTAACAAACAGCGCCAGAGTGATCAGGGCGGCCAGCACATTGGCCAGTTTAAGGCTGGCAGACGGTTTTTTCTGCAGCGCGGCAACAGACAGGTAAACCAGCAGCAGGCTATATATGGCAAGGAGCCACCAGTTGAATGCGGCCTGCAGTAATACCAGCAAACACAGTTGCAGCAGGGCCCACAGCAAGACCAGGTTACGGCTGATCAGCATAGTGCCAGCTCCTGCAGACAGCGTTGTAAATGGGCTGCACCACTGGACTGGGCTACAACAACACCGGGTAATTTAAGCCCGTATTTTCTGCCTTTCTGTTCCAGTGTTAACAGTTGCTGGCAGGCCAGGCTTAAGGCGCGCTCCAGTGCTGCGCCGCTGGCCGCTGGTACTTCAACCCAGTCTGGTTTAGCCTGGGGGCTGTGTTGTTCCTGCCGGATCACCGGGTTGTACGGGTCGCGGGCCAGCCTTTTCCACAGCAGATAACGCAGGCTGTCGCCACTGCGATAGGGCGCCAGGTTATCGCCCGACGGCAGGGCCGTCTGCTGTACTGTGCTGTCGTCACCGGCAGCCAGGGGCAGCTGTCCGGCCAGGGGCGCCGGATACACCCAATACTTCTGCTTAAGGGCAACATAGCTCCAGCTGCGCCATAAACCAAACGGATACACACTGCTGATTTTTAGCCTTGGCAAGGCAAAGCAGCCACGCTGTGTGCTGTGCAGTGGTAAAACAACACTGGCGGTGCGGTGCTCCAGGGTTATGCTGTCCTGGTCAATAAAGTTCAGCTGCAGCATAAAATGGGGTTTGGCAGAACTTAGCTGCACGCTGGCAAAACCGTACTCACCACTGAACAGCTCTGGTTGTGCCGGGCACTGCAGCGTCAGGGCGCTCATATTTTGGTATGTCAGCGCTATGCTGAGCAAAAACAGGCTCAGCATCAGGTAGCTCAGCAGTAAAATCAGGTTATTCTGGTAATTGGTGCCAAGCAGGTAGAGCAAAGCCGTTAACAGTACAAACCAGCAACCATAGCGGCTTGGCAGGATAAAAATAAGCTTTTGGGTCAGTACGACGCTATCTGCAGCGGGCTGCCGTTTATCCAGGTAGCGGCTGATCCAGGCACGGTAACGTTGATAAAGATACCGGCGCACTGTTACAGCGGGCATGGTGTGTGTTGTAACAGCATATTACTGAGTTTGCTGTCACGGGCCGAAGATGCCGGGTCCAGCCGGTGTTCTGCCACATGCGGGAACACCGTTTGTACATCCGCCGCGGTGACATAATCGCGGGCATTGATAAGGGCATAGGCTTTAGCCGCGCGTAAAATGGCCTTAGAGGCACGCGGTGATAACGGTAGCATGTCATTGCGTTGCCGGCTGCCGCTCACCAGCGACAGCAGATAATCAATCAGCAGGTCGCTGGTTTTCACATTGTCTACCGCCAGTTGCAGGCTATGTAGCTGCTCTGTATTAAGTTGTTCGGTTAACAGCGTTAATCTGGAGTTGCGGCTATCGTGGCGTAACAGCTCGTGTTCAGCGGCACGCTCAGGGAAGCCGAGTGACAAACGGAACATAAAACGATCAAGCTGTGACTCAGGCAATGCTGATGTACCGGCATGAAACAACGGGTTTTGTGTGGCAATAACAAAAAACGGGCTGGGTAAAGGCCGGGTTTCGCCATCAACCGAAACCTGCCGCTCTTCCATTGCCTCAAGCAGAGCACTTTGTGTTTTGGGGCTGGCTCGGTTGATTTCATCTGCCAGCAATACCTGGCTGAATACCGGGCCGGGCTGAAAACGAAATTGTTGTGACCGGGCATCGTAAATGCTAAGCCCAACCAAATCTGCGGGCAACAAATCGCTGGTAAATTGTACCCGGCGGTAACTCAGGCCCAGGCTGTTAGCCAGCGCATGTGCCAGGGTGGTTTTACCCATGCCGGGCAAATCTTCCAGTAACAGGTGTCCTTCTGCCAGCAGGCAGCATAATGCCAGCCGGATTTGGCTGTTTTTCCCCAGAATAACCTGATTCAGATTGTGTTCAACATGGTGCAGTTGTGCTAACACCTTGGCTCCTCAGCATAGACTTCAGTGATGTGGCTGGCTGACGCCTATAGTACGCGCCAGGCAGCTAACTGCAACCATAAAGTAAGGCGGTCTGCCATGTGGCTGCAGCAAAAAATAACCCAAAAGCATTAGGTTATTTGGTGAGGTAAATGTTAACAAAAGTATATAAGTGTATGTGCTGCATGGTTTATATATTTTGCGTTTACTTTTAATTGTCCGTTGTAAATTAGTTGTTTATTCCTATTGCGGCTTTTGTACAGTGCTTTAGCCTAGGTCTGTCAATATGCCGGGGGCGTTAACTGTGAACAGAAAGTTGAAGTGGGTAGCTGCAGTGATATGCGCCTTAACTACATTTGCCAGCCATGCGGAAGTCTCTGTGCAGTTTACTGCTTTGCTGGAGCGCCATGCCCTGGCAAATGGGGTCGATATTACGCAGTTTGGCGATTTAAATGTCGCTGCTGTTACCCAGTCGGGCCAGGGGCATTATGCCCTGCTATTGCAACAGGGAGTACTTAATCAGTTGTTGTTACAGCAAACGGGTACCGGCCAGCGGGCACAGATCAGCCAGTATGGCAATAACAATTCTGCTCTGGTTATTCAGCATGGTCAGAATAACCAGATCCAGATTGAGCAATGGGGTAACCGGCATTTTTCAATCGAGCAGTCCGGTGTCGGTGAAGCCATTTCAATAGTCCAGTACTAAATAACCAGTACTAATAAAGTTAAATACTAATAATTAAGTTAGGGAGAATGTGATGAAATTTGGTTTTCCACGTAAGCATATGCTGGGTATGGCAATTGCACTGGTTGTCAGTGGCCAGGTGCTGGCAACCGGCAATGAAGCCATTATTAATCAGTCATCTGCTGCTACGGCCGGGGGAAATACGGCCGAGGTTACCCAGAGTGGCGATATTAACCTTGCTGTTGTTGAGCAAAATGGCGCCCGTAATACCACGGCAGTAACACAAGATGGCGTATGGCACGAAGCTTTTACATTCAGCTCAGGCGACGATAACCAGATCCGTGTCGAACAGGCAGCAGACTGGCATGTGTCTTTTATCGACATCGCGGGCCAGGAAAATACGGTAACAACAACGCAAAACGGCTTTTATAACCAGGCTGAAATTGTGGTAACGGGTGACACAAACGATGTGGCTGTCACTCAGGCCGGCGATATAAACGAAGCGCTGGTGTCGTTAGCCGGTAATACCAATCTGGCAGAGATTGAGCAGTCAGGTAATGGCAACTGGGCAAATGCCGGTTTTAGCGGTAACGACAACGAGCTGGTGGCTATTCAGCTTGGTGACAATAACGAAGCGGGTATGTTTAATCTGTCCGGCAATGCCAACACCTTTACCGGTGAGCAGTTCGGCAATGCCAACGTTGGTGGCATAGTGGGGCTGCAGGGTGACCATAACGACGTTTACCTGCTGCAGGAAGGTGATGCCAACGTCTTTATCGCTTTTGACGTTGCGGGGCATAACAACGTTATCGATGTGATGCAACGTGGTAACAGCAATGAATTCCTGCTTGAACCGCTGGCGGGGGATAACAATCTGGTACTGATCAACCAACGTGGCAACGCCAATACGATTGAAGCACCACTTGGCCTGGTTGGTACTAACAACGAAATTGATATCTGGCAGCGCGGAGATGCGAACAATGCCTTTTTTGCCACCGCAGGTGATGACCATAATGTGGCAATTCACCAGCATGGTAATGGCAACGCCGGCGTGATGCTGCTTGCCGGTGCCGGCAATACCGGCATTATTTACAGTAACGGCGATAACAACCAGGCCGGCGTGGGGCTAAATGGGGCTAATAACCAGGCCGAAATCAGGCAGTCTGGCGACAGCAACTTTGCCATAGCAGATGTTATTGGCGACGATAACGATATCAGCATTACACAGACCGGCAGCGCAAACGAAGCCCTTTTAACCAGCGATGTTGCTGTGTCAGCCAACAGTGTGGCCATTGAACAGCATGGCGGTATTAACCTGGTTGATATCCTGCTGGCAGGTAATGCCAATAGCATTGATATTCTGCAAAGTGGCAGTGGTAACTGGGTTGCCGGTGACAGCGGTTATTTTGCTGTTACCGGTAACAATGGCCTGCTGAGTATTACCCAGCAAGGTAACGACAACCTGGTATTGGGCAGTCAGGGTGGCAGCAGTAACCTGATGTCAGTGACCCAGACTGGTGATTTCAATACGGCTATCGTAGTTCAGAACTAAGCTATTCCGAGGCGGCGCAAGCCGCCTTAACCTTGTGTATCAGCATGAAAAATTATATTTGTAGTCTGTTCATTCTGCTGTTTTCCTGCCCATCGGCTTTGGCTGATGATATAGCGCTGGGTGGTTTGGTGCTGGATCGTACTATCTCGCGTTTCGGTAAAGATTTTTCCTTTTACTATTCGGGATACTGGCGCGATATGCCCTCTACCGATGGCATAACCGTGGTTATTTATGAGCAGGTTTATCCGCAGGCCGGGACTTTTCTCTGGGTTGAAATGGATCAGAAACGTATTTATCAGACCTATTTTGGTCGCAGGTACAACGATGTGAAGCAAATGGCGGAGCAGGCGGTACTACTGAGTGTTAATGAGCTGGCCAATATTCAGACAGAAAAAATGCTGGGGCAGCATGACGTAACTATGTGGTAAGGGGAATAATAATAATGAAACTGAAGTACCTCTTGTTGTTGGCATGCAGTACTACTGCTTATGCAACTGAATTAGTGTATACGCCAATTAATCCGAGCTTTGGCGGTAACCCGCTTAATGGCAATTTTTTGCTGCAAAAAGCACAAAGCCAGAATGCGCATAAACCGGAAAGCAGGGGCCTGTCATTTGTTGAAAAATTCCAGGATGCGCTGGAGCGCAATATTATTAACTCGCTTACCCGCCGTATTGCCGATGGTGAACTGGTGGAAGGGGTATATAACACCGGAGAGTTTTTAATTGAGATCAGTAATGGTACCGATGGCAGCGTGGTTGTAAACATTACTAACCTTAAAACGGGTGAAATTACTGTTATTACTATTCCAGTGATTGGGGGTTGAACATGAAAGCCGTATATATCATGACAGCTCTGCTGCTTGGCGGGTGCTCCCTGGTGCCCAAGCCAGAGATAAATATTACGCCTGCTGCCATCGACAAGGTAAGCCCGCTGATGCAACAGTTGCAGCAACAGGGCACACCACGTGCCGCTATACCGGTATCGGTGTATGCGTTTCGTGATCAGACCGGCCAGTATAAGCCACAAGCCAATGTCTCAAGCTTTTCTACCGCGGTAACACAGGGCGCCACGTCTGTACTGACCCAGATTTTGCTTGATAGCGGCTGGTTTGCCCCGCTGGAGCGCGAAGGCCTGCAAAATTTACTGACGGAGCGGAAAATTCAGAGCTCGAATAAAAAGTCGGCAGAATTACCGCCGTTAAAAGAAGCGCGGCTGCTGTTTGAAGGCGGCATTACCGGCTATGAAACCAATTTGACCAGCGGTGGGATCGGGGCGGAATATTTTGGCATCGGGTTATCGGAGCTTTACCGCGAAGATCAGGTAACCATATATTTACGCGCTGTCGATGTGCATACCGGCCAGGTCTTGCTATCTGTCTCCAGCGCGAAAAAAGTGTTTTCCCAGGAGCTACGCGCTGGTCTGTTTCGTTATGTTGCGTTAAACCGGCTGGCAGAAGCGGAAGGCGGCTATTCTACCAATGAGCCGGTACAATACTGTGTCCGGCAGGCGATGGAGGCCGCTGTGGCAGAAATTATTGCCCAGGGGCAGCAACGCGGGTACTGGCGGGCCGACAGTCAGAATGCTTTAACCGGGACAGAAGGCTCGTAACGGGCCGGGCTGTGTACGCAGCAGCTCCACGCGGTTTCTGGCCTGGGTTTTGCGGAATATTGCCGACATATGCGCTTTCACGGTATGGGCGCTGATATTCAGTTGCTCGGCAATTTCTTTATTGCGGGCGCCTTCTGCGACCAGCTGAATAATCCGTTTCTCTTGCCTGGTCAGTAAGTTACTGTCAGCAAGGGCATATGATGGTTGTACTGCTGACAATTTCGCTTTAAGCAGCTCATCCAGCAATTCGGACATGATCTGCCGGCTGTAATACAGCTGGCCGTGCATCATGGTTTTCAGTGCTGTCAGCACCCGGTCTAATTGTTCATCGCGGTATACTACACCGCGGATACCGGCATACACTGCCACCCTGGCGTCGAGCAGCGCCCGCTCGGCCTGAAACAGAAAACAGGGCGCTTTTCTTTGCAGGTACTGTAATTCTATCGACAGACCTTTTTTGTTCAGATCCGTACTCAGATAAGGGCAGGCGATGAGCGTACCGGCTTTTTGCGGTACTGCCGCCATAACCGCTATTTTGCTTTTTTGTTCAACCTGCAGCCCGACAGATTGTGCCAGTAATGCCAGACTATGCGGCGACTCCTGTTCTGTAATTACAATAAGTTTAGTAAACTTATCCATCAGATATACTCCTGTACAACTTAACTGCATTCATACTGCCGTTGCTTATACTGTACTTGCTGCGGTATTAATGCAACCTTTTAACGTAACGTTTAATAATTGGTGACAAGATTTATTTCTATGCTGGCTATACAAGGAGTTAAGGTGAAAAAGCTGTTATTTGTCTGTCTGGGGAATATCTGCCGTTCGCCAACGGCACATGCCGTCATGCGGCAGAAACTAGCGCAGGCCGGGTTGTCGGTTGAGGTGGAATCGGCCGGTACCAGCGCATCGCACAAAGGCGACGCGCCGGACCCCCGCAGTGCGCGCGAAGGCGAACGTCATGGCTATAGTTTCAGCGGCATCCGGTCGCGGCAGGTATTAGACAGTGATTTTGCTTACTATGATCTGATCCTGGCGATGGACCATGACAACCTGGCCGAGCTGAAACGCCGCTGTCCCGGGCCTTTACAACATAAGCTGCAGTTGTTTTTGCAGTATCACCCGGCTTACCCGCAATATACGGAAGTGCCGGACCCTTACTACGGTGGCAGTAAAGGTTTCAGCCTGGTATTACAGCTGATAGAGCAAAGTTGTGATGGCCTGTTAAAGCGGTTGGTTTGAGCAGCCTGCTGTTGTGATAAACCGGTGTGGCTGGTGAAATATTCAGCAACCAGCTGCCAGACGATAAAATTGTCATAATTTATGCTTTCATCAGCATTGAATTTACGTCCAGAAGTCTATAACTTGCTTGGCAGGTTAATAAACATAGGATATTCATCGTGACCACCTGGACGCCTCAAAGCTGGCGCAGCCTGCCGATCCAACAGCAACCAAGCTATCAGGATCAGGACTTACTATATCGTGTTGAACAGCAACTGCATAAATACCCGCCGTTGGTCTTTGCGCAGGAAACACGGGATTTGTTTAGTCAGCTCGCTAATGTTGCCGAGGGGCAGGGCTTTTTACTGCAGGGGGGGGATTGCGCCGAAAGCTTTAATGACTTTAATGCGCCGAAGATCCGCGATACCTTTAAAGTGCTGTTGCAAATGGCGGTGGTGCTGACGTTTGCCGGAAGCTTGCCGGTCGTTAAAGTGGCACGTATGGCCGGACAGTATGCCAAGCCGCGTTCCAGTGATATGGAAACGCTGAACGGTATCACCTTGCCAAGTTACCGTGGTGATATTATTAACAGCTTCGAGTTTACCGATACCGCGCGCCAGCCTGATCCGAACCGGCTGACCACGGCCTATCATCATTCGGCTGCCACGTTAAACCTGTTACGTGCTTTTGCCCAGGGCGGTCTGGCAGATCTGCATCAGGTCAGCAAGTGGAATATGGGTTTTGTGGAGTCTAATCCGCTCAAAGATCGCTACCAGGATGTGGCAAAGCGTATTCAGGAAGCACTGCGTTTTATGGAGATTTGTGGCATTACCGGCCAGAATTCGCCGTCGATCCGTGAAACGCAGTTGTTTACCTCACATGAAGCCTTGTTGCTGAACTACGAAGAGGCGCTGACCCGGCGTGATTCACTGACCGGCGACTGGTATGACTGCTCTGCGCATATGGTCTGGATTGGTGAACGAACCCGGCAACTGGATCATGCGCATATCGAATTTTTCCGGGGTATTCATAACCCGGTCGGCGTAAAAATCGGCCCGGGTATGCAAAGTGATGAGCTGATCCGCTTAATTGATGCGTTAAACCCGAATAATGTCGCCGGCCGCCTGACGCTGATCACACGGATGGGCGCAGATAAACTGGCCGATAAACTGCCGCAGCTGGTGCGTAAAGTGCAACAGGAGGGCCGTAAGGTGGTGTGGAGCTCCGATCCTATGCACGGTAATACGGTTAAAGCCAGTAACGATTATAAAACCCGTGATTTTGAAGCCATACTGCGCGAGATCCGCAATTTCTTTGCCGTGCATAAAGCCGAAGGCAGCCATGCCGGTGGTATTCACCTGGAAATGACCGGCGAGCATGTCACTGAATGTACCGGCGGCGCCTACGGCCTGAGTGAGCATGATTTGGGTAAACGCTATTTTACGCAATGCGATCCGCGCTTAAATGCCGATCAGGTACTGGAATTAGCCTTCCTGATTGCCGATACTTTACGCTCAGCGCGTAAATAAGCTCACGCGCTCTGAGGAGCGCTATGTTACTGCAGCAAAAGGCAAAACAAGACGCGGGCCAGCTGGCAACAGCCGGTCAGCGTTATTGTGTCGGTATCGTCGGCGCTGGCCATGTCGGCTGCTATCTGGGAGCTCACCTGTGCCAGGACCATGCACTGGACATAAAATTTTTCGGCCGCGAGATCATGGCACTGGAGCTGGCCGCACACGGTTTAAGCGCAACCTCCTTTGATCATCAGAGCTATTTTGTGCAGCCGGTCGCATTTTACAGCTCGCTGCACAGTTTAATTGAATGCGATGTGGTGCTACTGACCGTCAAAGCCACCGCCCTGATCCCGATGTTAGCGCAATTAAACCGCTTTTTAAGGCCGGATGTGCCTGTGGTCGCACTGCAAAATGGTATTGGGATCGGTGAAATGTTATCACAGGATCTGCCGAATCCGGTTTTGCGGGCTTTAGTCCCGTTTAATATTGTAAAACCTAAAGCCGGCCAATTTTACCGCGCCGGTGCCGGCAGTATGGTCTGGCAACAAAATAACTTTGCCGCAGTAAACTATATTATTTCGGTCTGTAACCGTTTGCAGTTGCGTAGCCGTGTGCAGCAAGACATTACCGCCGCCGAATATGGCAGACTATTGTTCGATCTGAATAACGCGCTTAATGCCATCAGCCGCCTGCCACTCAGGCAGCAGTTGCTGGAGCGCAATTACCGTTTGCTGCTGGCGGCGGCAATGCAGGAGTGGTTAGCGGTATGCGCTGCCAGGGGCGTCAAACCGCTTGCTTTTACCTGCTTACCTAACCGTTTACTGCCTTATATATTGCATCTGCCCACCGTACTCTTCCAATACCTGCCTGCGGCGATATTACCTGCAGACGGGCAGGTCCGTTCCGCTATGTGGCATGATTTGCAAGCCGGCAGGCGCACTGAAATTATGTTTCTGAATGGTGCCGTTGCCCGCATGGCACAACAGCACCACCTGAGAGCACCGGTGAACAGCCTGCTGACCGAGTGCATCAAACGTGCTGAAAGCGGCGATACGGCTTATCCGGCAGTTGCAGAGCTGCTGCAGGCGGCAAAACTAAGTTAGCAAAACTCAGTATTTGTAGCGCTTCAGTCCGGTCCGGGCAATAATTTTGGCCGAAATTTCTTCTATTGAAAGATGGGTAGAGTTCAGGAACGGGATCTGTTCCTGCTGGTATAAACGTTCCACTTCTGCCAGTTCCAGCTGGCATTGACGTAATGAGGCATAGCGGCTGTTGGCACGGCGTTGCTCGCGGATCTGGCTTAACCGCTCTGCGGTGATGGTTAAACCAAATAATTTGTCCTTACTGCGTTTAAGTACCTCCGGCAGCTGTAACTGCGCCATATCTTCTTCAACGAACGGGTAGTTGGCTGCCTTAATACCATACTGCAAGGCCAGATACAGGCTGGTTGGCGTTTTGCCGGAGCGGCTGACGCCAACCAGGATAATATCGGCCTGGGCAAAATTTTTCAGATTGCTGCCATCATCATTAGCCAGCGCAAAGTTCACTGCATCCATGCGGAAATCGTAGCTTTGTTCATGCATACTGTGGGTACGGTGGGTTTTCGGCACCGGTGCGATGCCCAGTTCACGCTGGATGGGCTCAACAAAGGTATTCAGGAAATCGTAACAGATGCCATTACTGCTGTTGATGATTTGGCGTAGCCCGTCATCGACAAAGGTCTGGAACACCAGTGGCCGTTGACCTGTTGTTTTATAACGATCGTTAATACGCTGCTTTACCTGCTCGGCCATATCGGCAGTTTCCACAAATGGAATGGTAACATGCTCAAATTGTGCAGGAAAAAGCGTCAGTAAGGCATGGCCAAATACCTCGGCTGTGATAGCAGTACCATCAGAAATATAAAAGGCTGTACGCACCTGTTGCTCCATTTGTAGTTATAAAATTACATTGAAAATTAAGGTTTTAATTCATTCCGGCACCGGTGTAAAATCTGCCCGCCATGTAACGCTTGCTGTAAGCTTACACGCCACGCGACAAAAATTGGAGACGAACTGTGCAAGAATTTGTGATTTGGTATGAAAACCTGGGCATGCATGATGTCAACCGGGTAGGCGGGAAAAACGCATCTCTTGGCGAGATGATCAGTAATCTGGCTAACGCTGGCGTCCAGGTGCCGGGCGGTTTTGCTACCACCGCTTATGCTTTTAACCAATTTCTTGAACAAAGTGGCGTCAATGAGCGCATTTACCAGCTGCTGGATGGCCTGGATGTCGATGATGTTACTGCGCTGGCTAAAGCCGGCGCCCAAATCCGGCAGTGGGTGATCGATACGCCGTTTCAGCCGGAACTGGAGCAGGCTATCCGCGACGCTTACCAGCAGCTGCACCCGGATGCAGCACAGGATGTGTCTTTTGCCGTACGTTCATCTGCCACCGCTGAAGATATGCC
>CAZEGA010000051.1:0-3933 GCA_964511675.1 uncultured Rheinheimera sp.
ATCCCGGACTGGACGCCGGTAGTACGTGACGGCATTTTGCAACTGGAACGGGAGTTTAAATTTAAAAACTTTAAGCTGGCCTGGGCGTTTCACAATAAAGTGGCTGAACTGGCAGAAACCGAAGGCCACCATCCGGCATTGTTACTGGAGTGGGGAAAACTGACCGTAACCTGGTGGTCGCACTCTATTAAAGGCCTGCACAAGAATGATTTTATCTGTGCAGCCAAAACCGATACCCTGTTAACTGCCTGAGCCTCTGCCTGCCACACCGCAGGCGGTGCCGCCGGGTTCCGCCTGTGTTGCTACCCCGTATTGCTATTCGTCGCATTAAAGCGTGTACCAGCGCATTTGTTCACATTTCTTTACAAAACAACTGGTCTGGCGCGGTAGTTATGCCGTATTATGCCACTCACTATTGATAGTGGCGGGACTATTGCCTATATGCGATTAGAAATTCAATGCCAGAACCGGCTTGGGCTGGCGCAGGAAGTGTTAAATGTACTGGTAAGTTACCAGCTGGATTTGCGCGGTATTGAGGTTGACCCCAGCCTAAGCCGTATGTATGTGTCTTTTCCTACGGTAAATTTTGAGCAGTTTTCTGAGCTGATGGCAAAGATGCGCCGCATTGCCGGGGTCGAAGACGTTAAAACCACCGCCTTTATGCCGTCAGAGCGTGAGCACAACGAATTATCAACCCTGCTCAGAACCTTACCCGACGGGCTGATTGCCATTGATATAAAAGCAAATATTACAGTGATTAACGAAGCCGCGCTGGAGGTGTTGTCCGTTGCGCACGACGCTATTGCCGGGCAGTCGCTGCAGGGTATGGTGCGTGGTTTTAACTTTCAGCGCTGGCTGGAAGGGGATGACGTACTGGCGCAGACGCGGCGGCTGGAAATTCACGGCAAACGCTTTGTGGCCGATATTCTGCCGGTAATGGTACCGGATGAAACCGGCCATGAAATTCTCGCCGGCGCCGTGATCAACCTGAAATCCGAAAGCCGGCTGGGCCAGCATATGGTGGCGTTTAGAAAAGGCGATCAGGAAAGCTTTAATACGCTGCAGGCACAAAGCAATGTAATGCGCAAAGTGGTGCGTGAAGCGAAAAAAATGTCACAGCTGGATGCGCCTATCCTGATCATGGGCGAAACCGGCACCGGTAAAGAATTACTGGCGCGGGCCTGCCACGCCGCCAGCAGCCGCAGTGGTAAGCCTTTTTTAGCCCTGAACTGTGCTTCACTACCGGACAATGTGGCCGAGTCTGAGTTGTTCGGCTATGGCGCAAGTGCGTTTCCCGGTACGGCAGAAGGTAAAAAAGGCATTTTCGAGCAGGCTAATGGTGGCACGGTATTTCTCGATGAAGTCGGCGAAATGTCGCACCAGCTGCAAACCAAATTAATCCGCTTTTTGCAGGATGGCAGTTTCCGCCGGGTAGCAGATGAAAATGAAGTTAAAGTTGATGTACGGGTAATCTGTACCACGCAAAAAGACTTACCCGCTATGGTGCAGGAAGGTAAATTCCGCGAAGATTTATTTTACCGGCTGAATGTACTGACGCTGGCCTTGCCACCGTTGCGTGAGCGTAAACAGGATGTAGTACCGCTGGCGGAGTTTTTTATTGCCCGTTTTGCCGCCAGGCTGGGGCGAAAAGCCCCCAGGCTGACCGATAGCTGCGCCACGTTTTTGCAGAGTTACCCGTGGCCGGGCAATGTGCGCCAGTTAGAGAATGCGTTGTACCGCGCCATTACCCTGCTTGATGGTTTCGAGCTGGATAAGGAGCACCTGCAGCTGCCCAGTTACAATAATGACTTTGGTTATTTAGAGCAGGATTTTGACGGTACTCTGGATGAAGCGGTAAAACGCTTCGAGGCGAACCTGCTGCGTAAGCTGTTTCCGGCCTACCCCAGCTCGCGCCAGCTGGCGAAAAAACTGGGCTTAAGCCATACCGCTGTAGCCAATAAATTGCGCGATTACGGTATCAACCGTAAGACTGTCAAAATTTAGCTACGCTTTGTGCATTAAGCTGTACTGTTAATGGGCTGCCACCCTGAGTTGGCGGCCTTTTTTGTTTCTAAATTGACCAAAGTGCCCAGGTTGTATTGCCAGCTTTACAAAACCAGCATTTTGCCTGCTGTCAGCTGCCGGATGAGGCCCTCTTCCTTTTTTTTACAGCGCGCGCATTATTAGCGCCAACAAAGACGTAGTAGTAAGGACTATAACAATGACAAACAACATTAATCCGCTGGGGACTGATGGCTTCGAGTTCGTTGAATACACCGCCGCTGATGCCGACGGTATTCAGAAATTAAAAGATCTGTTTTATGCACTGGGCTTTAGCGAAGTGGCCAAGCACCGCTCAAAACAGGCCTGGCTGTATAAGCAGGGCGATATTAACTTTATTATTAATGCTGAGCCGAATTCACAGGCTGAAGAATTTGCCCGTGCCCATGGCCCCAGCGTCTGCGCTATGGCATTTCAGGTAAAAGATGCCGCCACCGCGCTGAAACATGCCGTGGCCAATGGTGCCAAAGAATATAAAAACCAGATCGGCCCTATGGAGCTGAACATTCCGGCAGTTTACGGCATCGGCAGCAGCCTGCTGTACTTTGTTGACCGCTACGGTGCCAGCTCGGTGTATGATATTGACTTTAAATACTACGACAACTGGCAGGTCGAAATGGCCAAGCATGGTGTCGGGCTGGAAGTGCTGGATCACCTGACGCATAACGTGATGCGCGGCAATATGAATGTCTGGGCGGGGTTCTATGAAAATATCGGTAACTTCCGCGAAATCCGCTACTTTGATATCGAAGGTAAACTGACCGGCCTGGTGTCAAAAGCCATGACCGCCCCCTGCGGCAAGATCCGCATTCCTATCAATGAATCGTCAGACGATAAATCGCAGATTGAAGAATTTATCCGCGAATACAAAGGCGAGGGCATTCAGCATATTGCCCTGACCACCGAAAACATCTACGACACCGTGCGTACCCTGCGCAGCCGCGGTATGGAGTTTATGCCGACACCTGAAACCTATTACCACAAGGTAAACCAGCGGGTAGAAGGCCATGAAGAAGATCTGCAGCAGTTGCGTGAGCTGCGTATCCTGATCGACGGTGCGCCAATGAAAGACGGCATCCTGCTGCAAATTTTCACCAAAACCGTGATTGGCCCGGTGTTCTTTGAAATTATCCAGCGCAAAGGTAACGAAGGTTTTGGCGAGGGTAACTTTAAGGCACTGTTCGAGTCTATCGAAGAAGATCAAATCCAGCGCGGAGTGCTGAGCAATGCGTAAATGGGCATCGTTTCCGTTAAAGGAAGGAGATGTATCACGGCAGGCGCATGCCGACTTCCCACAGCGGGCCATCTATGAGCGGGAAACCGGCCGTAGCGGCTTTTTCGGTCCGGCAACGCACTTTCATCATCAACATGCGCCAACCGGCTGGAGCGACTGGCAGGGGCCACTGCGGCCGCATCTGTTTAATTTTAATGAAATAGGTGCCGATAACACCAATTCGCCGTGGGCGGTGCCAAACCTGCTGTTTAATGCGCACTGTAAAATGCGTACCTGGCGGCTGACTGACAACATGAGCAAACTGGTACGCAATGCCGATGGCGATGAGCTGCTGTTTATCCATGAAGGCAGCGCCGAGCTGTATTGCGACTATGGCCATATGACGGTACGCGATGGCGATTACATTGTGATCCCACGTTCAACCATGTGGCGTTTAGAGCCAACAGCGCCGATGTTTATCCTGCTGATAGAGGCGACCAACGACAGCTATCAGCTGCCGGAGAAAGGCCTGGTGGGCAACCATGCGATTTTTGATCCGGCGATGCTGGATACGCCGAAAATCAATGATGCGTTTAAAGCCCAGTACAGCGAGCAGCAATGGCAGGTAGAGGTGATTGGCCCCGATCCGGATTTCTTGC
>CAZEGA010000051.1:3943-15956 GCA_964511675.1 uncultured Rheinheimera sp.
GGCAGGTAGAGGTGAAACGCCATGGCCAGGTGTCGGTCATGACTTACCCGTACAACCCGCTGGATGCCATCGGCTGGCACGGTGATTTAGCGGTAATGCGTATTAACTGGCGTGATATCCGGCCATTAATGAGCCATCGTTACCACTTGCCGCCGTCGGCACATACTACTTTTGTCGCCCAGCGTTTTGTGGTGTGTACCTTTGTGCCAAGGCCGATTGAGAGCGATCCGCGGGCGTTAAAGGTGCCGTTTTATCATAATAATGACGATTATGATGAAGTGCTGTTTTACCATGCCGGTGATTTTTTCAGCCGTGACAACATTGAAAAAGGCATGGTCACGTTCCACCCGGCCGGTTTTACCCATGGCCCGCACCCGAAAGCCTTTGCTGCCGGACTGGAGTACCGCAAAAAGTTTACTGACGAAGTGGCGGTAATGCTGGATACCCGCGATGCGCTGGAAATGGGCGGGGCAGCCCTGGCGACAGAAAATCCCGAATACGTTAACAGCTGGAAAGTCAAACCCTGAGCGCGGTTGGTTAAGGAATAATAATGAAGTTAGCAAGTGTAAAAAATGGCAGCCGTGATGGTTTGCTGGTGGTGGTCAGCCGTGATTTAAGCCGCTGTGTGGCAGTACCTGCTGTAGCCGCTACGATGCAGCAACTGCTGGATAACTGGGCACAGTTGGCAGGTAAGCTGGAACAGGTGTACCAGGTGTTAAACAGCGGCAAGGTTGATGGCGAAATGGCGTTTGACCAGGCCCAGGCTGAATCGCCGCTGCCACGTGCTTACCAGTGGGCTGACGGCAGTGCCTATGTTAACCACGTTGAGCTGGTACGTAAGGCGCGCCATGCTGAAATGCCGCCGAGTTTCTGGACCGATCCGTTAATGTATCAGGGCGGTTCGGATGATTTTATCGGCCCGCGCGACAATATCGAGGTGGTCAGCGAAGACTACGGTATTGATTTTGAAGGCGAAGTGGCAGTAATCACCGATGATGTGGATATGGCTTGCAGTGCTGATGACGCCCGCAGCAAAATCCGCTTACTGATGCTGGTAAACGACGTATCGCTGCGTGGTCTTATTCCGAATGAGCTGGCCAAAGGCTTTGGCTTTTTTCAGTCCAAGCCGGCCTCAGCATTCAGCCCGGTAGCGGTAACGCCGGATGAACTGGGGGCTGACTGGCGTGACGGCCGCGTGCATCTGCCGCTGCTGTCTACCTATAATGGTAAGCTGTTTGGTAAGCCCAATGCCGGTATTGATATGACGTTTGATTTTGGTCAACTGGTGGCGCATGCGGCCAAAACCCGTAATTTGGGCGCCGGTGCCATTATCGGCTCGGGCACGGTGTCTAATAAGCAAGGCACTGCGCATGGTACCTCTGTAGAGGAAGGTGGCGTTGGTTACAGCTGTATTGCCGAAATCCGCATGATTGAAACCATCCGTGATGGCAAGCCGTCTACCGCCTTTATGACGTTTGGCGATACTATCCGTATGGAAATGCTGGACGGACAGGGCAACAGCATCTTTGGTGCTATTGAGCAGCAAGTGGTGCAATATAAAGCTTAATCATTGGCAAGCGGATGCGGATGTACTTTTTTCTGCGACCGTTGAAGGCCTGGATGGCCTGACAAATTCGCCAGGAGCGAATTTGAACAGCTTCGCTGGCCGGGAACGGTGAATTTCAGGGATGAAATTCATAGACGAGCCCCCAGGGATGGGTTTACGGCGTGTCGCAGAAAAAATGTACGCAGCAGCTGCGTATTCGAAGCACTGTACGTTAAGGACTTGCAATGAAACTCTATGGCTATTGGCGCTCATCTGCCGCTTACCGCGTGCGGATTGCGCTTAACCTGAAGCAACTGACGTTTGAACATCTGCCGGTACATCTGCTGAAAAACGGCGGTGAGCAGCACAGCGCCGGCTACAAGCTGCTGAACCCTGCAGAGCTGGTGCCGGTACTGGTTGATGGCGATACCAGCCTGAACCAGTCACTGGCAATTATTGAGTACCTGGACGAGATGTATCCGCAGCCAGCATTCCTGCCACCAGATGCGGCTGCGAAAGCCAAAGTACGGGCGCTGGCGCTGGATATTGCCTGCGATATCCATCCGCTGAATAACCTGCGGGTGTGGCAGTATTTAACCGGGCCGCTGGCATTAAGCGAGCAGCAGAAACTGGACTGGATTACACACTGGCTGCACACCGGTTTTATGGCACTGGAGCAGCGTTTAAACCAGAGTGCCGGGCAGTTCTGTTTTGGCGATGAGGTTACACTGGCCGATATCTGCCTGGTACCGCAGGTCTATAATGCCCAGCGTTTTGCGCTGGATATGACAGCTTACCCCAGGATCGGCGCTGTTTATCACCACTGCCAGCAACTGGCTGCCTTTGCCCTGGCCGCACCTGAACAGCAGCCAGACGCACAGTAAACTATCAGGGCTGACTGGCGTATTTCGCCAGCAGCGGCCTTTTCTGCACCCGACTAGACGATTAGCCAATGTCACCTATGCTTATAAAAAAGCGCAACTATGATTGTGTGTTCAGATAGCATATTCGTTATACTGACACTATTCTAATTAAGCATTTGCTCACAAAAAGGCGAGAATTATGAGTAATTTAATGGCATCGGTGAACCAGCGCACGAATTTGGTCGGACAAAACCGGCTGGAGTTGCTGTTATTCAGGCTGCACGGTGAGCAAAGGTTTGGTATTAACGTATTTAAGGTGCGCGAGGTGATACAGTGCCCGGAGCTGACCGAGATGCCGGGCTCGCACCCTTGTGTACGTGGTATTGCCCATTTACGTGGTGTACCGGTAATGGTCATAGACATGAGCCAGGCCACCGGCGGTAAACCGCTGCAGGATCTGAAGTCTGCTTATATTCTGGTCACTGAGTACAACCGCAATACGCAGGGCTTTCTGGTCGGGGGGGTCGATCGGATAGTTAACCTGAACTGGGAACAAATTCAGTCGCCGCCACAGGGCTCAGGTAAATCACATTATCTGACGGCGGTCACGGAGATTGATAACAAGCTGGTGCAAATTCTGGATGTAGAAAAAGTGTTTGCCGAGATTTGCCCGGTAAACGAAGAAGTCAGTGAAAGTGTCAAAAACCAGCCCTCTGTGGTAGATCTGAGTAAAATCACGGTGCTGGTTGCTGATGATTCTGCCGTGGCGCGTAATCAGGTGAAAAGGGCTCTGGCGGCCATTGGCGTGAAAGTTGAACTGGCCAACGATGGCAGTGATGCGCTGATATGGTTACAGCAGAAAGCTGACGAGCTGGGAGATAAGTTTATTGGGCAGATCCCGCTGGTGATTTCTGATATTGAAATGCCAAAGATGGATGGTTATACGCTGTGCAGTGAAATTAAATCAGATGAGCGCTTACGTAAATTGCATATTATTCTGCATTCATCATTAAGTGGCGTATTTAACCATGCTATGGTCAGCAAGGTTGGGGCTGATCAGTTTATTGCCAAATTTCACCCTGATGAACTGACCACAGCGGTACAGAAATGGATTAATGCAGACTGACACAGCTCAAGCTCCGGCGTTGCAGCGTGTTTTTAAGTTGATGTGATGTGGTAAAAAAATGATGTTATTCCGATTTCCCAAACGCTGGCTGAACCGCACTATGGTGTATGCAGGCATGTTTGGCATAGTGTTTCAGTTATGTGCTGCCGTTTTTATTGTCTGGCATGGTCTTAGCTTGTATGCCGGCTGGTGGGTTACGCTGCTGGCACCGGTGTTATGTATTGGTTCCGGCCTGGTGCCGGCATTGCAGCTGCAAAAAGAACCGGACTAACGTTTGGGTTTAAACATCCCTTTAACCCTGACCTCTTTAATGCCTGCTTCCGTAAACAGGAAATTGACCTGGCCTGGCCCACTGCTGAACTGGAAACGTTCATCGTTCAGCTGAAACACAAAATCGCCCCTGGCGCTGGCCTGCGGGTCCTGAAACAGCCGCAGGTGGTACCCTTCCAGCTGCAGTTCAAAGCCCAGCAGCGGTGTGTTAATAAGATCAGGCACCCATACCTGTTTATCATCCTGCAGGATCAGGGTCAGTGAGTATTTTTGCGGTACGGTATGTACATCAAGGTGGTAACGGCCGGCAATAAAACGGTAGGTGCCGTCCTGACGGAAAAAACTAAAGCCAAAGTTGAACGTCTGCTCGCTGCCGTTGAGCAGGTATACTTTACCCTCACCGGCAATATCGAACTGTGCCTGTACCGGCAGGGTAAACAATAAAGCGGTAAGCAGCCAGACTTTCATCTTGTTGTTCCGTTTTATACCTGAGTGATCCCGACGATCAGTTTCAGTTGCTGCCCGGGTTGCAGGTAGTTGCTGGTATCAATTTGATTCCATTTCACAATATCTGCAATGCTGACACTAAAGCGTTGCGCGATACGGGCCAGTGAGTCTCCCTTGCGTACTTTATAGGTGACGGTGCGGGAAATACCGGCGGTCCGGTTATCTGCTGCCACTTGCTGTACGATAACCAGCTTTTGCCCGGGGCGTAGTGGAGTACGTTGGGCTATACCGTTCCATTTTGCCAGTTGCTCAACACTGACTTTGTGCTCACGGCTGATATCCCACAAGGTGTCACCTTGCTGTACAGTATAGGTCAGTTTATTGCCAGGCGCCTGTTGCTGGGCCTGGGCAATACGGTTTGGTACACTCAGCTCATAACCTGCTGCGTCTGCAGACGCCATCGGGATCAGTAGATTATCGCCCAGCCGGATGGTGTTACCGTTAAGTTTATTAATGCGTTGTATCGCATCGACACTGGTGCTGTGCTCTCTGGCAATTTTACCCAGGGTGTCGCCTTTGGCGATGGTATAACGTTTCCAGCGTAACCAGTTCTGGCGTGGCGTTTGTTCCAGTTTTTGCTGAAAACCGGCAACACTGTGGGTTGGCAATGCCAGGTAGTGCGGCCCGTCCGGATCGGTAGCCCATTGGTTAAAACCAGGATTAAGTGCCTGCAGCTCAGAGACATTCAGCCCCGCCATGTCAGCGGCTATAGCCAGATCGATTTGGGCCCCAACCGTTACCACATCAATTTTGGCTTCGTTAGCAATAAACTTCCACACAATGTCAAAATCGTCCGGGCGCTTCAGTATGTCAACCAGCGCCAGTAATTTTGGTACATAAGCCGTGGTTTCTGCGGGTAAATCCAACGACCAGAAATCTGTTGGCAGGCGCTTTTGTTTGTTGCGTTTTATGGCTGCCAGAATACGGCCTTCACCTGAATTATACGCCGCTATGGCGTTGAGCCAGTCTCCTTCCAGCCGGTCATGCAGGTACTGTAAATAGTCCAGTGCTGCCCGGGTGGAGGCAATAACATCCCGGCGGCCGTCATACCAGAAGTTTTGTTTTAAGCCAAAGCGTTTACCTGTTGCCGGCATAAACTGCCACATCCCGGCGGCGGCGGCATGAGAATAGGCAAAAGGATCAAATGCACTTTCGACAATAGGCAGTAAGGCCAGTTCCAGCGGCATATTCCGTTTTTCTATCTCTTGTACTATGTAATACAGAAAAGGTTGCGCCCGGCCGGCAACCCGGTCCAGATAGGCCTGATGCCGGCTGTAGAAATTACGTTGTTCCACAATAGGCCGGGTTTGCGGTACGTTAAAGGTCAGCTGCATCTGGATGCGCTGCCACAGATCTTCCAGCTCGGCTGCGTCTGGCCGCTGCGGCGCTGGGTCCAGGTCGGCATTACCCGATAACCGTCGCGCTATGTGCTCTGCTGTGGCGGCATTTTTATGAAAATCTGCTGGGGGTGTCTTATTGACCGGCGCGGTCTGGCTGGCAGTATTATCGGGTGTATTGGTGCTGACACACCCTGCAAGTAAAGCCGCTGTGATTACAGCAGATAGTCTTTTTAACATTACGTCATTCCACATCTAAAAAAATGAATGTTACCTGTTCGGTAACTGATTGCAAGTCAACCATTAAACTGGTCTTTTGCCTGCCTTAGTGCAGTAAACAGCGCCAAAGCAGGAGCCTGTTGCCAGGTTTGCTGCAATGCTTTGTTATTACAGCGTAAAAAAGGGTTAACTAACTTTTCTTTTGCTAAGACAGCAGGCAGTGTCGGCTGACCTTGTTGCCGTAAAGCCAGGCACTGAGCCGCATATTCGGTTAAATCATGATTATCGGGTTCCACGGTCAGGGCAAATCTGATGTTTGCCAGGGTGTATTCATGGGTACAGTAAATAAGCGTGTTATCCGGCAGGGTCAGAAACTGCTGCAACGAGTGCCACATTTGTGCCGGAGTGCCTTCAAACAGGCGGCCACAGCCGACACTGAACAGGGTATCGCCACAAAACAAAACCGGCGCTGAATAATACGCAATATGGCCAAGGGTATGTCCTGGCACCGCTGTCACAGTAAAACGGATATTCAGCGGGGCTATATCAAGGGTATCGCCATCGGCTACCTGCTCGGTAAGTCCGGTAATACGTGCCGCTTCTGCTTGCGGGCCAATGACACGCACGGCGGGAAATGCCTGACACAACTGGGCAATACCACCGGTATGGTCGCGGTGATGATGTGTGATCAGTATGGCTCCCAGGGTTTTGCCGTTCCCGGCCAGAAAACGCAGTACCGCCGCAGCGTCACCCGGGTCAACCACCAGACAAAATGGATTGCCGGGCTGACAGCAGGCCCAAATATAGTTATCCTCAAACGCCGGTATAGGTGTAATCTGAAGCATAGCGATGATCTGTATTATTCAAACTGGTAGCAATGTAGCATGAAACCCGCGCTGAGCGAAAAAGACCATATTGTTCCCGCCAGCTGGCAGCAGTTCAGCCAGGGCGAAGCCTTGGCGGCGGCGATAGCAGTGCAACTGGCACCATGGTGGCAACAGATATTTGGTTATTATCTGCTCAAAGTCGGTGATTTAAGCTGCCAGATTGATACCAGTGCCTGCAAAATTCAGCAACATATTACTATTGGTGATCTGGGCGAGATGCTGATGCTGCGGGCCCAGCCGGATGCATTGCCGGTCACGGATAACAGTGTTGATGCGGTGCTGCTGAGCCATTGTCTGGAGTTTGCCACCGATCCGCACCATGTCGTGCGTGAGGCACACCGGGTGTTGCTGGCAGACGGTTACCTGTTATTGACCGGTGTTAACCCGTTCAGTGCCGTTGGCATCTGCAAAGTCTGGCCATCCTGCCGCAACCGGTATCCATGGCAAGGCCGGTTTTTTACCGCGTCGCGCATCAAAGACTGGCTGCACCTGATCGGGTTTGAAGTCCTGTCAGAACAGCGTTTTTTTTGTTCCGCCATGCTGGCTGACCATTACGAGCAAGGCCGTTGGCAGCAATGGCTGGAGCGTTACCTGAGCTATACCGGCAGCAGTTATCTGCTGGTGGCGCGCAAACGCGAGTTGCCCCTGACGCCGGTCCGGCCTAAATGGCAGCCTAAACCCGCTTTCAGCCAGTCAGTGAAAGGGGTCAGTGCGCGTCAGCGCTGTGGTTAAATCCGGCTCAGGTAATCATTGGCCCGGGCTATGGCCTGCTCTGCACTGAGTGTCATAAAGAATAACCGCTCGTTTGCTGCTTCCGGTGGCGGGGCCATCACAAAACCCAAAGCGCTATACAGTTTAACGGCGATCTGGTTATGCCGGTGTACATAGAGCGAAAACGCCCGTTGTTGCTGGCACAGTGCTTTGATAAACAGTTCACACAGCAAGGCTTTGGCCAGCCCCTGGCCGCGTGCTGCAGGGGCTATTACCAGCCGGGCAAGATGATGGCAGCCAAAGCGGTCGCAAATCTGGCCGAAACCCAGCAGAGTGCCGCTGTCTTCTGCAATCAGGCTGTAACTGTCGGTTCCCGGGCGGCACAGTTGCGCCAGAAACTGCAATTCTGAGCAGGGATAGGCGAAGTTATCGCCGCCCCAGCTATGTTGCTGCTCTGCACAGCTGAACCAGCTTTGCAGTTGCTGCATTTCGCTGACACTGGCCAGTACCAGCTGCATGCTGACTTGCTGTTTCATGGCGTTAGTACTTACTACCACATTAAATCATCAGGAATTTTATAATCGGCATACGGGTCGTCTTCATCGACCTGCTGTTGTTTCACGTTCAGTACAATAATACTGTCGCTCTGACGCTGGCGGATTTTTTCTGCCACCGCCGCAGGCAGCAGATAATACTGTTCGTCCTGTCTGGCGATAGCCAGCAGGCCGCGGCTGAGTTCATCCTGCAGTTTGTTGTTTATATAAAGGCGTTTGACAAGCTTGCCGTCAGTAAAGTTATAGGCCACATCGCCCTGGGCTTTAATGGTATTGTTGCTGATCAGCTGTTTTACCTGCGCCGCTATGGCTTTCTTTTGCAGTTCAGCCTGTTTTTGCTGATTCAGTTCCCTGTCACGGGCAACCTGCTGTTGCCTGGCCTGTTCGGCCAGCAGGCTGGCCTCGTTGACAACCTGCTGATTTTTGCCAGCTTGTACTTTTTGCTGATGCCGGGCTTTTTTTACGGCTTTCAGTTTTTTCGCATCGGCCAGACCGGCTTTTAATAATTGCTCTTTTAACGCGTTACTCATGCTATGTCCTGTTTATACCGCTAAACTGAGTGCTTTATCGCGCATTATAGTAGCGCAAACCGCAACATTGGAGAAATCAAACTAACGGGATTTAGCCGCATCGGTTATCATATAGCCGTAGCAGCTGTCGTTTGAGGTTTACTTTGTTTACAGATTTATCGCTTGATCCGCGCTTACTGCGTTCTGTGCAACACCTGGGCTTTGTTAAGCCCACTGAGATCCAGCAGGAAGCCATACCGGCGGTAATGGTCGGGCGGGACCTTATCGTATCGTCGCAAACCGGCTCTGGTAAAACCCTGGCCTATCTGCTGCCGATGATGCAGCGTTTGTTAAAGAGCCGGCCCCTGTCTAAACGCGATGCGCGGGCGCTGATCCTGGCACCGACCCGTGAGCTGGCGAAGCAGGTTTATGCCCAGTTGCGGCTGTTTGTGGCCAATACGCCCCTGACGTCGGTACTGATCGTCGGTGGCGAAAATTTTAATGATCAGGAAAAACTGCTTAAGCGTGAGCCGGATATTGTGGTGGCTACCCCCGGGCGGTTTGCTGACCATCTTGAACATAAGTCGGTATTTATTAATGGTCTGGAAATGCTGATCCTGGATGAAGCCGATCGCATGCTGGATCTGGGGTTTATGCCGCAGCTGAACATGATCAATAAAGCCGCGGATCACAGGTTGCGCCAGACGTTATTGTTTTCTGCCACGCTGGAGCATGCCGAAGTCAGTGAACTGGCACTGGCGCTGCTGAAGAACCCTTACCGTGTGGCCGTTGGTGCGGCATATCAGCAACATCAGGATATTCGCCAGCGTTTTTATATGGCGGATCATCTGAGCCATAAAGAGGCTCTGCTAGCGCATCTGCTGCAACATGAGGTGATTAACCAACTGATTATTTTCACCGCTACCCGCACCGATGCCGAGCGTTTGCCTGCGCTATGTGAAAGTGCCGGTTTTAATGCAGTAAGCCTGAGCGGCAAGCTGAGCCAGCCGGCACGCAACACCGTAATGCAGGCGTTTGCTGCCGGTAAGTATCAGGTGCTGGTGACTACAGATCTGGCCTCGCGCGGGCTGGACTTGCTGCAAGTATCGCATGTGATTAATTTTGATTTGCCCAAGCATGAAGACGAATATATTCACCGCATTGGCCGTACCGGCCGGGCCGGGCACAAAGGCGATGCTATTTCACTGGTCGGCCCTAAAGATGCGCCGGCATTGCAGCGTATTGAAGCGCTGTTACGTCTGCCGGTACAGTTTAGCCAGATAGAAGGGCTGGCAGCAAAAACCGATGTCCGGCAAAGTGCAGGCCCGGAAAAAGCCCGGCCAGCCGGCAAAAAAGCCACAGCCAAACCCGCTACTGCCAAGGTGGTGAAAAAAACGGCCAAAGCCAAACCGGTTTTCTTCGAGGGCGGGGACGATGGTTCAGCCCCGGTACGGCGGAAAAAATAATTCTTTTTTTTGGTTATTTTTTCAGCATTAATGCTGCTACACTGAAAATGTGTGCTCAGCCAGCCTGATGACACAGGGTAATCAGCCGCAGTGCGAAAAGGCTGATACGGCCACAGAGAAAATATTTTCTGTACAGCTGGCCAGCTTATTGACCCCTCATAGTGCTTCACTGATAATGAGGGCGAAATATGTACTAGCTACCTGATATGGCCGGTAATATTTAAGACGCCAGCGTACTGGCAAAATTAGTTAATGTAAGAGAGTGTTATGTCACAGTTAATTTCCGGTTCAGTTAAATGGTTCAACGATGAGAAAGGTTACGGTTTCATCGAGCGTGAAGGTGGTAAAGATGTTTTTGTTCACTTCCGTGCGATCAATGGTACCGGCCGTAAGGTGTTAGTTGAAGGTCAGAAAGTGACTTTCGAAGTGACCGAAGGTCAGAAAGGCCCTCAGGCTGAGAACGTAACTGTTATCGGATAATTCCGTTCAGGTTAGCGTAAAACCGGCTTCTGGCCGGTTTTCTGTTTTTAGCCTGCCGCAAACAGTCAGAACGGCAGGGGCAGTTGCTGCAAAGCGTCGGTCTTAAAGCCAATTTGCAAGCCAACCAGCCTTACGCCCTGTTGTGAGCGCCGTTGCCAGGCTTCCTCCAGCAATGGCAGCAGTTTATCCAGCTCAAGTGGCTGGCCTTGTTTTTCTACCGTAGTCTGGCGAAAGTCACTGAACTTCAGTTTTACTGCGATTTTCTGCAGCGGTAATGCCTGTCCGGCAACTGTGTGGCGGTAATGTTCAAGCCGGCGCTGTAATTGTGGCAGCAGGCCTGACAGGGTTTCAACACATTCAGTGTACTGTTGTAAATCATGCTCCAGCGTGCGTTCTACCCCTATGGATTTGCGCTGCTCACGGCTGCATACCGGCCGCTCATCTATGCCCCGGCTGCGTTTAAGTAAGCTGTCGGCCAGGCTGCCAAAATGTTTGACCAGCATGGCCAGCGAAGCCTTGTGGATATCGGCGCAGCTGTGCAGCCCGAGTTGTGCCAGTTTTTCTGCTGTTTTAGTACCGACCCCCGGCAGGCGTTTCAGCGCTAAGGTACGGACAAAATCACTGACCTGATCCGGTGTGATAACAAAAAGACCGTCAGGCTTATTCTCATCGCTGGCGATTTTGGCCAGAAATTTATTCGGTGCCACACCAGCGGACGCACTCAGCCCTGTTTCATGCCGGATACAGCGGCGGATATCCTCGGCAATACGTGTTGCACTGCCCTGGAACAAGGTGCAGTCGGATACATCCAGATAGGCTTCATCCAGCGACAGCGGCTCCACCATGTCAGTGTAACGCTCAAAGATCGCGCGGATTTGTTTGCTGGCACTGTGGTATTTGTCCATGTTGCCGCTAAGTAACGTCAGGTTGGGGCATAGCTTCAGCGCCTGGGCTGTTGGCATGGCCGAGCGCACACCATATGCGCGGGCCGGGTAGTTGCAGGTAGAGATCACCCCCCGCGCCTGGCGCGAGCCGCCGATGGCCAACGGAATATGTCTTAGCGCCGGGTTATCACGCATTTCAACCGCGGCAAAAAAACAATCCATATCTATATGTATAATTTTGCGCACAGCAGCACCTTTGCTGGTTATATATACAGTATATTAGGTGTGAAATGTACTGATGTAAAGCCGGCTGTGCGTTATGGCAGCGGATAAAACGGGTATTACCAGTTGCTGTAGATGTCTGGATGTCTGAAAACCTGGTGCATAAATGCCGATTTGCAGTTAGAATAGCGGCCAGTTTTTACCAGCCCGTTCTAATTTACCGCAACTTTAATTGAGACCAGGCGTGAACGCCGCGCCCGCAGGAGAGAGCATGTTAAAGCGTGATATGAATATTGCCGATTTCGACCCACAATTATGGCAGGCCATAACAGATGAAACTGCGCGTCAGGAAGCCCATATCGAGCTTATCGCGTCAGAAAACTATGCCAGCCCGCGGGTGTTACAGGCTCAGGGCAGCCAGCTGACCAACAA
>CAZEGA010000052.1:0-7404 GCA_964511675.1 uncultured Rheinheimera sp.
TGCATGAAATTACATACAGAGAACTTTATCCAAAAAAAAATCAGCTCATTTTCAGAGCTAGCTGGTGAAACCTTCACCAACTCAAATGAAGCATCCTCGGTGGCCGCAAAAATAATAAAAACAGGGCCCCATCCACATAAAGGATATAAAGCAAAAATGACATTCTTTGAAGCAAACTTTGATGGCCTGGTAGGACCAACCCATAACTATGCCGGCTTATCTGTCGGCAATGTTGCCTCGTTATCTAACGCCAAAAACAGCTCCAGCCCACGCCAGGCGGCCAGACAAGGCCTGCGCAAAATGAAAGCCCTGCATGATCTTGGCCTGGTACAGGGCGTGCTGGCACCACAGGAGCGCCCTGACGTCTATACCTTACGCCGCCTTGGCTTTACCGGCACAGATGCGCAGGTAATTGAAAAAGCCGCCAGGCAAGCCCCGGCAGTGTTCCGCGCGGTGTGCTCCGCCTCCAGTATGTGGACAGCCAATGCCGCCACCATTTCACCCAGCGCCGATACGGCTGACGGCAAAATACATTTTACCCCCGCCAACCTGACGAACAAATTCCACCGTTCGCTGGAACCCATTACCACCGGCAAGATCCTGCAGGCGATGTTTCGCAGCCCGGAGCATTTCGCGCATCATACACATTTACCCGATAATGATCACTTCGGCGACGAAGGCGCGGCGAATCATACCAGACTTTGCAGCGCTTATGGTAAACGTGGTGTTGAACTCTTTGTATTTGGTCGTTATGCGTTCGATAACAGCAAACCTGTACCTAAACGTTTTCCGGCCCGCCATACGCTGGAAGCCTGCGAAGCCGTGGCCCGTTTGCATGGCCTGAGTGCAGAACACGTAGTGTATATGCAGCAAAACCCTGAGGTGATAGACCAGGGCGTATTCCATAACGATGTGATTGCCGTCGGCAACCAGAATGTGCTGTTTTATCACCAGCAGGCTTTTGTGGATACCACAACCAAGCTGGATGAACTGCAACGTAAGTTTGGTCATGATACCGAGCTGCACCTGATTGCAGTAAAAGACAGTGAAGTCAGCGTTGCTGACGCAGTACAGACCTACCTGTTTAATACCCAGTTAATCTCGCTGCCAGGCGGTGATATGGCCATTATTGCCCCGACAGAATGCCAGGACAACCCGGCGGTTTCGGCCTATCTGGCTGCGCTGACAGAACGCAATACACCGATTAAACAAGTGCATTATTACGATGTAAAACAAAGCATGCGCAATGGCGGCGGCCCGGCATGTCTACGCTTGCGCGTAGCGATGAACGAGCAGGAAAAGCAGGCGGTAAACCCGAACGTGCTGATGAACGACACCTTGTTTGCCACTTTAAACCAGTGGGTAGATAAACATTACCGCGACGAAATCAGCGATACGGATCTGGCCGATCCGCAATTGCTGCTGGAATCACGTACCGCACTGGATGAGTTAACCCAGATCCTGGATTTGGGCTCGGTATATCCGTTTCAGCAAGAGTAATAAACCCGGTTAAAAACAAAGGGAGCGTTAAGCTCCCTTTGTTTTCCAACTAAAACCAATCAGCCTTTTTCGCTACAATTCTGGATGGTACCAAACGGGTTAGCCGGCGGTGAAGCATTCTCATTAGTTTTAACGGCCGCAGACATCGGCAAGCCGTATTCACGATAAGCCACGTTTTCAGTACCGGCAGCCAGGCCGGAAACCTGCAATCTTACCGTCAACCAATCACCAACGTCCTGCGGGTAAGTTACATTGAATACCGCTATACCGGCATCATCTGAGGTGACGGTACGCTCAACAACGGCGATATTACCCGGCGTAAGTTGACCGTCGCCGTTAATATCTTCACCGGCATCTAAAATACCATTGAAATTCGCATCTTCGCTGACACATCCCACAGGAGAAGTCAAATTAAGAGGAGGTGGAGTACCTGAGGTAATCCATTGCTTAAAGGTTTCTGGTTCTGGTGGAGATTTAACCCAGTAACCTTTGCGGTAACCAACAGAAACCACGGCGACATTAAGTTGCTGGTTAGCTACCGGATTGCCAGAACTATCGGTAACAATAATAGAAAATTCCTTAGCAAAGGTGCTAAGCGACGGCACGGTAAGCGTATTACCTGTACCAAAGCGGAAAAATAGCGTTCTTTTGCCTACGGCGATATCGGTTTCATCAAAAATACTGTTATTACTCTGCAATGCCGCACGAATAACCAGGTTTTCTCCCTCTACACCGGCACCGGTATTAGCATCGGCAGTAAATACCGTAGAGGCAATACCCTGTGAATTGGTGATGGCAGTACCGGTGCTGATGACACCTCCGGCAGAATTATCCAGGCTGAACACTACAGTCTGATTTTTAACCGGGTTGTTATTGGCATCACGCACTATGGCGCGAATAGCGCTGGATTCACCGGCGCCTACCTGGGCAGGAAAGGCCTGGGTTTCAACTTTGGTTGGATTAACAGCAACAAACTCAATGACTTTTTTGGCGCTAACCGCACTAGCACCTGCACCGCCGGTGGCGCCAATAGTCGATAAACCAGCAAATTGAGAACGAACAACCGTAACAGCTTTACCATCAGCATCCGTTGTATCTTGCGCTGTCACAGCCCCGCTTAAGTCGGCTGCGGCAGGAGCAATTTCACCGCGGGTAGTATTAAAGGTAACAACTTCACCGATATTAGGTGTGTTATTTACCAGCCATTCTACGCTCAGTTGCTGAGGTGTATTCAGGTTCACTTCCAGCACTCCGTCAGCTTCGCTGCCAGCTGTAAATGCAAAAGCATCGGCACTGATAGTCACCCTGGCACTATTGGTTACCCCTAAGGCAGATACGGTAATGGTATCAGCGCCACTGTTTACCGCAGTATAAGTAAAGCTCGCTTTACCTGCAGAGCCTACTGTTTCCGGAGTTGTATCACTGATGGTATTGCCCAGAGATGATGCCACTTCGACTTCAACGCCCTGAATACCGGCGTCATTTGAATCGGTCAGAAACACATCTATGGTTGCGGTATCACCCAGCACCACAGAAGAAGGTGACGCCACTTCAAGAGTGGTACCAACCACTGACACAGTTAACACAGAACTTTGCTGCTGCACTCGGGCAGTTACAGCGATATCCCTGACATTTTTATCGGTTTGCGTGGTCAGTGAGGCCTTGGCAACACCGTTATTACCTGTCACCGCATCAACCTGGACTATTTCGCCGGAATCGCTGGAAAAGGTTACCGGAATATCAGCCAGTACTACGTTATTACTATCACGAACCAGAGCACTGAGTTCTACTTTGGCACCTGCGCCAGAACCCAGCAGCAGCGTATCGGCAATTAACGATACCGAGCCGACAGTAATATCAACCTGGCCACCACCGTCACCGGCAGAGTTAAAGCCAGTCGCAGCAGAGGCACTACCGTAACTTGCCGTGAGCTGACCGGCACCGCTTTGCCCGCCAACCAGTAAGGTCAATGTTGCCACCCCGCTGCTGTTAGTCAGCGCAGTAGCAGCATTATTGCTGAAGCTGGCCAGAGTGTCATTGCTCAGGCTGAACTCAATAACCTGATTTGCCACATTGCCACCATTAGTTGCACTAAGGGTAGCAGTAACCGTAAGAGGTGTAGCCTGTGCCAACGCAGTAGATGGCTGACCGGAACTATTGGTCAGTGCCACACTCACAGAATAGACTGGCGTAGTGTCACCGCCGCCGCCACCTGAACCGCCGCCGGAACCAAGCGTGCCGCCGCCACCGCAGGCTGCCAGCATAGTAACGATTAGCGCAACGAAAAGTTGCTGGATGTTTCGCATGAAAACTCTCCCTATCTGTTTTTTATATAGTTTTTGTTAATTCTGTATCTTAAACCATTAAACTAGCAAACGTCACAGCTATTTTGAAAAAAAAATTGCCATAATCTGCCTTTCCAGGGCCCAACCTGTTAGGCTTAGCGCCCTTGCTTAATTAAAAACCAGTTCGATGTTATGGCAGAAAATAAGAAATTGGGTTTAACCGCCCGTATCGTGATCGGTATGGCTGCAGGTATTGCAGTCGGTTTTATGTTTAAATGGGTCCTGGCAGGCCAGGATGAAAGAACGCTGTTTTTACTCGGTATGGCGTTACCGATAAAAGCGTTCTTTGTAGATGGCCTTTTTCATATTGGCGGCGAAATTTTTATTGCCAGTTTAAAAATGCTGGTTGTGCCGCTGGTATTTGTGTCACTGGTATGCGGTACCAGTTCACTGTCTGACACCTCTAATCTGGGGCGGTTAGGGGGTAAAACCATCGCCATGTATATCTTAACCACGCCGGTGGCTATTTCGCTGGCCATAGGTATTGCCCTGCTGGCAGCCCCCGGTAAAGGGTTAAATTTAGTGTCTGATGCTACCTTTGACGCCAGCCAGGGCAGTTCGCTGACACAGATTATTCTTGATATTTTCCCGACGAACCCGGTGGCTTCCATGGCCAGCGGCAATATGCTGCAAATTATCGTGTTTGCCATTTTATTTGGTATTGCCATTTCACTGGCCGGCAAAGCCGGCGAACGCGTAGCAACGCTGTTCAGTGATTTGAACGAAGTGATTATGCGTCTGGTCACCCTGCTGATGAATCTGGCACCTTATGGCGTATTTTTCCTGATGGCCAAGCTGTTTACCACCTTGGGCTTTGATACCATTGCCAGCCTGGCAAAATACTTCTTTGTCGTATTGTTTGTCTTAATACTGCATCTGTTTGTGACCTACTCGGCGTTGCTCAAAGCTTTTTCCGGCTTAAGCCCGGTGATGTTCTTCCGTAAAATGCGTGATCTGGCGCTATTTGCTTTTAGCACATCCAGCAGTAATGCCACTATTCCGGTAACGATGGAAACCGTAACGAAAAAGATGGGCGTACATAATAATGTCAGCTCTTTTACCGTCCCCCTGGGGGCGACCCTGAATATGGACGGCACCGCCATTATGCAGGGAGTTGCCACCGTATTTATTGCTCAGGTGTATGGGGTAGATTTAAGCGTAACAGATTTTCTGCTGGTAATACTGACTGCTACACTGGCTACCATTGGTACCGCCGGCGTTCCCGGTGCCGGTTTAATTATGCTGACCATGGTATTGCAACAGGTGGGCTTGCCGGTTGAAGGTATAGCGCTGATTATCGGTGTTGACCGTTTACTGGATATGAGCCGGACCGTTGTCAATGTTATTGGTGATGTGATGGTGTCCTGTGTGGTAGCCAAAAGCGAAAATAGCTTCGATAAAGACGTGTATTACGATCCAAAAGCCGGTCAGCAGGCAGAACAGATCGACTTCCACCATTTGCGTTAAACTATTCTGACGGTGCCGGCAATGGCTGGCACCGTGCCAACCGGCCTCAGGCTATCAGCGTAGCCAGGAGTGTTGCAGCAGTTTTTGCCACCACAGCGCCATAATACTGGCAGAGCCCATACCCACTTTTTCAGCAATACCTTTGCGCAGCTGATACTTAACCTGATACACCTGACGCTGTGCCAGGCTGGCCATAATGTAGTCATCACTGGTCTGGATAATATCAATCAGTTGCAATGGCAGTGCCTGATAACCAAACCAGTGCTCACCGGTAGCCACCTGCTCAATTTCCAGCTGCGGCCGGTGCTCTGTGACAAAGCGTTTGAACAACTGATGGGTCTGTTCCAGCTCCTGCTGAAATTTCTGCCGGCCCTTGTCCGTATTCTCACCAAACAGGGTAACGGTGCGTTTAAACTCACCTGCAGTAAATTGTTCAAAATCGACATTGTGCTTTTTCAGCACGCGGCTGAAGTTGGGTAACTGTGCAATAACGCCTATAGAACCAACAATAGCGAAAGGTGCGGCAATGATTTTACTGGCAATACAGGCCATCATATAACCGCCGCTGGCGGCAACTTTATCTACCGCGACGGTAAGGCTGATCCCGCGCTGACGCAACCTGTCCAGCTGTGACGCCGCCAGCCCGTAGCCATGCACCACACCACCACCGCTTTCCAGGCGCAATAACACCTCATCGTCTTTAGCGGCAACCGACAGTATCGCACTTATCTCCTCGCGCAGCGATTCGGCTTCGCGTGCATCCATGCTGCCATGAAAATCCACTACGAACAGCCGGGAGCTTTTAGGTTGTGATTGGGCTTTATGAGATTTAAGCCATTGTTTAAATGACTTTTTATCCATCAGTTGCTGTTGCAGCCCAATAGTCTGGTGCTGATAATCATCGCTTAAATCGGTAAATTGTAACTGGCCTTTTTTGGGCTTGCTGCGGCTGGCTGTGGCCCCCGCAATCAGCCCGATAATGACGCCAACAGCAACAACAATAGTGACGGCCTTTGCCAGAAACAGCCCGTATTCATATAAAAATGCCAATCTCATTCACCTTAGTTAGTGTTTTACGCATTGTAACTGCAAATCAGAAAAGAAAAAGCCCGGCGAACCGGGCTTAGCATGCGCTACCTACGATTAGTTGGCCGGGGCAAGCACATCCGGGTTGGTAACAATAATGCCTGCGCCTTGCGTCATAAAGAAGCTGACCGTCTCTGTCTGCATCTCCGCCGTTGCCGCTGCACTGGCTGCCGGGCTAAGAATTGAACTGTGGCCGCCGGCGTTAAAACGCGCCAGGGCATTCCCTGACAGAGCTCTTGCTCCGGCAAAATTATCGATCGCACCGGCAGCTAACAGCCGGGCCAGTGGCTCGGTGCCGGCCAGTGGCATTCTGCCGGCCTGTAATGCCGCCAGCGGGTTGGCAAAGCCATTTGGAATAACCTGATCCGGCAGGTTGCCTGCACTGTCACCCACGACTTCTATGATATAAACCGGCGTTTCACTGGCCACCAGGCGCTGGGCATAGTTATTCGGATCAGCGCTGTCGGTAACCGTTTGTGCGGCAAAAGCAAACTGGCTCAATGTTGCCTGAATAGCCGCCAGCTTCGGTGCTGTTGCATCTCCACCAGCTGCTAACTCAGCCAGATAAGCATTAACAAACTGCGAGGCACAGGCCGGATAGGTCGTCTGGTTTTCCGCATTTGGCACACCACAGTCTGCGGCAACATGGCCAACAAGGCCAGTGGCAATATCACCACCGGCACCCAGCATCACGCTGGCTTTAATCAGCGGGCCGAACGACGGCGAATCCAGCAGGAAGTTAGCCACTGCACCACCCGGCATCGCCAGTGTTGCAGTTTTAACCTGATATAACGCATCCAGCTGCGGGTTACCAGTGCTGGTATTAGCCAGGGCCACCATAGAAGAGCCGGCAATAGCCCCCAGTGAATGCCCCAGTACATGCACATTGCTGCTGTCCAGCGTTACGCCATGAGCAAAATTCAGCCCCAGGCGTAAGCCCAGCATATCGGCAATGCTCTGGCGCAGGTTATCGCGGGTAACCAGCAGGTTAGACAGGTTCATATAC
>CAZEGA010000052.1:7414-10208 GCA_964511675.1 uncultured Rheinheimera sp.
ATACACGGTAGCATTACCCAGGCTGGCATTCATTGGCCCAAAGCCGCGGCTGCCATGTAACGGATGGTCAATGGCTACAGTGGCAAAGCCCTGTGAAGATAAAGCGCCGGTAATCGCCAGCATATCTTCTTTCTTCGAGGTAATACCGTGTTGCAGGATCACTACCGGCCAACCCGCTGCTGGCATAGCCAGACCATAGTTACTGTTTGGTACGGTGATTTGTACGTCCAGCGTCTGGGTGCTGTTGGTCAGTGGTATAGTGTTAAATTTAGTCAGGTGGCGGGCGCTGTCTACACCCAGATCACGTAAAGCACCTGAACTGGCAGCCTGACAAAAGCCGTCATTTTCTGATACCGGCGCCTCAGGTTTCATTGCAGGTGGTAGTGCTGCAATAATAGCCCCACTGTCACAACGTGCCATCCAGCGGGTATTCAGTGGTGCGGTTGGGTTTTCAGCAGTCGGGCTACCTAAATAATAAGGCAGCTGGATACTGCCACTATATAACTGCGCTAACTTAAACACAAAACGCGGATCGGCCGGGTTGTCTGCAATCTGCTGCCCTGGAAATAACACATCAGAAACCAACAGGCCGGTATTGGATGCCAGCAACACCGGCGGGGTGTTGTTGTTCAGCGGGCTCGGAGCCAGCAATTGCTTGATGGTCGATAACACCGCACCGGCAGACTGGGTAGTCATTGCTGCGGTATAAATAATACTGTCTTTGTTTACCCCTTCGGCCACCACTGCATTCTCAAAACTGTTAATCAGCCGCTGTAAGTTTTTCTGGGCATCGGTACTGAGCGGTAAGGTGTTGAAATCCTGTTGTACCAGTTCATAAGTGGTTGAAGGCGCAATAGCGTTATTGGCGTCATCCCGCAGTAAAGAGGTTAACACTACCATATAGGTAGTGGCCGGCTTTAACGGTTTAAGCGGAATAACGGCAATATTGTTGCCACTGGCTGTGGTATAAAAATCCTGGCCAAATGCCAGTTCGCCCACCGCTTCACAGGCAAAGCCACGCGGTACTGTCTGGCACTGGCTTTCTGGCGATGCCGGATCACCCATCAGCATTTCAAAAATACGTACCGCACCTGGCAGACTGGCAGAAGGTGCCAGCAGGTTGATACCGGGAGCAAAATCAATGGCAATAGTGAATGGGTTCTGAGTAGACCAGCCATCCAGCGCCCCCAGGGCAACCTGCGGATTAGTATAATCAGGGGCGGCGCCACTATCGGTAGTCAGGGTGCCATCGGTAGTGCCCTGGAACACTAAATCATTCGGCACTGACAGGCGCGGTGTCGCCGCAGCCGGATCAAATACGACCCGAGACAGAGGTGTTAATGCACCCTGCTCTTGCGTTTCTTTTTTGATATCTTCTAACGAATCACCACATGCGGTTAAACCCAATGCAATAGCAACAGCTATGCTAATGGTTAGCTTGTTCATAGTATCTCCCCTATCCTGACTCTTATTTTTTATATTAAAAGCAAACGCTTAGCTTGCTTTTTAGAAATCGGCTATTCATGTAGCCTGCAACAGCTACGACCAGTTAAAGTTAACTCAAACCAAAAGAAATCGCTAGCTGAAATATACAGAATCCGCGAAGAAAGATGCAAAGTTGTGTAATTACGCGTATGCTTGCGCCGTTTTTGCGGTAACAGGCAACATCTATGCATAATTATCAGGCAGCAAAAGACGCATTAAAGAACAAAGTTATTCTGGTCACCGGTGCCGGCGATGGTATAGGCAAAACAGCAGCCCAGACATACGCCAGCCACGGCGCAACGGTTATTTTGCTTGGCAAAACCGTCAGCAAACTGAGCGCCGTGTATGATGACATCCTGGCCCTGGGCGGCGCCGAGCCCGCTATCATCCCGCTGGATTTAAAAGGTGCCACCGCCCGGCATTATAAAGACATGGCCGCGACTATTCAGGCAGAATTCGGCCGCCTGGACGGTGTGTTGCATAACGCCGGCATTCTGGGGGTATTAAGCCCGTTTGAGCATATTGATTTGCCCACCTGGCAGGACATTATGCAGGTCAACGTCACCGCAGCCATGCTGATGACCCAGGCTCTTATGCCGGTGCTTAAACTGGCACCGCATGCCTCTGTGGTATTTACCTCTTCAGGGGTTGGCCGTACCGGCCGTGCTTATTGGGGGCCTTATGCCGTATCTAAGTTTGCTACCGAAGGTTTAATGCAGGTAATGGCGGCCGAGTATGCCGGCAGCCCGGTACGGGTGAACTGTATCAACCCAGGGGCCACCCGCACCAGTATGCGTGCCAGAGCTTATCCGGGTGAAGATGCCAACCAGTTGCAAACACCGGCCGATTTAATGTGGCTTTATCTTTATCTGATGAGCGACGACAGCCTTACCGTTAATGGCAAGTCTATTGATGCCCAGGTAAAATAACGGCGCTGTCGCACTGAAAAAACAAAACCCGGTCAAACCGGGTTTTGTGTTACAGCAAGAAACGTTTTACTTTTTGCTCAGAATTTCTTCACCGTTTGCCGCGGCCCATTCATTCCACGGGTCAATCTTGGCATTAAAGTTTTCCACTGCCTGCTTAGTCGCATCTGCAATCAGGCTGTCGATTTGCTTGGCATACTTCTTATCAACCTTACCAACCGGCACAACGTCAATACCACGCTCCTGCAAGCCTTTTTTCATGGTATGGGTACGCAGTAACTGCAGCTTGCCATCTTCAACATAGAAATACTGGCTATCCTTGTTGATAGTTTTAAATTTTGGCTTAATCGGGCGCTTATCTGCTTTTAGCGGACTGTCGTTGC
>CAZEGA010000052.1:10218-15524 GCA_964511675.1 uncultured Rheinheimera sp.
ACCCTGGGATTTGGCCAGTTGCTCAAGCTGGGTAATTAACTCCACTTCTTTCTGCCGCTCTGCCAGCACTGCATTTAATGTTTCAATGACATCTGTCAGCTTAGCCAGTGTAAGTTCTTTTGCTGCTTTTTTAAGTTCACGTTTATCTAATAAAATGGACATTACTTTCCTCCGTTAATATTGCGTCGCTCTAGCATAAGCAATTCAACAGATAAAATAAAGTTTATCGCAGCATTGTTTTACATTAAACCGTCGGATTTATTCAGTAGCCATTAAGATTGAAGTGATTTCGGCCGTTTTTTGTTCCATTAACAGGTTATTGCCTTGTGTTTCCACATTTAACCTCAATACATTTTCAGTATTTGAGCTGCGCAGGTTAAAACGCCAGTGCTCAAATGTCATACTGAGACCATCAGTAAAATCTGTTGCCAGCACCTGTGCCGTGTAATACTGCTGCACTTTTTGTATGGCGCGCTGCGGCTGCGCTATATGAAAATTCAGCTCGCCCGACGACGGGTAAGCTGCAATCATGGCCTGTACTAAAGCAGACAGCGGTTTACCGCTGGCGGAGATCAGCTCCGCCACCAGCAGCCAGGGGATCATACCGCTGTCGCAATAGGCAAAATCACGAAAATAGTGGTGCGCACTCATTTCACCGCCATACACAGCATCTTCCTGCCGCATCCGCTCTTTAATAAAAGCGTGTCCGGTTTTAGACAGCACACTGATACCGCCATGCTGCTGCACAATATGTTCAGTATTCCAGTACAGCCTGGGGTCATGAATGATTTTCTGTCCCGGATACTTTTGTAAAAATGCAGCAGCCAGTAAACCAACGATATAATAACCCTCTATAAAGTGCCCATTTTCATCAAACAAAAAGCAGCGGTCAAAATCACCATCCCAGGCAATACCAAAATCAGCCTGGTGGGCTACAACAGCAGCAGATGTTGCCGCACGGTTTTCCGGCAATAACGGGTTGGGAATACCATGCGGGAAGCTGGCATCCGGCTGGTGGTGTAGCTTGATAAACTCTACCGGCACCGCCTGTTGCCGGAATACCTGCTCTATTGCATCAATAACATGGCCGGCCGCACCATTACCGGCATTCACCACCAGCTTCAGCGGTTGTAACCTGGCCGGTGCAATAAAACTCAACATACAGCTGACATAAGCTGACAGCACCGACTGACGCTGCCACGTCGCCTGCTGCCAGTCAAAAGCAGCGCTCCCGTCAGCCTGCTGGCAAAACCGGGCAAACAACTGCCCGGGGAAAGGCTGATTAAGCAAAGCTGCCGCCTGCTGCCTGATCCCGGCCAGCCCGCTATCGCCACTGATTGGCCGGGCATTTTCCCGCACCAGCTTCATGCCGTTATAGTCTATCGGATTATGGCTGGCGGTTACTTCAACAGCACCGTCAACCGGCAGGTACTGCGCGGCAAAATACACTTCCTCGGTGCCGGTCATGCCAAGGTCGATAACGTTCACACCTTCGCTTAGCAACCCCAGTGCTAGTGCCCGCTTCAGCGGCTCTGATGTTGCGCGGACATCAGCACCTAAAGCCACAGTTTTCGCTTTAACCACCTTGGCATAGGCCCGGCCAATACACCAGGCTATATGCTCATTCAGCTCCGGGCCGAGTTTGCCACGGATATCATATGCTTTAAAGCAATGTAAAACCTGCTGTTCAACTGCGGCCATATTTATCCTCAAACCTTATAATGTCATCCTCGCCCAGATAACTGCCCGACTGCACTTCAATCAGTTCCAGCGGAATTTTGCCCGGGTTTTCCAGCGAATGCACAGTACCCACCGGAATAAAGGTGGATTCGTTTTCTGTTACCAGAAATTCTTTATCGCCGTTGCGCACCAGTGCAGAACCGCTGACCACAACCCAGTGCTCGGCGCGATGATGATGCATTTGTACGGACAGTTTAGCGCCGGGTTTCACGGTAATGTGTTTCACCTGGTAGCGGGTGCCATTATCAACAGAATCGTATTTGCCCCAGGGGCGGAAGACTTCGCGGTGCAGGTCAACTTCAGTGCGGCCATAGCTTTGCAGCTTTGCCACAATATTTTTTACACCCTGAATATGCGTTTTGCTGGCCACCAGCACGGCATCTTTGGTTTCCACCACAACCACATCGTCCAGGCCAATAAGCGCAACCAGGCGCTCCTCGGCGTTAACATAGCTGTTTTTGCACTGCTCCAGCAGGACATCACCACGGCAGGCATTGCCCTGTTCATCTTTGGCGATTACCTGCCACAACGCATCCCAGCTGCCAACATCACTCCAGCCGGCATCCAGCGCCACCATCGCCGCATTGGCGGATTTCTCCATCACCGCATAGTCTATCGAATCAGACGGGCAGGCAGCAAAAGCCGCTTTATCCAGCCGGATAAAATCCAGATCAGTCGTTGCCTTTGCTAAAGCCTGTTCGGCACTGCTGACAATAGCAGGGGCAAACTGGGTTAACTCTGCCAGCAGGCTGCTGGCTTTAAACAGAAACATACCGCTGTTCCAGTAGTACTGGCCTGAAGCAACAAATTGTGTGGCTGTAGCCAAATCCGGTTTTTCACAGAATTGCGCTACCGCATACACCTGCGCCGGCAAACCGCTAGCGGCCGTTTCGGCCTTACGGATATAGCCATAACCGGTATGCGCACAGCCCGGCACTATACCAAAGGTGACCAGTTTGCCCTGCCGGGCAGCAGGCACAGCCTGTGCTATCGCCTGATGGAATGCCGGAATATCACGGATAGCATGATCTGCTGCCAGCACCAGTAGCAAAGGGTCCTGCCCGTCGGCCATCGCCTGCATGGCCGCGACAGCAATCGCAGGTGCCGTATTGCGCCCAACCGGCTCCAGAATAATCGCCGGCGGCTCGGCTGACAGCTCGCGTAGCTGTTCGGCGACCATAAAACGGTGATCTTCATTGCAAATCACCATAGCAGTAGCCAGATCTGGCAGGCCTTTTAAGCGCAGCAGGGTATTTTGCAACATGCTTTTGTCATTGAGCAGCGGCAGAAACTGCTTCGGTTTTTTCGCCCGCGATAAGGGCCACAACCTTGTGCCTGAACCACCGGACAGAATAACGGGTATCATACTGACTCCTTTCATTAAATTTCCATGCTAAAACAATACTGAGCACAGTATAGCCACAGACACCGGGCATCGTCAGCAGCAGAATAAAACTTAATCAGTAAAGCGGTTTTATCGCTTTAACCAGGTTATTTTGCTGGTCGGTGCTCTAAAAGCAGCTAAAATCGGCTATCTTGGCGCAATTTTTCTGATCAGGGTAGGTATATGCCAGATTTTAAGCAACTGTTTGTCAATAATAGACATTGGGCAGACCGGATTGAAAAAGAACAGCCGGGTTTTTTTAAGCAATTATCAGAACAACAGGCACCGGAATATCTGTGGATCGGCTGCTCTGACAGCAGGGTACCGGCCAATGAAATCGTCGGCCTGTTACCGGGCGAATTATTTGTGCACCGTAATGTGGCTAACCTGGTGCTGCATTCCGACATGAATTGTTTATCGGTACTGCAATATGCCATTGATATCCTTAAAGTGCGGCATATTATGGTGGTTGGTCATTACGGTTGCGGCGGCGTTCGGGCGGCAATGCTGAAACAACGGGTCGGCTTTGTTGATAACTGGCTGCGGAATGTTAAAGATGTCTATGCGCTGCACCGTGATGAACTGTACCAGATCGCCGATGAAAATGAGCGGCTGAACCGGTTGATTGAGCTGAATGTAGTAGAGCAGGTACAGAATTTATGCCATACCAGCTTTGTGCAGGAAGCCTGGGAACGGGGCCAGCCGCTGACAGTGCATGGCTGGGTATACAGTTTACGCAATGGCCGGGTGAAAGATTTGCGCGTCAGCCATTCCAGCGCAGATAAAATTGACGATATCTATACACTGGACCTGACTGACTGCCAGCTTAGTGAAAAATAAGCCGGTGAAAGCTTAATGCCAGTCAGTTAACGCTTCTGCACGAACAGGCTTAAGTGATCAGGTCCGGCTATTTAAAAATAATATCCTGCTGCGCCACGGGCTGATAGGTAGCGCTGTGCCCGTCGACCCAGCTGCCGTTCTGCAAGTAGCTGGATTTAACTTCCAGGCGGCCGTCCGGCATGATACGGCTGAACGATTTCACTTCGGTAATACCGTTCTTGTTATTCTCGACCTTTTCCAGCGCAATAATTTCGCCTATCCGGGCGTTAAACTCCATAGTGCCATGGGTATAAAATCCGGCCGTAGTAAAATAATAATAGGCCAGGCTTTGCTTGCTCTCATCCCAGAAAATAAAAGACTCACCGCCGTACTGGCCATCATTAATTGAATGTACTGTTTTTATTGCCTGGCCGTTCAGGGCCCGGCTCCACAACGAACGGTCTGTTACCCTGGCATCGCTGCCAGGCTGTGTCAGGTCACCCTGCCAGTGCTGGTTCAGATAAGGCCGTAATGGTTCAAGTTGCGGATGCAAACTGCCCTGCTCTGCGGCATAAACAGCGCTGCTTAACAGTAAGGCAAGCCAAAGGAATACGGATTTCATGCTAACACTCCTTCAATCAATATCCGCCAAGTATCAGAGAAAAAGCCGCCAAAGTAAAACGCGCCTTACAGGATCACGGTTTTATTGCCATGCACAAATACCCGATCTTCCACCACCAGTTGCAGGGCTTTACTCAGTGCAGCTTTCTCTACGTCGCGCCCGGCCCTGGCCATATCTTCAGCACTGAAATTATGATCAACCTGCGCCACCATCTGCTGAATAATCGGCCCCTCATCCAGATGATCATTTACAAAGTGGGCAGTGGCACCAATAATTTTTACCCCGCGCTCAAACGCCTGCTGATAGGGATTAGCGCCAATAAAGGCCGGTAAAAAACTGTGATGGATATTAATAATTTTGTCTGGATACTGCGCCACAAAAGCCGGCGTTAAAATACGCATAAACTTGGCCAGCACCAGATACTCCGGCTGATAGGGCTTAATTACCTCCAGTAATGCGGCTTCATGTTCGCTGCGGCTTAAGCCCTGGTGGCTGACATAGTGATACGGCAAGTCAAAGCGGGTGGCCAGTTGCTCCAGCTCAGGGTAATTGCCTACTACGGCGGCAATATCCAGCGCCAGGGAGCCATCAAATACTTTGATTAAGATATCGCCCAGGCAATGTGCTTCTTTAGTGACCAGCACCACCACCCGCTTGGCACGCTGGCTGACTAAACTACGTGCTGACCCCGCCGGTAAAGCCCGGTCCAGATCAAACAGCAGGGTAGCATCATTAAACACC
>CAZEGA010000053.1:0-233 GCA_964511675.1 uncultured Rheinheimera sp.
CTCAGCCCGCAGGCGTTAGCTGATCGCTTATCACCTCAGCTGCCCGGCCAGGCCGCAGACGGTCCAGCCCCTCCAGCACCACCTGCTCACCACCCTGCAGGCCGGCTTCAACCGCAATCAGACCGTTATCGGCAGCCCCCAGCTGTACCTGGCGGATTTGCGCTTTGTTCTGCTCTATAACGTAAACATAAGTTCCGGCCGAGCCATACTGCACCGCATCCTGCGGAATAGTA
>CAZEGA010000053.1:243-2697 GCA_964511675.1 uncultured Rheinheimera sp.
TTCAGCCGCACATTAACAAACTGGTTGGGGAACAGCTCTTCCTGGGCGTTGCCAAATTCGGCCTTTAAACGCAGGGTGCCGGTGGCACTGTCAATCTGGTTGTCCAGTGTGGTCAGTATTCCCGTGCTCAGTAATTGTTGTTCAGATCGGTCCCAGGCTTCCACCGTCAGGCTGTCACCACGGCGCACGGCATCCAGCACCTGCTGCAGCTGGCTTTCCGGCACAGAAAACAGCACATTAATCGGTGCACTCTGGGTAATAGTCACCAGGCCTTCACTGCTGTTGGCCTGAATAAGGTTACCGGCGTCAACCCGGCGTAAACCCAGGCGGCCGCTGATCGGCGCATGAATACGGCTGTAGGACAACTGCAACCTGGCGGCGTCTATCTGTGCCTGGTTGGTTTTAATCGTACCCTTCAGCTGCGCCACCAGTGCCTGCTGCTGGTTATACTGCTGGGCTGAAATAGAATTCTGCTCCCGCAACCGGGCGTACAGCGCCAGATCGGCTTCGGCATTTTTCAGCTGGGCCAGATTCTGCTCCAGCTGGCCTTCTGCCTGCGCCAGCTGGATCTGATAATCGGCCGGATCGATCAGCGCCAGTAACTGGCCCTGTTCAACCTTATCGCCTTCTTTAAACAGCAACTGCTGCAAAGGCCCGGATACCCGGCTTTGCACGACAACAGTATTTATTGGCGTTACGGTACCTATGGTTTTTATTTGCGCCCGTAAATCTGCAGGCTGGGCCGTTACCACCCGTACCGGCACCGGCATAGCCCAGGGGTTCATCGGCCGTTGCTGGGCTGCAGCCTGCTGCTGAGGCCAGAACCAGTAAGCAGCAGCGGCTGCCACTACGACTACCGCTGCCAGCAGCAAAGGTTTTTTCCGCAATACCATCTTTTTGTTTCCCGTAACAATAAATCAAATTGCGCTCACTATAATGGCGTGGGCACCCGGGCTCAACGCAGCAAGCGTCAAGATAAGGTAAAGATTAGCCCGCTTTCGGCAGAAGGCCGGGCAACAGCGGTGAATGCCTGCCGGCACCGGGCCGTACCGATAAAAAAACCCCGTAAATACGGGGTTCATTTCAGACTTAAGCACTCATCCTAGAACGGAATATCGTCATCAAAGTCGATTGGCGGTTCCATTGGCGGGCGTTGCTGTGGTGCCGGTTGCTGGTAACCGCCCTGAGGCTGGGCCGGTTTCTGGTAGCCCTGTTGTGGAGCAGCCTGCTGATAAGCGCCTTGTTGTGGTGCGGCGGGTTGCTGATACCCTCCCTGAGCCGGCTGGTAAGCCTGTTGCGGTGCCGCCTGCTGGTAACCGGCTTGTGGCTGGGCCGGTTTCTGGTAACCGCCCTGCTGGCCACCACCCATACCTGCGCCCTGCGGCTGGCCTTCGCCACGGCCATCCAGCATTTGCAGTTCATTGGCAATAATTTCGGTGGTATAGCGCTCTACACCATCTTTATCCTGCCACTTACGGGTTTTCAGTTTACCTTCAAGATACACTTTGCTGCCTTTACGCAGGTACTCGCCGGCAATTTCGGCCAGGCGCTGGTAAATCACCACACGGTGCCATTCGGTTTGTTCTTTTTTCTCGTTGGTAGCTTTATCAGTCCAGCTCTCAGAGGTGGCTACCGTTAAATTCGCCACTGCGCCGCCCTGTGGCATGTAGCGCACTTCGGGGTCTGCACCCAGGTTACCAACCAGAATAACTTTGTTAATTCCACGCGCCATGCGAGTTCTCCTAAAAAATGTTTAAGCCCCGGCGGCTGTAATAACAGCCTGCGCTGCTGTGTGATCAAACTGTGCTGAACTGACTTTCAGGTAACAGCGCTGCTCTGCCAGAACAATAGTGACTTCCTGCACCCCGTTAAGCCTGGCTAATGCGTCTGCCAGCTTGCCAGCCTGCTGCTCATGCTGTAACGACACCACCAGTGATAAGCGCTGCGCGCGTTGAGGAAGGTTCAGGGTACTGGCAACTGCCAACCATATTAAACCAATAACAGCTAACACGGCAAACAAAGCTTGGTAGCCATAATGTTGCACCACAGCACCGCCAAATGCCCCTCCCAGAAAGGCACCGAAGAACTGGCTGCTGGAATAAATACCCATAGCGCTGCCGCGCTGGCCGGCCGGCGCTACACGTGACACCAGCGCTGGCAGGCTGGCTTCAAGAAAATTAAAGCCAATAAAAAACAGCAGCAGGGCACAGCTCAGCGGCCAGAACCCCGGCAGCAGGAATACCAGTAACATAGCACTGATCAGTAACGAGATCGCCAGTAGAAAGAACGCCTTTTCCTGGGCTTTACGCATAGCGATCAGCATCATCGGGATCATCAGTACAAAAGAGCCCAGCAACACCGGCAAATAAAACTGCCAGTGTTTTACCGAAACCAGGCCATAGTTTTGCAGCAGTGCCGGCAGCGCCACAAACATGGCGGTCAGCATTAAATGCA
>CAZEGA010000053.1:2707-7032 GCA_964511675.1 uncultured Rheinheimera sp.
GCAACACGCCCAAGTCCAGTTGCAGCAACTGGCGGTGTTTAAGCATGGTGCCCAAACTTTGCGGCAGCGCCAGTGTTTCGGCCATTGGTGCCTTGCTAACGCTTTTCGGTAGCAAAAAAGCGACCAGCAGCATGGCACCACAGGCCAGCACCGCAGTAAACCAGAACACACCACTTAACCCGGCCCACTTTGCCAGCAAGGGCCCCAGCACCATGGCTACAGCAAAACTTAAGCCTATGCTGGCGCCAATAATCGCCATTACTTTTGGCCGTTGTTCTTCACGGGTTAAATCGGCCGCCAGCGCCAGGATAGCGCCGGCAATGGCGCCGGCACCCTGCAATACCCGGCCGAATGTGACCATATATACTGAGTCGGCCAACGCTGCTACTACTGAACCCAAAGCAAATAATGTCAGCCCGCCGAGCATCACCTTATGCCGGCCAATGCGGTCCGATAACCACCCCATCGGGATCTGTAAGATTGCCTGGGTTAAGCCATAAGCACCAATCGCCAGCCCAATCCACAATGGTGAAAAACCAATAAGGTCGCTGCCATACAAGGCAAATACCGGCAGCAGCATAAACAGCCCCAGCATGCGGCTGGAAAACACCAGCGCCAATGCTACGGCAGCGCGTTTTTCTAAAGAATTCAGTTGATGCATCAGATAAGAATTAGCCGCTGAAATAAGCGCGTCAGTGTAGCACAGAATTGCTGCTGGTTGGCGTAGGCCAGTAAAAACACTGCCTTTGTCGTATAGCCGGCATTGCGGCGATTAACCGCGCCGGTATGACGGCAATCGGTATTGGCGATGCGGCTATTCTGACTGGCGCAGTGCGGGTGTATCCGACTATTGCCGCATTAGATTTACGCCAGTTACTGGCTGACATAATGGGCCAATAACATCAGAGCCCTAAAAAGGCTCTGTCGTTAAACAGCTGCTGTTTTATATCGACTAAGCGTAGCTGGGAAATGGCAGGATGCAGCGTATTGACTAATGCTATGGAACCCAAGCCGCCGGGGATAGCGGCACTGGGCAGTTTTAATGCCAGATTAGCTTTGCTTCTTAGCCAGCTGCTGCCGGGTTGCTGTGTCAGCGCCGGATAAGGATAAAATGCCCAGTTTTCCGGTAAGGCAAAGTTATAGTCAGTAATCAGCGTATCGCTTAACTGATAAATACCAAGCCGGTAGGTTTTGGGCACTAATCTGGGTGAAGGTAAGTAGTTAGCCATTTCCAGCATGGCAACCGCGGCGGATAACGCAAAATAGAGTACTGGCTGCCCTGGCTGATTCCAGCGCCCACCGTTAAGGTAACTGCCGCCCAGGCCGGAATAATTTTCTAAATAGCTTTCAGGACAGATCCTGAATAATTGCATCAGCTAAAATCACCAGACCTGATCAGGCTGATGGCATCGCTAACCAGCGCGCGCCCGACGAAAGTATCCAGCAAGCTTATCGGCTTATCGCCATCTAAAGCCGGAATAGCCGTATTAAGCCATGTTTTAGCCATATCATCGTCACCAAAAGCAGCCTGGGCCTCAGACAATACCCGCAGAATATCCAGTACTTCTTCAGACTGATGCCGGTTTAACGCTTTATTATAGAAACGGCTCAGGTTCGGGTTGGTAGTAGACAAAGCGCTGACCAACACCGGCCGTAGTTCGGGTATAAAGCTGAGTAGCTGTTTTACCAGAGCACCGGAAATACCGCTTTTAATTTCAGCCAGATAGCGGCGTTTATCGGTAAACAGCTCGGCTGAAGCAAGCGGTTTTTGCTGATTGCCCAGTGTTGGTAACATAAGCTGCTCCTGTGATCTTAGCTACTTGAAGGTTACATCATTAAGAGCCATGCAGCAAATCAGTTTGATTAATTGACTGTAAAGCCGCCAGAGCAGCATATACGAGTCAGTGACAAACTAAAAAAGAAACTGTAGATTCCTTTTTATGGATAAAGTGAAGTTTTATTTTCACTTTTACGTAAAAACAGAATCCGTACGACTACTGCAATCCTGTAATGTCAGCATATTAGTTCCCCCTCAGTGCATAAACAGCAGGTTTACGAATAATACCCCACACTGACAGCAGCGAGGTGGCGGCGGTTAGGCCTAAAATCAGCAGTACCGGTATCACCCAGCCGAACGCAGAGCTGGCAAGACTAAAACTGCTTTGCTGTAGCCACAACCATAAGCCTGCCAGCGCGGTTAGCGCCACTGCTAAACCAATGACTACCGGTGTCAGGTTATCTTTTAAGATATGCAGAAATACCGTGACCGGGCGAGCACCAATCGCCATTCGCACCCCCAGTTCAAACCGCCGCAGTTGTACGCTGTAGCTTACCACGCCATAAATACCGATAGCGGCCAGACTGCACGACAACAGTGCCAGGCTAAGTGCAAGCCACAGTGTCAGCCGTGGTAAAAACAAGGCCCGGGCTTGTAATTGCGTTAAGGGTTCAATGCTTTGCACTTTATAATCCGGGCTGATTTTTGCCAGCAGCTGATTCAACTCAATGGCATTGAGCCTGCTGTCAGCACGGTACTGCAACAGTAAGTCTGGCGTAAAATGGAAAAAATCTGCCAGCCACAGTCGGGGGGGGTCGGTTTGTGCCGGCAGGCTGAAATCCTGCACTATGCCAATCACCTGCACTCTGGTATCGCCATTGAAATAATAAAATTTATCCAGTGCATTACCATCTGGCTCTAATGCTCTGGCGGCAGTCTGGTTAATCAGTACCACAGCGGCACTTTGTATCAGCTCGGCATCACTGAAATGCCGGCCGGCACTGAGCCTGGCCTGCAATAAAGGTAAATAGTTGGCATCGACATAACTGCTTTCCAGTGCAATGCTGTCAACACTGTGCAGACTGTGGCTTAATGAATCCTGCACCGATTGCTGGTTGAACTGGATCAGGGTGCTACTTGCCAGGCTGGCGGCCATAACCTGTGGCTGCTCGGACAGCTGTTGGCGGATAGCCAGCAGTTCAGCCAGTGCCGGCGGCTTGCCGGCCGGATCAAGATGGCTCAGCACTATGCGTTCAATGCCCCGGGTCTGAAAACCCGGCGGCTGCTGTAACTGCTGCCCGGCAGCAAACAGTAATTGCAGGCAAACCACCAGTAACAGCACAGTCAGCGCGCTTTGGCTGGCCAGCAGCCACTGGCGGATGTTTTTTGCTACCTGCACCCCGGTACCTTTGCCACTATGTTGTAAATATTGCTGCAAGGTACGGATATTTAACTGATGGCTCAGTAACCAGGCCAGCAGCCAGCACAGTAGTAACATCAGCAGCAACGCCAGCAACAGGCTGGGGTTGTACAGGTTCAGCTCCGGCAGTCTGGGCAAATGTGCAGTGGCAATATGCTGCAACCCCCAAATTCCGGCCTGGGCAACGACTAAAGCCAGTGCAATACTGCCAGATAACAGCACGGCTAATTCAGCCAGAAATTGCTGGTTTAAATGCCGTTGCTGCGCGCCCAGTGCCAGTTGGATCGCCAGCCGCTGCTGTTGGTTAGCCGCTCTGGCCAGTAGCAGGTTACTGATATTGCCGCTGGCAATCAGCAACAGCAACAAAGCTCCGCCCAGCATCAGCAGTGCAGGTTTGGCACTGTCGCCGCGGATTGCCCCGGCCAGTGGTTGCAGCTCAATCCGGATTGAACTTTGCTGAAAATGTTGGGCATAAGCGGAATTGGCGGTTTCTTGTTTAAAGCGCTGATTAAGTGCTGTGCTCAGTTGTTGTGCTACAGCGGCGGCCTGTTGCCCGGGCCGGAGTTTAACCAGCAGGTGATGATCCGGTGCCAGTGCGCCCCACCAGTTTTTATACAGCTGCCAGGTTGGGTTAAAGTCCCACGGCAGCCACAGATCGGTGTGCTGGCCGGGAGCAATCACCGCAGGCTCAGTAAAATCTGCGCTGGTTACCCCGATGATCCGGAAACTGACCGCGCCCAGTTGCAGGGTTTTGCCAATAACTTCCGGGCTGCGTTGAAACAAATGTTGCCACAGCCGTTCGCTGATCACGGTGACGGCAAGCTGTTGGTGCAAGCCTTCATCAGGGCTGAAATGGCGGCCAAGTGCCAGCGGGCTGCGCAGCAAAGACAGATATTCCGGCGTAACATAACCAATATTCACCTCGGGCGAGTCCGGCAGGTTTCTGATCACCGTTTGCTCAAAGGCTACCAGTGCCTGGCTTTCAACCAAATCAGCGTGCTGTTGATACATTTCCACTGCTGAGGTCACCGTCATCAGGTTAGTGTAATTCAGCTTATCGCCCTGCCAGGTAGAGCCCCGGGTCAGATACAGCTGATCGGCATCCGGGTAAGGTAACGGCGCGGCCAG
>CAZEGA010000053.1:7042-15358 GCA_964511675.1 uncultured Rheinheimera sp.
GACCGCGAGACCTTCCAGCGCCAGCATCCAGGCGAAGAACGCCTTGGCCGACCACCGGCCGCCGTCGGCGTCCTCCCACGAGGCGAGCAGTACGACCGGGGTCAGGATCACCGTCAGCATATAGCCTTTGGCTTTACCAAGCGAATACAGTGCCAGGCGCAGATCAGTCAGGTTAAACATTAACTACCTCGCAGAGCATATACCACCGGTCGGCTTAACAAAGGCCGGATGCAACCAAGCACAATCAGCGTTGTTAACAGCAGCACAGTCAGCAGCGCTATAACAGCGTTCAGTGGTGCTATCTGCAGCTGCTGTGCCAGGCCAAAAGACCAGCCAAAGCGCAAGCTAAGCTGCAAAGCGCTATAACCCACGGCCAGCAACAGCACCGCCCATAGCAGAGGTTTTAAACTATCCAGTAAGGTAAGCTGTAGCAAATGCTGTGGTCTGGCACCGAGCGATTGGCGCACTGCCAGTTCATACTGGCGCAGCTGAATTTGCGTGCGGATCACCGCAAAAATACCCAATCCGGCAAGGGCTAATGCCAGCAGCGACAGCGCCGCTGTCACCACCGCAGCCACTCGCGCTGTTTTGGTATGGTCGGCCAGGATCTCGGCAGTGCTGTTAAAGCGGTACACTTTGAATTCCGGATTGACCTGCGCCAGCGCCTGATTCACCTGTTCGCGGCTAACCGTGCTGCCTTGTGGCATTTGTATCAGCAAAAATGGAAAGCCCGCCGGAACTAAAGGACGATAAACCGCATTGGCGGCACTTTGGTTGGGCAGTTGCAGATCCTTCACCACACCGATGATCCGAACAGGGTCGGTAGCACCAGGCAGGTACAGCGGTTTATCCAAAACCTGACCATCGGCACTGATTTGTTGGGCCAGACTTTGGCTGATGACCACCACCGGCTCTAACGCCTGTACTTGGGCAGTGCTGAAAAATTCACCACTGTGTATTTGCAACCCAAACGCTTTGAAATAACCCGCATCACCCGCATAGATTGGCGAGCGGATCGCGGGAACATGAATATCGGCACTGGTGCGGACATCCGACATGTTATTGAGTTGCAGCCAATATGAGATAGGCGGATACCCACCGAGCCCGGCCGCCACAGCATTGGTTTGGGTTTTTACCACGTCCAGTGCCTGAATATAGTGCTGGCGGCGTTCTGTCTCCGTCATGCTGGTTAATAAAGCGCCGGGGCTCAGAGCTATCTGATAACTTTGTAAATTCAGCCCGGTCGGTTGTTGTAGTTTGGTAAAGGCCTGCATAAAAATCTGGCTGCAGTAAATCAGCGTTAATAAACAGAACAAGGTTTGTGACATCAGCAGCAATTGCCTGGTGCGCTTCGACACCTGTACTGCGGTTCCTTTGCCACTTTGTTGCAGGCTTTGCTGCAGCTGTCGGTAGTTCAACTGCCGGGTCAGCCAGGCAGCCAGCACGAAACACCAAATGCTCAGTACGACACAGGTGAGCAGCAGACTGCCTGTCGTGCTGTCGAGTTCCTGCAGCCGGGGCAACGGGCCGGCGTAACCGGCTTTTAAGCTCTGATAACAGGCTTCAGCCACCAGCACACAGAGCAAAAACGCCGGCAGCGCCAACACACTGAATTCGGCCAGATACTGACGGAATAAATCTTGTGGCCTGGCGCCCAGTGCAATACGGATGGTCAGCGAACGTTGTTGTGCCATGGCGCGGCTAAGCACCAGATTAGCAATATTGGCCAGCGCGATGGCGCAAAGCAGGGCGCTCCCGGCCAGCAGGCTCAGGCTTAGCGCGCTGACATCGCCGAGGATACGATTGCGTACCAATTCCAGTCGCAGCTGGATCTGATGATCTTTCAGTTGTGGCCGTTCTACTGTTGCACTTTGAAACTGTGGCTCTGCCCATTGCTGCAGATTGTGGGTCAATTTGTTCGGGTCCACCCCTGCCGGCAGTTTTAACAGCAAATGGCGCTGCGTGCTGTTAGTACTCCAGCTGTTTTGCACAGAATCATGAAAGTCGTAGCTCAGCCAGACGTCGGTGTACCAACCCGGAGCTGCCAGCACGGGTTCAACAAAGTTCTTTGCCAATACTCCTACAACTTTAAAAGAGACACCATTTAAAGACAGGGTTTGGTTCAGTACAGCCGGATCAAGCGCAAAATGCTGCTGCCAGACGGCATAACTTAACACGGCCACCGGAACCCGGCTGTCCAGCCCTTCGTCCGGTGTCAAATGCCGGCCCAGCGCCAGCGGCGCGTTAAACATAGGTAAAAACTCCGGCGTGACATAACCTAAATGAAACGACGGATTACCCGGTAAGCTTTGCTCGACACCAATGCTGATATTATGCAGCGCTTTGGTCTCTATGTCCGGCCAGTGCTGGCGGTAAAGATCCAGCGATGCCTGCGATGGCAGCCACTCTGGCGATAGTTGTTTGTCCTGTCGCCACAAACTGCCACGCACTAAATGTAAACGTTCGGCATCCTTGTAAGGCAATGGGGCCAGCAGTAACTGATAATTCAGCTGAAACGTCGCCAGCAGTGCCCCAACAGTCAGGCCAAGCGTCAGAATAATAGTGACTGCATACAGCTGCTGACGTAGCAGCAGGAGCAAAGCAGTCTGGAACCAGTGTTGCAGCATATTATTGTCCCTTTAATGAGTAAATTGCTGGCTGGCGGATAATGCCCCACACCGATAATAAAGAAGTCAGCACCGTTAGCAGTGCTATCAAGCCAAGCGGCAAGGCAAAACCACCGGCCGACAGTTCGACTACAAAGCTGCTGTGTTGCAGGCCCAACCAAAGGGCCGCCAACAACAGGGTTGCCAGCACTAAACCAGCAGCGACAGGTTTGAGGTTTTCGCCCAGTAACTGGCGTAAAATAGTGACAGGCCGTGCGCCTATTGCCATCCGTACCCCGAGTTCAAACCGGCGCAGTTGCACGCTGTAACTCAACACACCGTAAATGCCGATGGCGGCCAGCAGAAAGCTCAAAACAACCAGCGCAGTGGTCACTGTGGCTGCCAGATAATTACGCATTAACACCCGGTCGACACTGCTTTTGATGCTATACATTTCGGCGGCGCGAAAATGGGGCGAAACCTGCGCCATCATCTGATTCAGCGCGGTTTTATTGAGTTGCATGCCAGGTTTTAGTTGCAGCAGCAGTGTGCTGTTGTTAATCAGGTTGCGTGGCACAAAACTGCGGGCAGGCTCATGCGCTGACCATTCATCCGGCAGGTTATGGTTGGTTGTGATACCGATGATTTCATAAGCCAGACCCTGCTGCGAATACAGATGTTGCCCCAGCACCTGACCATCGGGTTGCAGTTGCTGTGCAAAAGCCTGATTGATGATGATCACAGGCATTTGTGCTGTTACTTCCTGGGGGCTGAAATTGCGGCCCTGCAGCAACTGGATATTAAACAGCGGGATAAAATTCTGATCCGTAGTGGTGATCCTGCTTTCCACAACATGGTTTGGATTGTCCATCGCCGGCAAAAAGCTCATGGCGCTGAATGTGCCATCAAAGGAAATAGGCGCATCGTTACTGACCGAAGCGTTCTGTACCGCAGGATGTTGCTGCAACACAGTACTTATCTGCATCAGTTCTTCTTTACGCTGGCGATGTGCCGTTTGCCGTTGTTCAGCCGTCAATGAACTGTCCGGTCTTGGCGTTGTATCATCGACGGCAATTTGAAAACGTTGTTCGCTGCTAAAGCCGATTTGCTGACGTAACTGGTCAAGTGATTGCAATAATACCTGGGCGCTGCAGACCAGCAACAAAGCCGCCAGCGCAACCTGCGAGCAAATCAGCAACTGGCGGGTATTACTGCTGATCTGCAGACCACTGCCTTTACCACTGCTTTGCAGGTTTTGTTGCAAAGCACGGTAGTTAATTTGCCGGCTGATCAGCAGCGCAAACAGCAGCGCTATAAGCAGTGTTGTCAGCAACGCAAACACTAAGGTCGGCCAGTCAAAACCTAATGCTGACAGTCGGGGCAAAGTGCTGGCGGCATAAGTTTGCAGCAATGTATAAGCGCTTTGTGCTACTGCCAGTGCCAGCAGCAATGCCGCTGCGAGCAGCCAGAGCAATTCTGCCAGGATCTGACTGAATAAGTGATGACGCTGTGCCCCCAGTGCGGCCTGAATGCTCATGGTTCTTTGTTGTTTGGCTGCCCGTGACAGCAGCAGATTGATGATATTGGCCGCAGCAATCAGCAGCAACATCAGACTACCCGCCAGCATCCATAAAGTGCGGCTGCTGCTGTCACCCTCTAACACCAGACGCAGTGGTTCGGCATTAAACACCACGCTGCGGCCGGCGTCGCTGGCAACTGTGGCATTGGCCTCCTGAAACGCACTGTTCAGCTGCGGCCCTATCTCATGCTCAAACGCTTGTCGTTCCGAGGCATTTTTCAGTTTGCCAAGGTAAAAATGCCAGCCATTGAGACTGGCTTTGCTGATGTTTTGTTGCCTTGGATTCAAGTCCCATGGCAGCCAGACATCGGTATGACGGGCCGGACCAAGCAACTGTGGCTCGCTAAAATCTGCGGCGGCAATGCCGACTACGGTGAAGTCGATGTCACCGATGCGTACTTTACGGCCAACCAGCACCGGGTCGGCGTTGTAATAGTTACGCCAGACTTTTTCCGTCAGCACTGCCACCGGGCTTTTAGTGCCTATATCTTCATCGGCACTAAAAGCCCGGCCTTGCACCATCGGCATCTGGAACATTTGCATATAACCCGGCGTGGTGTAACTCACCTGGATTTGCGGGCTGTCAGCCAAATCGCGTAAGGTCATGGCCAGAGTTTGATAACGCAGCAAGGCATGTGCACTGAGTTTGTCGGATGGTTTGTCATAAAACTGCTGGATCAGACCCGATGGCATGATGCGTGGATACAGCACAGTGCCGTCTTTATCCAGCCAGGCCGTGCTGCCCACCACCAACTGTGCTTCGTCGGCATAAGGTAAAGGTGCCTGCAAAATCTGGTAATTCAGATTAAACATCGCAACCAGAGTGCCTAGTGTCAGGCCCAGCGTCAGCATCACCGTCAGCGCATAGCCCTTGGCTTTGCCAAGCGCATAAAGCGCTGTAGATAAATCTTTCATGATAAACATCTAACTATCCTTATACAGAACCGGCGCTACTACTGTTATCCCACAACGCCACCAGTACAGTGAGTAGCAGCAGACACAGCGGCTGCAGGGCTATCACCGCCAGCCAAAACCAGCCACTAAGCGGCAACATTTACTGGCCTGCGGCCTGGTGTAAGGCCATAGCGTGCTGCGACAGCGGCGTACCGTCGGCATCCAGAATACGGCCATCCAGCAAATGCAATTTGCGGCTGGCCATATCGGCGTAACGCGGGTCGTGCGTTACCATACACAGCGTAGTGCCACTGTTGTTCAGCTCGCATAGCATATCCATTACCGCATCACCGTTTTTAGAATCCAGGTTACCGGTCGGCTCATCCACCAGCAGCAGGGCTGGCGCACCAACCAGCGCGCGGGCAATGGCGATACGCTGTTGCTGACCACCGGATAACTGGTTCGGCCTGTGGCCGGCGCGGTGGCTCATATCCACCGTTTTCAGGCAGGCCATTACCCGCTCGTGCTGCTCCGCTTTGGCCATCGCCTGCCGCCGGTAGCGCAGTGGCAGGGCAATATTGTCAAATACCGTCAGCTCGTCTATTAAATTAAACGATTGAAAGATAAAACCGATTTTTTCATTGCGGATAAAAGCGGCTTCACTGAGGCTTAAACCACTGACTTCATGGCCTTCAATCTGGTAACTGCCTTCGGTGGGCATATCTAACAACCCCAGCAGCGATAACAACGTGGATTTACCACAGCCAGACGGACCACAGATAGAGACAAAATCACCGGCAAAGATGTCCAGATCAATGCCGCGTAAGGCATGGGTTTCCATCTCGTCGGTGGAAAACACTTTGGTAATGCCACGCATGCTGATTTTTTGTTGTTGCATAATGCTTCCTTATTTTTTCGTATTGTGCTGTTTTGTCTTGGCCTGGTGTTAGTCATGCCCTTTACTGCAACTGAATCAGTTCGGCTTCACGATAGGTCGCCATATCTGACAACACAAAAGTATCACCCGGTTGGGCACCACCGGTAATTTGTAAGAAATGTCCGGCATCGTCACCAAACTGCAGTGAAGTAGCCAACAAGGTACGGCCATTGTCGGTTAGTTTAAATAAACGACCGGCACTATGGCTTTGCGTGTTAACCGGTCTTTCCAGGTAGAGGGTGTCCGTTAACTGAGCGGTAAAAATTTGCGCGTCTATATTCAGTTCTGGCCGGGCAGAAGCCGGCACGCCTTCGGTAAAAGCAATTTCTACTTCTATAGTGCCATCCCTTACTTCCGGCGTAATACGGGTAACCACCCCGGCCACCCGTTCGCGGCGCGTGTTAACTTGCGCTGCCTGGCCAATTTGCAGCTGCTCGGCGCGGGATTGCGATACCCGCACCAGCGCCAGCAGATCTTTATCGCTGCCCACCAGAGCTAATTCCTGGCCGGCGGCAACACTTTGGCCCAGTTCTACCGGTAGCCGTTGCAATACACCGGCCATACCGGCTCTGACGGTTAACCGTTCTGCCCGTTGCTGCATGGTAAGATAACGGGCCCGGCTTTGGTTAATTTGCTCTTGCTGAATAATTTCAGATTGTTCAATTACCTCGTGCAATTGTTCCAGCCGTTGCTGCTGCAAATCCAGCCGCTGTTGCATTTGTTGTTGTTGCAGTACTGTAGTTTGATAGGTAAGGGAGGACACTACACCATCGGCCACTAATTGCTGCTCGGCATTGCGTCTTAAAGTGATCATTTGCAAATTGGCATCAAGCTCGGCCTGAACTGACAGCTCAGCCAGACGCTCGCGTTGATTGGCCAATTTCAGCCGCTTTAGATTGGCTTCTTCTTGTGCCAACGCCATAGCTGCAGCTTCTACATCCTGCAATAATTCCGGGTTACTGAGCTGCAGAATAATACTGTCTGCAGTAACCAGGGCACCGGGCCGCAGCAACACTTGTTGCACAGTGGCGTTGCTCAGCGCGGTCAGCAGTGTTTGTTTATCTGAACGCAGTACACCATAGGCATCAACACTGATTTGCAGATCGCCCCGTTGTACCTGCGCCAACAGCAAACGGGAGCGTTCAATTTTATGCTGGTAACCAGGCGAGGCCCACAAGGTGCCTAACAGCGCCAGTCCTGCCAACGCGCAAACCGCCAGCAGGGGTTTTTGCCAGCGTGGTTTGGTGTTAATTTTTTTTACATCCATTCGCATTTCTCTGTGGTTGCTACAGCCGGATATCGGTAGCTGGCAGCTTGAGCAGAGCAATGCTTATGCCAGCTTATTAACGTATTGATATATAAAGATTGATGCTATTTATTGGCTGCAGTATCCGGCAGTAGCGTCCGGTTTCGGACGCACTATTCCGGTTTCGGACGCCCTGCCGGGCTGGCCGGGTAGTTAGACAGGTGGTGTCAGTTGCTATGCCAGGGTAAGGTAATGCTGGCACAGCAGCCTTGCCGGCCATCGCTGCGCGGATTAAGGCTGAGCTCGCCGGACAACTGCCGCACTATGTTGCGGCAGAGCTGCAAACCGATCCCCTGGCCCTGCGCTTTCGTAGTGTAAAAAGGCACAAACAGGTCACGGGTATTGCTGATGCCGTGCCCCAGATCGCTGACGCTGATCTGCAACTGGTTTTGCTGACAGGCAAAGTGCAGCAGTATAGTACCCGGCGGGCTGCCAGCTTCAATGGCGTTTTTGATCAGATTAATCAGCACCTGCTGTAATAAGGTGGCATCTGAATAAAACCGCAGTGTCAGCCCGCTGGCCTGCAGTGCGGCATCGCTGAACAAGGGTTGTAGCGCGGCAAACAAATCCGCAGCGCAAAGTGGCTGCTGATTAATGCTAAGGGGTTTATTCAGTTCGCTGTAGCGGCTGACAAAATCCTGCAAATGCTGGCTGCGCTGGCGGATCACATGCAGTGCATCCTGTTCACGGCCCGGTGCCAGTTTATGCTGTAAGTGCTCTGATAACGCCAGCACCGGCGTCAAAGAGTTGCGGATCTCATGGCTGAGCACACGGATCAACTGCTGCCATGCCTGTAACTCGGTATCACGCAGCGCCGCCTGAATATTGATAAACACCAGCAACTGGTGGCGCTGGCCCTGATCCATAAAGCGGCTGTGACGGATCTGCCATTGTCGCTGGCGTCCGGTATCGGCAAAGTGCCAGTGTGGCTCGCTGTGTAACCCCAGTAACTCAGCTGATGCTTTGCGCATGCTTGGCCAGCCCTGGCCAAGCA
>CAZEGA010000054.1:0-15014 GCA_964511675.1 uncultured Rheinheimera sp.
CACAAACTTCGGTCACCACCCCGGCAATAATCAATTGCTTTTTGCCGGTGGCTTTTACCGCAGCCAGGAAATCGTCATTATCCCAGGCATTAATCTGCCCTGGCCGGGCGATATAAGGTGCATCCGGGAAAGCCTGTTTTAATTCCGGCACCAATGGGCCATTTGGTCCCTGCTCAAAGCTGGTCGTCAGGATCGTAGGCAGCTTAAAATATTTCGCTAAATCTGCCAGCGCCAGCACATTATTTTTAAACTTATCCGGCTCAATATCACGTACCAGCGATAGCAATCCGGCCTGGTGATCAACCAGTAATACAGCAGCGTTGTCTTTATCCAGACGGGTATAGGATTTTGTCATGGTAGTAGCCTCATCTTACGTTAGGAAGTATGCGGGTATCACGGATACCCGCATGTATGTTATGAACTGCTCAGCCGAATGTGCCGCGCTGGTAGTCCATAAATGCCTGTTGTATCTGCTGTTCGGTATTCATAACAAAGGGGCCATGCCCTACCACAGGTTCGTTAAGCGGTATACCACTTAACAGCAGTAACACAGTATTGTCGGTAGCCTGCAGGCTAATTTCATTGCCGTCGCTGCCATATACCGCCGCCTGTGCTGAGGTCAGTTTTTTACCGTCGCTCAGGCTAACTTCGCCTTTTAGCACTACCAGCACAGCTATATGCTGTTCAGGCAAGCTCAGCAGGTGCTGTCCCTGGTTCAGCCGTATATCCCAGACATTTATCGGGCTGAAGGTACGGGCCGGGCCTGTGGTACCCTGATAATCGCCGGCAATTACCCGCACGGTTCCGGCATTATCAGGCAGTTGCAGCTGTGGGATCTGAGCAGTAGTGATAGCCTGATAACCCGCCGGCTGCATTTTATCCTTTGCCGGCAAATTCACCCACAACTGCACCATTTCAAAGGCACCGCCACGTTTAGCCCAGTCGGAACCATGAAACTCTTCATGCACAATACCGGCTCCGGCAGTCATCCACTGCACATCGCCCGGCCCTATCACGCCACCGCCACCGGTTGAATCACGGTGTTCCACCTCACCATCGTAAACAATGGTCACGGTTTCAAAGCCCCGGTGCGGGTGTGCGCCAACCCCCCGGCGTTCTGTGGTCGCCGCAAAGGTTGCCGGCCCGGCATAATCCAGTAACAGAAATGGGCTTAACAGCCCGGCATCCTGATGGTAGGAAAATAATGACCGCACCGGAAAACCATTACCAACCCAGTGGCTGCTGCCGGTGGTTTTAATGGCTTTACGTACTTTTTCTATACCTGACATCATGCTGTGCTCCATCTGAAGTAATGGCACACAGTGTAGTACAATCTGAAATCTTGCCTAGCGCAGTAACAGGAAAGTCATCGTTCGCGTAAAGCGAACGATGTAGCATTATTCCCAGGGCACGCCCTGGCTGAAATAGTTTGTCAGATACTCCACCAGCAGGCGGACTTTCTGTGAAGGGTAACGACGGTGTGGGTAAACCAGATAAATCTGATCTGCTGTTGGTTTATTATCCGGCATTGCATTAATCAGTCTGCCATCTTTAAGTGCCGGGGCAGCAATAAAGGTTGGCAACAGCACCAGCCCGGCACCGGCAATAGCCGCAGCCCGCATGGCTTCACCGTTATTGGATGAAAATACCGGGTTGTGCAATACCACATTACGGGCAGGGCCGGCGGGAAACTCTGGTTCAAATTGCCATAAATGCCCAGAATAAACATAGCTGTAACAGATGGTTTTGTGCTGCGCAATATGTTCCAGCCGGGCAGGCAGCCCATGTTTACGGGCATATTCCGGACTGCAGCAAATCATCCGTTCACTGCGGGCAATAACTTTGGCAATTAACGGAGAGTCGGTTATCTGGGTTATTCTGAGCGCCAGATCATAACCTTCGGCTGCAATATCCACCTTACGATCATCCAGTTCCAGTATCAGCTGCAACTGCGGGTACTGTTGCATAAAACCACACAAAATATCCGCCAGATACAGAGTACCGAAACTCATCGGTGCCGAAATACGTAACTGGCCGGAAAGTTCCGAAGCTTGTTCGGTCAGCGCTTCACCGGTTATATCCAGTTGCTGCAGGATCTCTTTGGTCTGGCGGTAAAACAACTGGCCGCGCTCGGTCGGCACTGTGCCTTTTACCGAACGATGTAACAACTGCACCGACAACGCTTTTTCCAGTGAGCTGATGCGTTTACTGACCACAGATTTTGCCACATCCAGCCGCTGGGCAGCAGCGGTAATACCACCGCCCTCTACCACCTGAATAAAGGTTTCCAGATCAACCAGTTGATATTTCATCTGTGTTCGGCGTCAGCTCTTATCCTGCTGTTCCAGAAAGTCTTTAAACTCTATGGTGTACAACTTTAACAGCACCAGCGTCAGGGCAAAAATGATCGGCCCGTAAATCACACCGATTAAACCAAACAACTGGATACCACCAATTAACGACAGGAAAATCAGTAAGGTACTCATACCTGAGCTGCCCTGCATCAGCAGAGGCCGCAGGAAATTATCTATAGAGCCCACCACTATAGCGCCCCACAGCGCCAGGAACAGTGCCCAGGGCCAGTCACCGCTCAGCAGCAGATATAAGCTGGCCGGCAGCCAGATCAGTGCCGTACCCACCAGCGGAATAAAAGACGCAAATGCCATCATGCTGCCCCAGAACAAACCGGGTAAACCCACAATAGCCATCGCAATACCACCGGCAATGCCCTGGGCAATCGCGGTTAAAAACGAGCCCATTACCGCAGAGCGCGCTACGGTTTTGGCTTCATCCAATAAGGCTTCTTCCTGTGACCGCGACAACGGCAATACCCAGTGCAGCGTATTAACCACCTTGTCGTGATCACGCAGTAAGAAAAACAGGATAAACAGCATCAGGATAAAACTGAATACCAGACCGGTGATATCACCGACAACCTTGGTACTCAGATTCAGCAGCTCTTTACCAAAGCCGGCGGCTAACTCGGTAAGCTGGCGCACGATACTCTCGCCGCTGATTTGCTCGGCCGGCAGGATCTGGTTCAGGTTCTCCAGTGTGCTTTGCAGCAGCGGGTGTTGCAGCAACTGCTCGGCGCCACCGCTGCTTAACCACTGATAACTCTGTTTGGTAAAGACAACGCCCTGCTGCACTATCGCCATAAACACCAGGGACGCCGGCACCAGGATCACCACCACCAGCAACAGACAGGAAAGACTGGCGACCAGATTAGGCCGGCCGGGAATTTTCCGTTCAATAAACTGATGCAGCGGAAAACACAGCAACGACAACACAAAGGCCAGCACTATGGCACCGACATAAGGTGCCACCAGCAGATAGCTGGTGTACAAGGCCAGCAACAGGGCAATAATCAGTACGTAATGGCGCGGTTCCGTTGTAAATTTGCCTGGCATTGTCGGTTCCTTTTCTCTGCTGCTCTGCCTTGTCTTAAGGGACAGGGACGACCTGTTGCAAAATCAGGCCGCAAATATAAGCGCCATAGGTGCCCAGCGCATAGCCCAGCACCGCTAACAATACCCCAACCGGGGCCAGTGACGGATGAAATGCCGCCGCCACGACAGGGGCTGAAGCCGCACCACCGACGTTGGCCTGGCTGCCTACCGCCAGATAGAACATCGGCGCTTTAATCAGCCGGGCCACCAGTAACAGCAAGCCGCCATGTACCAGTATCCAGACAACACCGACTAAAAACATGACCGGATAATCCATAACAGCGGTGACATCCATATGCATACCTATGGTGGCCACCAAGATATATAAAAATGCAGAGCCCACTTTAGACGCACCTACCGCTTCCAGTTTACGGGCTTTGGTGCTGGACAGGTAAAGCCCCGCCGTAGTGGCAATAACCACCAGCCAGAAAAAGCTACTGGTTAAACTGTACATGGCCAGCTGTGGTGCCACCTGTTCAATCCAGGGCGCAATAATATCGGCCAGGGCATGCGACAGCCCGGTAACACCAAACGCCACCGCGACAATCAGCATAATGTCGGTCAGGTTAGGAATACGGGCGTTTTCGGCCTGGTACTTTTCAATTTTCTGCCGCAAACTGACAATACCGCTGACATCCGCGCCGTTTTTGCGGTCAAAAAACTCTGCCCGGCTGGCAATATACAGCAGCACGGCCATCCAGATGTTGGCGACCAGTACATCCACGGTGATCATCACCGAAAAAATACCGCCTTCAACATTAAACACTTCTTTCATTGCCGCCTGATTGGCACCGCCGCCAATCCAGTTGCCGGCAATAGTCGTCATGCCGCGCCAGATATCGCCACCCAGTTCCTGCGGGAAAAAATACCCGACACTCATCAGCGCTATCGGGCCACCGATAATAATACCGGCCGTACCGGTCAGAAACATAATCAGCGCTTTGGGGCCAAGGCCAAGAATGGCTTTAAAATCCACGCTTAAGGTTAACAGCACTAAACTGGCCGGCAGCAGGTAACGTGACGCCATTTTGTATAATGACGAACCTTCGCCATCAATAATGCCAAAGCTGTTAAATAACGACGGAATGAAATAGCACAGCAACAACGCCGGCACATACTTGTAAAAGGCTTTAAAAAAGCGGTTATCACTGTGACTGGTATAAAACACAGCACCCAGAATGGTTGCCATTAAACCAAACACCACCGCATCGTTAGTGATAAGTACACTGGATTCTTGCATAGGAAACCCTGAAAGATAATGAGTTATTGATTGTTTTTACAACACTGCTTTTTGCGCCAACATAACACAGCCGCAAGCCTTAACAAAGCCACAGCCGTTGTTTTACCGCAAAGCTGCGATAGCCTGACCGCTCCTGGTAGAGCTTCAGGCATTTTTATGCTGTTATGTCGTGGCACAATACCTAACAAAACGCATGGAGGAAAAATGCGCAACCTGACCAGGGGTATCACAGCACTGCTGGTATTAGCCAGTACCGCCATTATGGCCAAACCTGTTACTTTAGAACAAACCGTCAGCGTACAAAGCGTCACCCAGCTTGCTGTCAGCAGCGATGGCCACTACACCGCCTTTATCCGTAACCGGCCGCGCAACCCTTACACCGAAGATGACGGCAGCAGTCATCACGAATTATTTCTTGTGGACAGCAAAGGCAATGAGCGGCCTTTTGTTACCGGTGCTGGCCGGGTTGGTAATATCAAGTTCAGTGCCGACAACAAGCAGCTGTATTTTGTCAGCAAACGCGGCAGCGATAAATTCAGCAGCCTGTACCGTATAGCCCCGGATGGTGGCGAAGCGGTAAAAGTACTGAGCCACGAGCATAATATCAGCGCTTATGATCTGAGTCACAATGGCCGCTGGCTGGCATTCCTGGCCCAGGACGCCGCCCCGAAACAGCAAGCAGAACTGAGCAAAAAAGGCTTTAAAGCCGAAGTGTACGAAGAGAATGTACCGCAGACCCGGCTCTGGCTGGCTGATTTGCAGCAGCCGGACACTAAAGCCACCGCTATTGATGTCAGTGGCAATGTCTTGTCAGTGCAATTTCGCCCAAATCAGGCACAGTTACTGCTGCGCACCGCACCAAGCGCCCTGATTGACGATAACTACATGGCCAGCCAGTACCAGCTGATTTCGCTGACCGGCGAGGTGGTGCAGCGCTTTGTCACCAGCGGCAAGCTGGAACAGGCGCAGTTCTCGCCGGATGGCCAGCGCATCGCCCTGATCGGCAGCGCCGATATCCATGATCCTGCCGCCGGCCGCTTACTGCTGGCCGATGTAAAAACCGCTGCTGTCTCAGATCTGCTGCCCGACTATCAGGGCCATATCCAGGACTTTGGCTGGCGCTCCGACACCCAGTTGCTGTTTGTCGGCCATGTCGGTACTGAAGCCGAAATCGGCAGTGTTAACCTGCAGAGCAAGCGCATCAGCACGCTGCTCAAAGCCGGCAACGGCATTGCCACCCGGCTGGCAGTATCGGCCAATGGCAAACAAAGCCGCTTACTGCTGCACAAAGCGGAACACCCAACCGAAGTGTACAGCTTAAGCGAGCGTGGCGCGTTAAGCCGTTTAACCAACTCCAACCCGTGGCTGGCCGATATTGCCATGCCAAAGCAGGTTACGGTTAACCACAAAGCCAGCGACGGTCTGGAGCTGCAGGGCATACTGGTTTATCCGCTCAATTATGTTGCAGGCCAGCGTTATCCGCTGATTATGGTAGTACACGGCGGGCCGGAAGCGCATATGTCCAACGGCTGGCTGGACCGCTATGGCAGCCCGGTAAAACATGCCGCAGCCGAAGGCTATATGCAGTTTTTCCCCAATTACCGTGGCAGTACCGGCCGCGGCGTGGCGTTCTCCAAACTGGGGCAGAACGACTATGCCGGCAAAGAGTTTGACGATCTGGTAGACGCCAAAAACCATCTGGTAGAGCTGGGGCTGGTTGACAGCGCTAAAGTGGGTATTACCGGTGGCTCTTACGGTGGTTATGCCTCAGCCTGGGCCGCCACTAAGCAAACCGAGCATTTTGCCGCCAGCGTGATGTTTGTCGGGATCAGCAACAACCTGTCCAAGTTCGGTACTACCGACATCGCCAATGAAATGCACCTGGTACATGCCCGCAGCTACCCGTGGCAGAAATGGCAATGGTATCTGGAGCGCAGCCCGATTTACCATGCCGAACAGGCCAAAACCCCTATTCTGATCATGCACGGCAAGGACGACACCCGCGTACATCCGAGCCAGTCGATGGAACTGTACCGTTACCTGAAAACCCACGGTAAGGTGCCGGTACGCCTAGTGCTGTATCCGGGCGAAGGCCATGGTAACCAGAAAGCCGCAGCGCAGCTGGACTACGGTATGCGGCTGATGCAGTGGATGGATCATTTCTTAAAGCAGGGAAACAAAGACCTGCCACCACATGAACTGCCACATGCGGACAATATAAAAGCAGCAGCTAAAGACAAAGACGCAGCTTAAGGCCAAACTATAACGCCCGGCTGGCATACTGCTTACTTAAGCGAGAATCGGCTTGCCCTAAGCCAACCGTTGAAGGCATGGATGCCTGACCAATTCGCCGGGAGCGAATTGGAACAGCTCCGCTGGCCCGCAGGATGAACTTCATGGATGAAGTTCATAATCGAGCCTACAGGGATGTATTCACGGCGTGTTGGCGTGGGCAAGCCGGTTTGTGGATATTGCCAACTACCGGCATTACGACAAACCGGGCGTTATGGCCTTTATACTCTGCCGCTCAGTGCCGGCAAGTCAAACACCACACCATCCCAGCCGGTGCGGATAAAGTTACGGATATTCTGATGATCAATGCCTTTGGGGTTATCCAGTACCGCACGGTAATAATCGCCAAACAAAAACAGTGTTTGCGGCTCAGACAACTGGTGCAGTAAGCCAAAAGCCAGGATCTTGCAGGAGCCGTTATTCTCGCCGGCGGCATTATACAGTTCACCGTTTTTAAAGCCGGTTGGTGTAAACAGGTATAGCGCATCAACCAGCGCGATACTTTGCTCAAAACTAATGCTTTGTGGCTCGGTACTGAGCTGAATAAAAAAATGCTCTAACATAAAACCCCCTGTTTGTTACAGCCTTGCCGGTCAGCTGTTATGTGCTGATACTAGGCCTTGCCTGCCCGGTTAGCAACCAGACCAAGGTCGCAGTAACACAAAATGACTATTGAGTACCGGATCTGGCTAACAGCAAGCTGCGGGCCTGATATACTCGGGCCAATAACAGTTAACCGGAGCCCGCTATGTTAGCCGCCGAGATCTGCCAGCAAGCCCGCCTAGCCAGGGATGCCCGCTTTGATGGCCTGTTTTTTACTGCGGTAAAAAGCACCGGCATCTATTGCCGGCCAATATGCCCGGCCAGGGCGCCGGCAGAGCAGCAGGTGACGTACTATTTTTCCTCTGCGGCGGCCTGTGCGGCAGGCTATCGTCCCTGCCTGCGCTGCCGGCCGGACAGCGCCCCCGGCTCCGCCGCCTGGCAGGGCACTGACACAACATTACAGCGCGCGTTAAGGTTAATAGATGAAGGTGGCCTGCAACAGCAGAACCAGGCGCAACTGGCAGAGCGGCTGGGGATCAGCGAGCGCTACCTGCGCAAGATGTTTCAGCAGCAACTGGGGCTGGCACCCAAACAATATGCCCTTAGCCAGCAGATCCTGTTTGCCAAGAAACTGCTGCATGAAACCGCGCTGCCGGTCAGCGCTATTGCCTATCAGGCCGGCTTTAACAGCGTAAGGCGCTTTAATGATGCCTTTAAACAGCAATTGCAACTGACGCCGGGTGCCATCCGCCGCGGCCGCGATAGCGGCCAGGCTGACATGATCCAGTTGGAGCTGAGTTACCGCCCGCCGCTGGCCTGGACGACCATGCTGCAGTTCTGGCAGGCCCGAACCCTGGATGGCATCGACTGGGTACAGCAGCAAAGTTATGGCCGCACGTTCTGCTACCAGCACAGCGCCGGCTGGTTTGAAGTCACCCCGCACACTGACAGCAGCTTACGTTTAAGCCTGCACTGGCCGGGTAAGCAGGGCCTGTTCGGCCTGGTACAACAACTGCGCCGGCTGCTGGATCTGGACGCCAATCTGCTGCAGATAGAACAGCAGCTCAGCCAGCACCCGTTATTCAGTAGTGGCCTGATCAGCGGCCTGCGCATTCCTGGGCTCTGGTGCAGCTGGGAGGCCGGCGTGCGCGCCATACTGGGACAGCAGGTCAGTGTTGCCGGTGCCAGAACCCAGCTCAACCGTCTGGTGCAGGTATTGGGCGAACCGCTGGGGCCAGATAAAAGGCTGTTTCCCACACCCCAGGCAGTGCTGCACAGCCCGTTAGAGATGATAAAAGTACCGCAGGCACGCCGGGAGACGTTAAAAGCACTGGCGCAATTCGTCCTGGCCTCACCTGAGGCCGCGCCACAGCAATGGCTCAGTATCAAAGGTATCGGGCCCTGGACAGTAAACTATGCCAGCCTGCGCGGTTTATCGGCCAGCGATATCTGGCTGGCCGGCGATTTAGGCGTGCAAAAAGCTCTGGCCCGTGCCGGCAGTGCTGCCACCGATACCAGTACCTTAGCGCCCTGGCGCAGCTATGCCACCTTTCAGTTATGGTTTAAATCCGGAGACTAATATGTTCAGCCAATATATCGACAGCCCGCTGGGGCTGGTACAAATTGATGCCACAGATGCCGGCATCTGTGCTGTCAGCTTTGTCAGCACGCGGCAGTTGCCCGAACACAGCTCTGCGCTGACCACCCTGGCCGCGCAGCAACTCAGCGCTTATTTTGCCGGCAGCTTAACAGAGTTCAGCCTGCCGCTGGCCGCCACGGGGACAGCATTTCAGCAACAGGTGTGGCGCCAGCTGTGCAGTATACCGTTTGGCCAAACCTGCAGCTATGCCGATATTGCCCGTGGTATCAGCCATGTTAAGGCGGTAAGGGCCGTAGGGGCAGCCAATGGCCGTAATCCGGTTGCGATAGTGGTGCCATGTCATCGCGTAATAGGCGCTAACGGGACCTTAACCGGTTATGCCGGCGGGCTGGATAAAAAAGCCTGGCTGTTAACACACGAACAGCGCCAGAAGGCGCTGTTCAGTTAAACGCCAAGCCAGCGCTCAGAACTGATACGACACACCAAAACGAAACTCGTTCCTGGCGTTGCCGCTGTTCAGTGCGATATTGCCGCGTACCGCCCAGTCCGGGCTCAGGTAATAGGCGATACCGCCGGCCAGGCTGCCATAGTTATCACCGATAGTACGGTAGGTAGCTTCGGAGTACAGCTCTACCTGTGGCGTCAGCGGGTGGCGCAGCCCCACACCGCCATAAACCCCGGTGTCGTCAGCGTCACCAAAGGCGTGGTCCACGCCGGCAAGCAGATAGGTTTGTGTTGCCGGCGAGAAATCCAGCTTAAAATCACTGCGGTAGTTAACCCCGGCCTGCAGCAGGTTAATATCAACAGGCCCGCTGGACAGCCGGGACAGGGTCGCATCGGCTACCCAAGTGTTATCCAGCCGCAGCGAAGCCTCAATATAAGGGCCATCGCCAGCAGCATCGGTATAACCGGCACCGATATAATCCCATTGGATATTGGCCTTGGTCCCCGCTGTAAACAGTATTGCCAGCGCACCCAGGGTTAAAACGGCTTTTTTCATTATCTACTCCTTGCTTCGCCAATCGCGTCGATATTGCCGGTTGGCATCGTTTTTTTCAGTCAGGCCAGCTTAGCGGCAGTGAATTAACCCGGGCTGAACCCCGCCAGCGGCTTGTCATGCGTGTTATCTCACCTGATAGAGCGGCAGAAAAGCGGGATTTTCCTGCTTGAGCGTTTTATACTGACGCCTTTGTTTTAAACAGAGAACCAGTATGCAACTTATCGGTATTATCGGCGCTATGGAGCCGGAAGTGGCGCTGTTGCGCCAGCAGATCCAGCATGTCAGCAGCACACAAAGCGGCAGCTATACTTTTTATCGCGGCACCCTGGAGGGCGTAAATGTCGTGCTGGTGCAGTCCGGTATCGGCAAGGTTGCCGCCGCCGTTGCCACTACCCTGCTGATTGAACAGTTTAAACCCGATGCGGTCATTAACACCGGCTCTGCCGGCGGTTTTGACCCACAGCTGAATGTTGGCGATGTGGTGATCAGCACTGAAGTGCGCCATCACGATGTCGATGTGACCGCCTTTGGTTACGAAATGGGCCAGGTGCCGCAGATGCCGGCAGCATTCAGCGCCCACCCGGCGCTGATCAGCGCGGCAGAGCAAAGTATACAGGCACTGGGGTTTTGCCAGACGAAAACCGGCCTGATCGCCACCGGCGACAGTTTTATCTGTGATCCGGCGCGGATTGCCATGATCCGCCAGCAGTTTCCGGCCATGCTGGCAGTGGAAATGGAAGGCGCTGCTATTGCCCAGGTCTGCCATATGCTGGCCACCCCCTTTGTGGTGATCAGAAGCTTAAGCGATATCGCCGGCAAAGAATCGCCACAATCGTTTGAGGCCTATCTCGACGTAGCATCGAAACACAGCTCGGCCATGGTGCTGGAGCTGTTAAAACGTCTGGTTGCGGTAGCGTTATAACGTGCACTGGCCACAAGAGCTCTGGCTTAACCCGCCACTGCTGTTGCTGGTGGTGCTGGCCAGTGTGCTGATGCCGCTGCCGGCGGCCTATCACCCGCTGACGTTCTACCGTTACCTGGCGTTCAGCCTGGCACAGAAAGTCAACCCGGACCCATTGCGCGCCAGCCGGCAGCTGTATATTTCCGGCAGCCTGGCTGTGCTGGTAGCCACAGTGCCGGTGCTGGCACTGAGCTACAGCCTGTATCAGTTCTCAGAACTGCCCTGGCTGCTGGATGCGCTGTTACTGTTTGCCTGCATCGACTGGCCACAGCGTCTGAGTGTGGCAAAACAGGTGCAGCACAGCCTGGCCCGTAACCAGTTAACCCTGGCCCGGGAACAGGCGGCTAAACTGCTGCTGCGCCGCACAGATAACCTCAGCGCTGTCGGTGTCAGCAAAGCCTGCTGCGAAAGCCTGCTGTTACGCAGTGCCAGCGAAGTGGTCGCGACCCTGTTCTGGTTCCTGGCCGGTGGCGGGCTGGCTGCCCTTGGCTACCGCCTGCTGCTGGAATTACACCAGCAATGGAATGTCAAACTGGCTGCCTTTAAGCATTTTGGCCGGCCGGTGTCAGCTGTGGTACAGCTGTTATCGGCACCGGCGCTGTTATTTTGCTGCCTGTGCATGGCGCTGCACTATGGTATCAGGCGCAGCTGGCACAGCTGCCGTAACCGGCCGTATCATATTGCTGTGCTGCCCTACTGGTTGTTATGCTGCGCCAGTACCGCACTGCAACGCGGCCTCGGCGGCCCGGTGTACTACGGCCCGTATAAGCTGCAACGCAGCCGGACCGGGCACGGGCCAGAGCCGGCCGCAGCCGATATTGCCGGCACAGTAAAACTGACCCGGCAGTGCCATGGGGTAACAGTCATACTGGCCGGCAGCGTGCTGTTACTGCAACTGGTCTGGCTGCGGGGTTACTGAATAATCCCGCTTTTAGCATGGCTTGTGCCAGACAGTACTAGACAGTAGCGTCTGGCCGTTATATGTTTTTCAGCATACTTGGTGTAGCACCGACAACACTGATAAAGCTACCGGATGGGAGACGCAGTGAATTTTTTGCCACAATTATGGCGTATTGCAGCAAGTTGTCTGCTCTGGCTGACATTGTCAGTGCCGGCCGCACCGTTGTTACGGCCGTTAACGCCGGACCAGGGACTGTCACAGGGCAGCATCCACGACCTGATGCTGGATCAGGACGGTTTCCTCTGGCTGGCGACAGCCGGTGGCCTGAATCGTTTTGATGGTACCGAAGTTATTCAACCCGGCACGGCAGAATACAGCCTGCGCGAAGTCAGTTTTACCCGCCTGTTACGCGACGACAGCAACCAGATTTTTGCCGCCACCAGCTCCGGCGATATTTACCGCTATCTGCCGCAACAGGGCAATATGCAGCTGTTCAGCCAGTTGCACCGGCAGGACGAAACCCTGCTGCACCCTTATATCAGTGCCCTGATACAGTACGATAACAGCAGTCTGCTCGTTGCAACACTGAACAGTGTCTATCAGGTGTCGTACCAGAGCGGGCAGGCAGTAAAACTGTTTGACCTGGCCCAGCTCGGTTATGCAGACGGCTGGTTGCGCGGGCTTTACGTATTGCAGCACTATGTGCTGGTTGCAGCTTACAATGGTGTAATTGCCTATGATATGCACACGGGCCAGTTGCAGTATCTGCCACATCTGCCCGCCGGCGTCAGCAATACTGATGCCAGCCATGTCAAGGTACTGGACGCCCGGCAGGACCGGCTTTGGGTCGGCACAGTGACCGGCCTGTACAGCATAGCACTGGAAGACATACTGCGTTTGCTGCAGCACAAGGAGCCTTACCCGGTCAGGACTGAACTGGCCACGGCCAATATCTGGCAGTTGCAGTGGCAGCAAGACCATTTGCTGATCCCCACCGAGCAGGGTTTGTTGCGTTATGACCCCGGCACAGCCCAGGCAGAGCCGGTACTGAAATTCAGCGATGCCAGGCTCGGGCTGTTTGAAGACACCATTATTGATATTGTCGCCGACGACGATGGCGGCTTCTGGCTGGCCTCCCGTGATGATGGCGCCTATTACTGGCATCCGCGCAGCGAAGCGTTCAGCCAGCTGAGCCGGCGGGCGGATACCGCAGTATTAAGCAGTGATAAGGTAAACAGTCTCTTCCACGATGGTACTGTGTTGTGGGTCGCCACGGCAAACGGCTTAAACCGCCTTGACAGCAGCGGCAGCAACAGCGGGCAGTTTTATGCCTCAGATGACCCTAAAGCCGTGCAGCATCAGGGCAATATTTACCGCATTATCCCGGCAGGCGAACAGGGGTTATGGTTGCATACCGGTGCCGGGCTGAAATATTTTGATAAACAGCAGCAGCTGCAGACGCTCCCACCCGTTAACGTGCCGGGCCAGCAAGCCCTGTTCGAGCATTTCAGCTATTCCTATTATTTGTACGGCCAGCAGCTGTATTTTTTCCGCCAGGGTAAAGCGCTGCGTTACCACACCACGGCGCATGACGTCGAGGATATGACCGCTGCACTGGGCGCTTTTGCTGTTGACAGCAACAGTGTCATTTTTCACGGGCTGCCGGGAGCTGAGGGTGGTTTGCTGCTCAGCAAGCCCGATGAGATCTGGCTGTGGCAGCCCGATACCGGACACAGCCGGCTGTTATACCGGCATAACGATTACCAGCCCCATCTGAACCGGCTGGCGGATACTGCAGCGACAGATAACCACAATACGCTATGGATAGGCATGTCCGGTATCGGGCTGCTGGGGTTTGATTTAACCACGCTGGAACTCAAACATAGTTTTGCCGCCGGTAAGGCGCTGTTGTCAGCCGCAGTATACGACCTGCAGCAGGACAGCCGGGGCGACTTATGGTTTTCATCACATCAGGGGCTGGGCAGATTAGACCCGGTTAAGCTGCAAATTGAGTTTTTTACCCGGGATGATGGTTTATACACCCACGAATACAACAGCGGCAGCGCAGCAATACTGCACAATGGCGAGCTGGTCTATGGCTCGAAACATGGCCTGACACTGGTTAACCCGGACAAATTGCAACAGCCAGGCCACAGCAGCCAGGTTACGATTACCGGCATCAGCGTGCTGAGCGGTGATTTCAGCCCCTTGTATGCCAATCTGAATAACCGGCATTTTACGCTGTCACACAATGATCAGGGTATTACGCTGCAATTCAGCGCAGTCAATTTCAGTGGTAACCACAAGGTGCGCTACCGCTACTGGCTGAGCGGCAGCAGTGATTTGGCTTACCCGGTACAGCGCGGTAATACTGTGGTGTTCCCACAATTGCGCAGCGGCAGTTATCAGTTCCATGTTGTGTCGGTCTCTCCCGACACCGGTCAGGAAAGTCCGCCCGCAGTGCTGACCCTGACCATTCAGCCGGCCCCCTGGCTGTCCGGCTGGGCTATTGCGCTGTACCTGCTGTTGCTGTCATTTACTATCTACCGCTTTTACCGTTTCCGCTCTCGTCAGCATTCCGAGATACGCAAAGCACATAGTAAAGTCCGGCAAAGCGAACAACGGCTGAAACAGGCGCTGGCCTCGGTCAACAGTGGTGCCTGGGAGTGGAATGCCCGCAATGACACGCTGTTTGCTTCCCGCATCCCTGGCATGCTGGGTTATGCCGAAACGATGAACCCGCTGACGCTGCAGCAACATATCAGCCTGATCCACCCGGATGACCGTGACAGCTTCACCAGCCGCTGGCAGCGTTTTATGCAGGAACCGGAGCAGGGTTTTGACTGTACCTATCGCTTAAAACATAACGATGGGCCCTGGTTATGGTTCCGCGACCAGGGTAAGGCCACGGTATTCACTGACGACAATAAACCCGGCAAAGTCATCGGCACCTTCAGCAATATTACCGAAACCCGTGCCAACCAGGAAAAAGCCCGCCTGTTTGGCGAGGCGTTTCAGCAAACCCGCG
>CAZEGA010000055.1:0-14543 GCA_964511675.1 uncultured Rheinheimera sp.
GGTGCTTTGGCCGGCTTGGCTTTGGCGCCGGCATAGCTGGCAGCTAATTCTGCCAGTTCGGCCAGACGGATATTTTTACCGCCATCTACGCTGAACCAGCCCGGTTTTTGCTCCAGTTGCGGTGCTTTGCCAAACGCAGCCTGATAAGCTGCAGTAAACTCGGCAACAACCTGATCTTTGTCCAATTTACTCATAAGGGTCCTTAACTGACATTATTTGCGCATGTAGCTCGCTATTTATACAACATTTTGTTGCCATTAGACAAATGTGCCTGATTTTTTTGTCTGTTACAGTACAATATTGCCAACGTTAGCAACAGGACAGCGGTGAATGACAGAACGTGACCAGTTAATCAGATTTCTGAACCATGAATTGCAAAGCGATAAGATCCGTGATTATTGCCCCAATGGCCTGCAGGTTGAGGGTAAGGCACAGATCTCACGGCTGGTAACCGGTGTCACAGCCAGCCAGGCTTTACTGGATGCCGCCGTGGCAGCACAGGCGGATGCTGTGCTGGTGCATCATGGGTATTGCTGGAAAAATGAAAAGCCGGAAATCACCGGGATGAAAAAGCAGCGTCTGCAAACCCTGCTGCGCCATGATATCAACCTGCTGGCCTACCACCTGCCGCTGGATGTACACCCGGTACTGGGCAATAACGCCCAACTGGGTAAGTTGTTACAGATACAGAACGGGCGTGCTGTAGCCGGGGTTGAGCCTGCCGGCGTGCTGATGCAGGGTGAGCTGGCCCTGGCATTACCTGTGCAGCACATTGCAGAGCAACTGCAGCAAACTCTCGGGCGGCAGGTGCTGCTGCATAGTGTGGGCAGCGGTGCAGTCAACCAGCTGGCATGGTGCACCGGTGGCGGGCAGGGCTATATTGAGCAGGCTGCAGCGGCAGGGGCCCAGCTGTTTATCAGCGGTGAAGTGTCAGAACAAACTATTCATGTGTCCCGTGAGCTGGGTATTCATTTTATTGCGGCCGGCCACCATGCCACTGAGCGCTATGGTGTAAAGGCACTGGGCGAGTTTATTGCGCAGCAGCTGCAGCTGGATGTGCAGTTTATAGATATTGATAACCCGGCATGAAGCATAAAACCGATCGCAGCTTTGATGGCATAGCCGCCAAGTTTGCCCGCAATATTTACAACAGCAGCAAAGGCAAGCTGCGCCAGCAGGTACTGCTGCGCGATTTAGCCGAACTTGAGCTGTTGCAGCCGCCGTGCCAGATCCTGGATGTGGGGGCCGGGCAGGGCCAGTTGGCGCTGGCACTGGCAGCCCAGGGGCACAGCGTGCATCTTACCGATATTTCTGCCGACATGCTTGGCCTGGCGCGGCAGCAGGCGGCAGAGCAGGGCCTGGCGCAGGTAACGCTAAGTCAGATTGGTCTGGCAGAGCTGGCAGCAAGCCACCCGCAGCAATACCCGCTGGTATTGTGCCATGCCATGCTGGAGTGGCTGGCACAGCCTGAGCTGGCTATTGCCCAGCTGAAACGGTTAGTGGCGCCCGGCGGCGTGTTGTCGCTGATGTTTTATAACAAGGATGCCAAACGCTTTGCCAATATGGTATTTGGTAACTTTGACTATGTTGCGGCCGATTTGCAGGTAAAGAAAAAAGTCAGCCTGAACCCGCAGCATCCGCTGTCGCCGCCGGACGTTATGCACTGGTGCGGGCAGGCCGGGTTTAGCCTGATCAGTAAAACCGGTGTGCGCTGTTTTCATGATTACCTGCGTGACCGCAGCCTGCAGCAAAGCCATTTTGACCAGTTACTGCAACTGGAGCTGCAGTACAACCGTACTGAGCCTTATGCCTCGCTGGGCCGGTATCAGCATTTACTGCTCAGGGCTTAGTCAAACTCAAATTTGTACAGTAAATCAACGGCGTTATCCAGGCTGGTTACGGCTTCAAGGTACAGGTTGCGCATCAGCCGGTAGCGCAGGGTAAATTCGCCGATGGCATTAAAAATACCATAACCATATTTAACCTGCAGATCGCGCGACAGGTAGCCACTTACCGTTACCTTAGAATTATCACCGGCACCGGCGGTATCCAGCGTAAGGTCGCGTACGCCAAAGGCTTCGCCTATTTCGCCGACCAAAGCGCTGCTGGACGAGATTGACATCCCTATCAGGCTGGTGGTCAGGGCGGCGCTGGCACTGCCTGAATCGCTGCCGATATCCCGGCCCATCAGCAGATAAGCCAGCGCATTGGCCTGGGGTTTGGCCGGCTCGGAAAAAATGGTTATAGCCGGTTCATCCGCCGGGCCGCTAACCCGGATACCGGCAATAACATCATCTTCCATATTCGCCGGGTTGCGGATGGCTTCAACATTTAAGAAAGGCTGATCAGCGGGGCCGTTAAAATTCATTTTGCCCTGGCGGATCAGCAGATCCTGGCCATAAGCACGGAAGGTACCGTCCAGCAGGCTGACATCGCCATTGACGGTAGGTTGCTGATCAGGCTGCTGCCGTACTCTTAAGTTACCGCTGAGGCGGGTTTGCAGGCCAAAAGCTGACAATTGTACCCGTCTGCCCAGGATCACATTAATATCGGTTTGTAGCGCAAAGGCAGCTTTTTCTGCGGTGGGCACTGGCTGCAGGGCGCTATCCAGCAGCACCAGATCGTCTGATAAACCGACAGCACTTTGTGGCAGGCTGTCAACGCTGATCCGGGCAAAAGGAATATGCACGCTGCCACTGACGGACGTCAGGCCCGGCCGGGCACTCAGGGTCAGATCCGGCGCAATTTGCAGCTGTGCCTGTGGGATCTGTAAGCTCAGTTCATCGCCTTTTACCTGCAGCGTTGCCTGCCAGTCGGCCAGCTGTTGCCACTGTGCGCCACCATTGAGGTTGATCTGGCCGCTACTGGTATTTACCCGCCCGTCCAGCGTGGCTTGCCGGCCGCTGAAGTTCAGGCCTATGCTGGCAGCTGTTACATCCAGCGGGGTCTGTTTACCTGCCAGTCTGAATTGTGTCAGTGCCAGGTTACCGTTGATGGCCGGATTGGCTAAATCGCCACTGAAACTCAGGTCGCTGTTAAGCAGACCCGCCAGTTCACTGTGCTCTTCCAGCAACGGTTGTAAAAATGCCAGACTGAATTGTTGCAGTAGCAGTGTGCCCTGCACATGGCGGGCATCTGACAGCAGTGCAGTGATGCTGGCCTCGCTGTGCACACGGGCACTGTCGCTAAAGTGCCATTGCAGGGCGGTGCTAAGGGTATCCTGGGCCAGATTGGCATTCAGCTGCCAGCCCTGCCAGGCCAGTGTCAGCGGTTGTTCTGCTTTATATTGCCCGTGACCATCGCTGCCGCTGAGTTTAAGCTCTGCCTGTGGCTGTTGGCCTTGCTGCCAGTTAGCCTGTAGCTGTGCGTCAATACTGCCCTGCAATACCATATGCTCCGGTAACAACATGGCCAGTGCCGGCAGGGCAAATTGTTGCAGTGCAAGGTCCAACTCAATATGCTCTGCACTCAGCTTTAGTGGTTTAACGGCACACAGCTTGCTGGGAGCCTGTTGCCAGCAATGCGGTTGTACCGTGAAACGGCCACTGGCGAACTGGTAATCCAGTGCGGTACTGTCGGTCAGGTGCCAGGCTCCCAGCAGGCTGTCCAGCCGGGCTGAAACCAGATCAGCCTGCCAGTATTCATCACGTTTAAAGCTGCCGTTAAGCTCAATATCAGCATTATGCTCAGCGCTGTTTAACACCAGTACCAACTGATGTTGCAGCTCGGAGCCGTTAAGCGTCAGGCTGAACCGCTCAATACTCAATACTTCGCTGCCGGGCTGCCGGTATAGGCCGTTTTGTGCCTGTAACGATAAGGCTGTGCTCAGGTGATGTTCTGCGGTTAAGCCGATATCGCTATCCAGTGTCAGTTGTTCCAGCGTAGCATCCTGCCACTGCAGGGCGCTGGCACTGAGCTTGCCTTGCAGGCGGGGTGTTTCGCGTGCACCGCTGAGGTTGAAGGCCGCCTGGATATTGCCGCTGGCACCGCTGATGCTTTGTGCCAGTTCGGGTACGGTAATATTCAGCGCCAGTTGCCATTGCTGATCCAGCGAGCCTGTAAGCTGTAGCTGATTTTGGGCATGGTGCAGGGTCAGGCCAGGGGTGTGCAACTGGTAGTCACCCTGTCCGGTATGGTCGGCGGCAGTAAGGCTGCCGTTAAGCTGTAGTTCGTAATCACGCAGTTTGCCGTTAAGCTGCAACTGTGGCAGTGCCAGTTGCCAGCCGCCTTGTTCGGTTGTGCCGGCATTAAACCGCAGCTTGCCATTAAGCTCCCCGGCATAATCCGGCCAGAACTGGCCGGGCTGGATCTGCTGTAACTGCATGTGACCGGTTAAATGCAGTTGTTTTTGCCAGTCCAGCCCGGCCTGAGCGCTGAGCTGGCCGCCCAGGGTGTCAATAATAAAACTGTCCAGCGTAGCACCGTGTAAAGAACTGTGGCCGCTTAAGCGCACCGTGGCTGGCGGCAGTTGTTTACCGCTTAATGCCAGCTGGCTGGAAAAGCGCAGTTGTTCCAGGTTACCTGTGGCATTCAGTTGCAACTGATGCAATTGCAACTCAGGTTCGGCCTGCGGCCACTGCCACTGCCCGGCATTCAGACTGGCCCGCAGCGGCAGCGAACTGTCCAGCAGGTTCAGCCACAGCGATAATTCGGCATTAAGCCGTTCGCTGGCGTAAGCATTAAGTTGCAAATTGCCCAGATCGCCATCCAGCGTAAGGCGCAGCCGTTGCCCGCTCAGTTCGCTGTCTTGCAGTACCAGCCGCAAATCGGCTTTTAGCGGATAATGGCCGCTGGTATGCAGCCTGGCTGACGCATTTAATGTGGCCTGCGGATGGCTGATATCCAGCTGTGTCAGGTTGATTTGATCCGGCAGCAGTTGCAGGCTGAACGCCAGCTCATTAATAACAAGCGGTTCCTGCTGTTGCAGTGTAAAGCCGGTCAGGCGGAAACGGTCAATAAACAGGCTGAGGGGGAGCTTAATATCACTCAGTACCGGCGGCTGATAGCTAAAAGCATCTTCTGTGGCAGGGGCCGCAGTGGTTTCTGCCAGCGCCAGGGTTAGTTGCTGCCAGTGTGGCTGGTTAAGCTGTATTTTATTACCCCACAGCTGTGCCCCGGTGCTGAATTGGCGCCAGTGCAACCTATTACCGCCAATCAGCACTGCGGCATTATTAAGCTGGAGTTGCGTAATATCTATGGCAAAAGGCAGCCAGAAACCGGTAGCAGCTTGCTGTTTGTCTGGAGGGGGAGCATTTTCGGTATCGGCTATTTCAAGCTGCATACCCTGCAGCGCCAGCTGTTCGACACACAAGGTTAAGCGCAAAAAGCAGCGGTTGTTAATATGCAGCTGGCTCTGCTGCAGCGCAAAACTGATGCTGTCATTCTGCCAGCGCAGGCCGTACAGGCTATTGCCGCCAAGCAGGCTGCCTTCGCTGCGCTCTACGCTGAAACCGGCGACAAAATACTGTGCCAGCCACAGGTTAAAGTGTAAACCGGCAGCGGTGTACAGCAGGGTGAAAAGCAGGGCAACTAATAGCACGCCGGGTATTACCAGGGTCCAGTTCAGCCATGTTAATGTGCGTTTTAACCAACGCTTGCCCGTTTGCCAACTCATAATTCCGGCCCTAATGCGAAATGCAGCTGGAAACCCTTACCGGGATCATCCAGGCCCCAGGCAAAATCAATACGAATGGGGCCGACCGGTGACGCCCAGCGTAAACCCACACCAACGCCCTGCACCCAGTCGGGGGTCTTGTCCCAGGCGCTGCCATAATCGCTGAATGCCGCCAGCCACCAGTTGCCTTTAACCCGGTACTGGTATTCCAGTGCGCTGGTCAGCATATAGCGGCCACCGGTCAGTTCATTTTCGGGGTTGCGCGGCGATACGGTTTCATAGCCATAGCCGCGGATGCTGTTGTCGCCACCGGCAAAAAAGCGCAGTGACGGCGGTAGCTGTAATAACCCTTCCATCAGAATAGCGCCGCCATCAAGCCGGGTAACAAAGCGGTGCTTATTGCCTGCACTGCCGATCCAGCCGGCTCTGCCACGCAAGCGGACAAAACTGGCATCCGAGCCCCAGGCTTTATCTGATACTTCTATGCCTAACAGCAAGCGGTTGGCAGAGGCGGGCATTGAGCCGGCAGACTGTTTGCTGCGGCCATAGCTTAAACCCGGCATAATCAGGCTGATCGCAGCATCTTGATCGGCCTGGATAAAGTCTTCATATAACCAGCGCACCGATGCGGTTCGATACCAGTTACTTTGCAGTAACCAGTGCCGTTCCAGCACCAGGTTTGACTCCCGGCTTTGGGTATCCTGGTTATCGCGGTTACGAAAACCAAGCTGCACCTGATAAAAGTCATTTGCCACCCTGGCCAGCGGCAGTTTGTAGGCGGCCTCCACACTTTGTTCTATTTCAGACAAGGCCAGTTTAGTGCTGAGGCTATGCCCGGCACTGTTCAGCCAGGGCTTATTCCAGTTCAGTTTCAGCCGGGTTTTTACATCCGTGGAGTAACCGATACCGGCTTCAATAATATTGCGCCGTTGGGGTTCCAGCGTAACATTAACCGGCAGGCTATAGTCCTGCATTGCCCCGGTATCACCCTCTACCAGTATTGCAGAGAACCAGCCGGTATTGGCCAGTGCCTGGTTAAACTCACCCAGTTGGCTGGCCAGATAATAGTCTTGTGCAGCAAAAGGCACTAAAGAGTGCAGCCGAGGTTCCGCTATCTGCTGGCCACTAAAGGTTACTTCACCAAACCTGTAACGTTGGCCTGAGTCAAAATGCAGCCTGACAAAGGCCTGTTTCAGCTCGGGTGCCACTTCAAGCCGCGCCAGCTCAAACCGGGCATTGAAATAGCCCTTACGCAGGGCCAGGCTTGTCAGTGCGCTTTTAAAACCATCATAAGCGCCATGGTGCAGGATCTGGCCTGGTTTGGGCGCCTGGGTTGCGATCAGTGCGCTAAAGTCGCTGTCTTGTGCGGCATCACCAGACAGCTGTATGTCCGTTTCGCTAAGGCGTACCGGTTCGCCGGCCTGTACATTAATCTGCAACACGGTTGGGCTGGTCGGGTTGTGGCTTATGCTAATGCTGCTGTCGTAATAGCCCAGCGCTTGCAGCGCTGTGCGTACTTCCTGCTCCAGCGTTGTCTGAAAACGAACTCCGGGGCTATGGCCTGCATCTGTGTATTTTTGCAGGTAAATGACCACATTGTCGTGCAAAGCGCCACTTATACCATTGATTTTGAACTGATAAGCCGTAGCGGAATACCCAGGGGAACTCAGGCCAAGCATAGCTGCCAGCAAAGCGGTTATCAGTAAGCCCGGGGTTTGCATCGGCCTTGAAACATCCTGTACGAAAATAATGAAAGATATGTGAATGCTGGCGCTATTATGGCGCACAGGCATGGCCAATGTACACTGTGTTGCATAAATCGTGACTGAATAGTTCCGGTTTAGGCGGAGAATATGGCCGTACAGTACAATAGCAGGCTTAACTTCAGTTATACTGGTGCCACTTTAAAAGCGGTAGTAAAACCGCTATCTGACAAGGCTAGTACTATGAAAAGTGTTGTTATCAGCGGTTCTGGTTTATTTACACCAGAGCAGGTTATTACGAATGAAGAGCTGGTTGCCAGTTATAACCAGTATGTTGACCGGTTTAATGCAGAGCAGGCTGGCGCTATTGCCAGCGGCGAAGTGGCGGCACTGGAGCATTCCAGTTGCGAATTTATTGAGAAGGCGTCCGGCATCAGAGCACGGCATGTATTGTATAAAGACGGTATTTTAGACCCGGCGGTGATGCGCCCGGTGTTTGCACGGCGCAGCGAAGAGCAGATGCCGGAAATGGTTGAAATGGCGTTAGCCGCGGCGCGTGAAGCTATGGCGCAGGCCAATAAAACGGCCGCAGATATTGACCTGATTATCTGTGCCGCATCGAATATGCAGCGGCCTTATCCGGCATTGTCTATCGAGTTGCAACAGCAACTGGGGGCAGCAGGTTATGCCTTTGATATGAACGTGGCCTGCTCGTCTGCCACTTTTGCTATCAGCAATGCCGTAAACGCTATTCGCGGCGGTACGGCCAAAGTGGTGCTGGTGGTAAACCCGGAATTTGCCTCGCCGCAGGTGAATTACCGTAGCCGTGACAGCCACTTTATTTTTGGTGATGTCTGTACTGCTACTATTATTGAAGCCGGGGACAGTTGCAGCAGCGACAATGCCTGGCTGATTAAAGGTATGCGGCTGAAAACCGAGTTTTCCAATAATATTCGTTGCGATATCGGTTATACCGAGCATTGCCTGCCGGCTGAGCCGCTGGTGCCATTTTTTAAACAGCAAGGCCGCAAGGTATTTAAAGAGCTGCTGCCTATCGTCGCCGATGTGATACTGGCCGAAATGGCGGCGCAGCAGGTAACACCTGAGCAGTTAAAGCGTTTGTGGCTGCACCAGGCCAATATTAATATGAATATCTTTGCGGCCAGGAAAATCCTGGGCCGCGATCCTCTGCCGGAAGAAGCCCCGCTGGTACTGGATACCTATGCCAATACGGCATCGGCCGGTTCCGTTATCGCCTTTCATAAATACAAACAAGGTTTAAGCCGGGGCGATCATGCCATTCTATGTTCATTCGGTGCCGGTTATTCGGTAGGGTGTTTATTACTGCAGAAGTATTGATACGGGTAACACAGCACAGGCCGCAGCAAGCGGCCTGTTGCCGGAATAGCCTGCTTTACAGCCTGACTACAGAGTTATTATCGTAAGATATCGGCGAGGGTTGATAACAGTCGGCGGCTTCATCATTGAGCCAGGTGCCGCCATTAACCAGATAGCGGAACTGGTAATCGCGGTTTTTTTCCAGGTTTACGGTGGCGGTAAAATCGCCGGTTTTGCTTTTCTTCATCGGTAATGCCTGCGGGTCCCAGTCGTTAAATTCACCCAGCAGCGCCACATGGTCAATCTTGTCCAGCCGGTGTGCCGGCAGGGTAAAAGTGACTTTGCACAGCGGTTTAGTTTTCAGATACTGCTTATTGATACTCATAGTGTTGCCCTCGAAGCTCATGATTAAACGGAATATGTCGGTCAGTGTCTGTAACCAGTGGTGTTGCACCTATAAACACCAGGCTGCTAACGCCACATTAGAAAAAAATACCGCAGACAGCAAATAACCATTTTTAAGGTTGTTATAACCAAACTGCCAGCAAGCTTTGGCAAGGCAGCCTAAGCTTAGTTGTAACAAGATATTACGCAGAGAATGGCTTTCGCCCTGCACGGCATATTCTGGTAGCACCAGTGGCAGGCATTGCCCGGCACGGTATAGCCGGGCGTATTGCGCCGGCTGATACAAAGCGTAACATTCTGCAGATTACTTTATGCCTGTGACGTTTTACTATACAGGCAGTAAAATTTCAGAATAATAATGTAGGGATCAGCATGGCTGCAAAAGTGATTAAGGTTCTGGTGCCGGTGGCGATAATAACAGTGTCTGTCATCCTGGCCATTGGCATGGGTAAGATGCGTAAGCCGCCGGAGAAAAAAGACGAACAGCGTCAGGGTATTCTGGTCAGCGCCGGGCCCATTCAGACCCAGGATCTGGTATACCGCATTCAATCCCAGGGCACCGTTACAGCAAAGCTTGAAACCAGTTTAAGCTCGGAGGTAAACGGCCGGATTGTTGAAGTATCTGCCAATTTTATTGAAGGTGGTTTTTTCAACGCCGGCGATCTGTTGATCCGTGTGGAACAGTCTGATTACCTTACCAATGTAAAGTCTGCTGAGGCGGCACTGGCAAATGCCCGCGCCTCGCTGGAAGAAGAAAAGGCCCGCGGCCGGGTGGCAGAATCTGAATGGCGCTCTTTTACCGAGGGCACAGCCCCTGAGCTGGGGTTACGTAAGCCGCAACTGGCCGGTGCGCTGGCATCGGTACAATCTGCTGAGGCTGAACTGGAGCGGGCCAGACGTGATCTGGCACGTACTGAAATCAGGGCCCCTTACACCGGTATGGTCAAACAGCGTAATGCTAACCTTGGGCAGTTTATCAGCCGTGGCAGCGTGCTTGGAACCATTTACGGTACTGATATAGCCGAAGTACGGCTGCCGTTGACCGACAATGATATTGCTTTTATCCGCCTGCCTGACTTTAACAGCACGCAGCAGCCGTCGGAGGTAACACTGACGGCGGTAGTGGCGGGTGACGTTGTACAGTGGCAGGCCAGACTGGTACGCACCGAAGGGGTATTTGATGAGCGCAGCCGCGTCATTTACGCTGTCGCCGAAGTATATGATCCCTACCAGCGCGCTCAGGCAGGGCAAACGCCGCTGCGTTTTGGCCGCTTTGTGCAGGCAGAGATTTACGGCGAATCTACAGAAGGCGTGGTTGTGGTATCACGCCACCTGCTGCTGGCAAAAAATCAGGTGCTGGTTGTCGATGAGCAGGATCAGCTGCAATTCCGTACTGTCGTCACTGAACATTCCGATGATCGTTATGCCTATATCCGCAGTGGTTTTGTTGCCGGTGACCGGCTGGCAGCTTCTGCTATCTCTAATCCGCTGGCGGGCACTGTAGTGCGGATTGCCGGCGATGACAGCCAACTGGCGCAAAAGGAAACGACTCCGGCAGCTGCAGTGTTAGCCAGTCAGGTAAAGGAGTAACGGCATGGATACCACCAAAGGCCTGATTGCCTGGTTTGGCCGCAACAGCGTTGCCGCCAACCTGCTGATGGCGATCATACTGATAGCGGGTGTCGCCTCTGTTTTCACCATTAAAAAGCAGATGTTTCCCGAGATAGTGCTGGAACAGGTCAATATCCGCGTGCCATACCTTGGCGCGGCACCACAGGAAGTGGAAACCGGCGTTATTGATAAAATAGAAGAAAGCCTGCGCGGCGTTAATGGTATTAAACGCATTCGTTCTACTGCAGCAGAAGGGCTGGCAACAGTAAGGGCGGAAGTGGCCAGCAACTATGATGTACAGGAAGTTATGGATGAAATTAAGACCCAGGTGTCGGCTATTTCATCGTTGCCGGAGCAAACAGAAAAGCCGGTAGTGTACCGGGTCCGGTTTGAAAGTGATGTGCTTTGGTTGTCGTTGTACGGCGATGCCAGCGAAAGGACACTCAAAGAGGTGTCAAAAGATATCCGGGACGAGCTGCGCAAATTACCGGGTGTCAGCAAGGTTGAAGTGATAGGTGCGCGTGGCTACGAAGTTGCCATTGAACTGTCGGAGCTGAAACTGAAAGAATACGGCCTGACATTTGAGCAGGTTGTCAGTGCCATCCGCAACAGTTCTGTGGATCTGCCGGGCGGTTCTATCAAATCTGACAGCGGTAATATCTTGCTGCGCACCAAAGGCCAGGCATATTTTTCGCAGGATTTTGAAGACATAGTGCTGCTGCGGTTTGCTGATGGCACACGGTTGTCGTTAAAAGATGTGGCGGTAATTAATGACGGCTTTATTGAGCGCGACAGCCTGTCGACCTTTGATGGTAAAAACTCAGTGTCAATCCGGGTTGCTGCGGTAGGGGATGACAACACGCTGAAAATAGCCGAGCAGGTAAAAGCCTATGTTGAGCGTAAGCAGCAGCAACTGCCTGCTTCGGTCTCTATTGCCCACTGGGGCGATTCCAGTTACTACCTGCAGGGCCGGCTGGATCTGATGACCGGCAATTTATTGATGGGGGCCTTCCTGGTCTTGCTGGCACTGACGCTGTTTCTGGAGTTTCGCATAGCGTTCTGGGTTATGGTGGGGATACCGGTCTGTTTTCTGGGCGCACTGGCGCTGCTGCCATTGCCGATGTTTAATGTGTCTATCAATATGATTAGCTTGTTCGGTTTTATCCTGGTGCTTGGCATCGTCGTGGATGATGCCATTATCATAGGTGAAAGTGCCTACAGCGAAATTGAAAAGCACGGTAAATCAGCAGAGTCGGTACTTACCGGCGCGAAGAAAGTCGCCATGCCGGCCACATTTGGCGTACTGACTACCATAGCGGCTTTTGTGCCTATGCTGATGGTAGGCGGGGCGCAGGCACCTATCTGGGGTTCTATTGCCTGGGTCGTCGTATTGTGCCTGATCTTTTCCCTGATTGAATCCAAGCTGATCCTGCCGGCGCATATTATCGGTATGGATACCAAGCCCTGGGACCCGCAGCACCCTGGTTTTTTCTATGGCATAGGCCGTGCCTGCAGTAACGGGCTGAAATGGCTGCGGCTGAGAACCTCTGATGGTTTAAATTATTTTATTTACCAGCACTATAAACCTTGTGTCGAAGCCTGTATCCGGCACCGCTACACGACGATGGCTACCTTTTTGGCCATGCTGATCCTGATGGGCGGGGTGCTCGGCGGTGGTTTTGTACGTTGGGTGTTTTTCCCTAATATCCCCAGTGATTTTATCAATGCCAACCTGACGATGCAGGAAGGCTCCTCCAACCAGGCAACGGTAAATGCGCTGCGTGAAGCCGAAGCCGCGCTGCTGCGGGCGACGACCAAACTTAATGCGCAATACAACGATGATATTGTCAAACACCGGCTGATGTTTTTGCAAAGCGATACGGCAGGCCAGTTAGTGGTTGAACTGGAAAAAAGCGAAGGCCGTGAAATTGACGGTTTTGAAATTGCCAACTACTGGCGTGAAGAAATGCCGGAGATCCCAGGGCTGAAATCATTCAAGATTAATGCGTCTACCGGTGGTGGTGGCGGTGCTGATATTGCCTTACAACTGCGCGGGACTAACCTTGACAACCTGAAACTGGCTACCACTGAGCTGAAAGAGAAACTGGCCGCTTATGCCGGTATTTACGATATTGAAGACAATCTGCTCGGCGGCAATGATGAAATAGTGCTGCAGCTGAAACCTGAAGCCTATTTGCTCGGTTTGTCACTGGTCGATGTTGCCCGTCAGGTGCGTTATGGCTTTTATGGTGCCGCAGCGCAGCGGATGCAGCGTGATGGTGAGGAAATCAAGGTCATGGTACGCTACCCGCGGCAGGAGCGCAGCTCTGTCGGCAGCCTGGAAAATGTACGTATCCGCACCGCAGATGGCAGCGAAGTGCCCTTCGCGCAGGTTGCCACTTATACCTTACAGCCTGGTTTCAGTACCATTAACCGTGTTAATGGTGAGCGGGCCGTAACCATTACTGCTGCCGCAGATAAAAATACCGTGGAGCCCGGCACTGTCGTGGCGGATATGCAGCGTAAAGTTATCCCGGAAATTGCAGCAAAATACGAAGGGGTGACGGCCGAGCTGGATGGTGCCAGCCAGGATGAGATCGACGCCCGCTTTGATCTGGTTAAAGCTGCCGTGCTGGCCTTGTTCTGCATCTATGCACTGATGGCTGTGCCGCTGAAATCCTATCTGCAACCGGCAATCATCATGAGCGTGATCCCATTTGGCCTGGTGGGCGCTGTGCTGGGCCATATGTTGCTGGGGCTCAGTATGAGCATTATGTCGATTTTTGGTCTGGTCGCGTTGGCGGGTGTGGTAGTGAACGACAGCCTGATCATGGTCGATTTTGTCAACCGGGCCCGGGAGCAGGGTATCAGCCTTAAACAGGCGGTGGTTGATGCGGGGACCCAGCGTTTCCGCGCTATTTTACTGACGTCTCTGACAACCTTTGTTGGCCTGGCTCCGATAGTGCTGGAGCGCAGCCTGCAGGCAAAAATGGTGGTGCCTATGGCGGTGTCACTGGCATTTGGTATTTTGTTTGCCACAGTGATTACGCTGATCCTGATCCCGGCCCTGTATATTATTCTGGAAGATGTAAAAGATACGCTGCCTAAGGCAGTACGTTACTACCAGCAGGCTTTTGTCAGGGGCTATCAGCTATCTGGCAGGGCGAGCCGGCGGGAGTTTTGGTCTTTTGCTGTGCTGAATGTACTGGTGCTTATACTGTTGCTGCTTGCAGATACACTAGCGGCTATGTTGCTGGGCAGTGTTTATCCGGCAAATGTGCTCACGATAACCTGCACCCTGTTCAGTATTATTCCGTTTATGACGCTGTGTGTCAGGCGCCTGCACGATCTTGGCCTGAGCGGACATTACGCCTGGGTTTTACTTATTCCGGGGCTCGGACAACTGGCGGCCATTGTGTTTGGCAGTATAGAAACCAAGGCTACTGGCGATAAATACGGCCCGGCAGCCGACAGGCAATACGCCTGACAGCAAGTGCCATAACCATAAGCAGCAAAACAACAGGCTCCAGAATAACCAACCCCGGTATAAAAACCGGGGTTGTTGTTATCCGGGCCAGGCAAATACCTGGCCCGGGTTTTTCAGGGGTTAGTAACCCTGGCTATGGACATCGCGCACGGCGCGGCCGGACGGATCGGTCAGCTGCGCCATTTTTGCATCCCAGGCCAGCGCTTCCGGTGTCGAGCAGGCCACCGATTTACCGCCCGGTACACAGGCAATAGCGCCGGCATGCGGGAAGTGCTCTTCAAAAATCACCCGGTAATAATAAGCTTCTTTGCTGTCCGGCGTGTTTACCGGAAAGCGGAAGCTGGCGGTGGCCATTTGCTGATCTGTCACTTCTTTTTCGGCATGA
>CAZEGA010000056.1:0-8778 GCA_964511675.1 uncultured Rheinheimera sp.
CGCTATGATGCGTGATCAGTTAGCAAATAAAAGATGTGTTCGCCGGACGCTTACTTCCTTTTGGGTATCCTCAGAACATAGCCCCGAGCTAAAGGGGATTAAGACGCAACGTGCACCGGCACTATCTCGCTCTTTCGATTCTCAGAACATAGCCCCGAGCTAAAGGGGATTAAGACAGTTTGTTGTTAAATTGCCTCGCCGCCAGCGGGCTCAGAACATAGCCCCGAGCTAAAGGGGATTAAGACTCAAAATAAGCCTTAGCACCGTACTTGCGGAAGTCTCAGAACATAGCCCCGAGCTAAAGGGGATTAAGACGTATTTACGATGCCAACCTTTTGAGTAGCAGCTCTCAGAACATAGCCCCGAGCTAAAGGGGATTAAGACTCAACTTTTAGGATGAGTTGTTTAAATTCGTCACTCAGAACATAGCCCCGAGCTAAAGGGGATTAAGGCTATGCAAGCAGGTATTTTTTAGCGGGGAAAATGGATTCCGGGAGTTTCCCGGAATCACTCTGGTAATTGCGTTTCTCTTAACCTTGGCTCTGGTAGCACCAGCCTGTTTAACACCCTGACAATCACCACTGTTTTGTGGTGTATCATGTAATAAATAATGTGCCTGCCATGCGGGAATAATAGCATCCCCTCCCGTATATCGTCACGCTGCCCCCCTATTTGCGGGTTGTCTGCTATTGTGTTAATCGCCGCCCTGAGTTCATTCAGGTATTTTAAGGATTGCGGTGGCCCCCACTGTTGCTGCGTGTACCGCCTGATATCTGCAAGATCCAGCTTGGCTTCATCCAGTAGCCGTTTTTTCAATCGTAACGCCCTGCCAGTAATTCATCAAAGAAGTCGTCAGCGTCCTGTAGTTTGTTGACCTCCTCTTCCGTCATAGATTTAACACGGTCTGCCGCCACCCGTAACGACCTGATCACCGCGCTATCCATAGCGTGGTACTGCTCTGCTGACATAATCACGGCGACAGGCTTGCCGTTTTTGTTAATCTGCACCGGCTCAGCCTGCGCCTTTAACAACATTCCACCAAAGCCCGTTTTAGCCTGATTCGCTGTTAATGATTCCATGATATACGCCCGTTCGTTCAATTCAACTATCAAAATGATAAGCTTATCTGCCGGTAATTGCCAATGCCGTCCGTTTTGTGAATGAGTATTTTTGCCGATCTGTGTTGCGCTCGCCCAGTTGCTTAATCTCCTGCCCAGTGCAGCCCTGCACGTTTACGGTAGTTTTCAGGATTCACAAGCTTGCGGCAGCAGGTGGCATGCCTTTGACAGGCTTTATATTTTAAGGTGAAGATTACCGTGCTGTTTCCAGTGCAGTAGTAAGTCTTTTAGTTTGATAATTTTTGCCCCATCCAGCAGTGTTATATCAACCGAACGGGCGCGCTCAGTAATGTTTACCTCCCGATGATTTTTGGTGGTGTGATCGACGGGTAAAGCAGACAGCAATAAAGGTGAATAAAATAAGCCACCGATATGTTTGGCAAGGCTGTCCAGCTTGTAAATAATATTGGCATCTTTTTGTGTGTCTTTGCCGAGTTTGGCCGTTTTACACTCCACCAGCAATAAACGGTTATTCTCAACTGCAGCACCATCCAGTTCGTTGCGGATATCGGCTTTATTGCTTATGTTATCGGTAATTTTAATGCCGCAGTGGCTGTCTGTCAGCCCGGCTTGTTGTGCCACCAGATAGAAATATTCTTCCAGCCATCCGCCGGTTATGTAGCGCAATGCGTCTTTTGAACGAAAAATTACTTCTTTTGGCTGTTCAGGTGCCCAGTCCAATAATTCATATTCGGCATACTTTGCCAGTAAGTGATGAATGTTTGCATGGGTATAGCTAAGCTGCTGTTTGGGGGTAATAACGTCGTTGTTACTATTTACGGCGTTAGCGCCAGCCGCATTGAGTTGACGTATCAGATTTTGGGTGTTGTCAGTAGCTTTGGCCAGTTGGGTTGCCAACAGAAAGGTTAAGGTTTTACGTTGTTGTACTTTTTCCTGCCAGTTGTCCTGATCCGAATCTGCCTTACGCCAGGTTACACCATGAGCCTGTAAGTAAGTTTTGGCATCCAGTACGGACGGGAGTATTTGGGGATTTTGCTTTTCAGGCCAGAGTATTTCCAGCTGGTTGTGTATGGTATTAGGGTAAATATGCCGGATATAGTCTTCCTGCAACACCTGAGCCAGTGCCAGTGTCATCAGTTTGGTTCCGCCACTCAGGTTAAAGGTTACGTCTGGTGTTTTGGTCGCTTCTAACTGTTCGAGCAAGGTGAAACCAAAATCCTGAATGGCAGCCAGTGGGGTATCGGGCAGGCCGGGTATTTGTTCAATAACCATTGATTGCAGTTTGGGATGGGCTTTCAACTGTCTGATGAAAGCTTCTGCTTTTACCCGCATATCGTCAGATACCAGCAGGATCAGCTTGTCTGGTATCTCGGCCAGCACAGGAAGTAAATTGGCCATGACTTGTCCGGTAGCTATCGCAATTTGTATTTTCATGGTGCTTATTCCTTATTAAGCGGGATTATCGGCTGCCCAGATAACGGTTTGTAATATGTGCGAGCCTTGTATTCGTTGGGTAGTGTTTTATCCCTATTCGCCAGTTTAATCAAATAAACTGGCTATACCAGCTAAGCCAATAGCTACTGTTTCTTTAACTGACATATTTTTATTCACTGTGATCATTGGCGCTCGGGGTGATTATGGCGGGGTTTGCCAGCCAGACGAAGGCTTCGCAAGCTTGGGAGTCTGGATAAGAAAAACTGGCAAGCTTGCGAACCAGGAAATCTCGCTGTTTACGGATAATCTGCTCAGACATTTAACGTGTTGCGAGAAAAATATGTTTACTGAGCAATATTTAAAAACTATGTTGGAAACAGCCAAGGAGATGAAAGTAGAGCATCTGGCTATCGTTTGTATTACAGCTGTTGCGCTATTCGCGATAAAAAAGGGTAAGGATGCTGTCTGTGAATAAGGTAAAAAAGAACGTACTGCTATTGGTCAGTGGTATGAGCCCACAAATTATTACTGAAACCCTCTATGCTCTGATGGTACAGGAAAAGCCAGCCTGGGTTCCGGATGAAATTCACCTGATCACCACCACTCAGGGGCGTGATAATGCGGTACTGCAATTATTTAAAGGTAAGCAGCGCTTTGCTCAACTTTTGTCTGATTATCAGATTACACAGCCTATTCAGTTTGATGAAAGCCATATTCATCTTATTCAGAATGCGGCTGGTCAGCCGTTGACTGATCTGCGTACACCGGCAGACAACGAAGCAGCAGCGGATACTATTACGCGAAAAATCCGTGAATTTACTCAGGATGATAATATCGAACTGCATGTTTCGCTGGCGGGTGGCCGTAAAACCATGGGCTTTTATGCTGGCTATGCACTTTCATTATTCGGGCGGCCACAAGACAGTCTCAGCCATGTGCTGGTCAGTGAGCACTACGAATCCAACCGGGATTTCTTTTACCCCACACCTGCTACTCAGGTTATTTATGATCGGGACAATAAACCGCTGGATACCAGTAAAGCCAACGTCTGGCTGGCCAGAATTCCCTTTGTGCGCCTGCGCAGTGGTTTGCCAGTAAGCCTGCTGAAAGGTAAACACGGTTTTAGTGAAACAGTTACGCTTGCCAGAAAGGCCACCGAAAAAGCTCACTTGGTTCTTATCCCATCTACCTGCTGCTATCAGCTCAATGGTGTACCCGGCAAGCTGACGCCTGTGCATATGGCTATTTTGCTGTGGGCAGCGGTGCGAAAAACACCGGTAACACCATTAGTAGAGGGTGAGAAAAATAAAGATTACGCCAGTGAACTGCTTAAGCTGGCAGATACGCACAACTTGTCACTAAACGGCAGAACTGAAACCAGCCTGCAAAAAGATGGTGTCACCAAAAGCTTTTTAGAAACCAATATTTCCAAACTGAACAGCACACTGCTCAGCAAGCTCGGCTCGGAACTGAGCCGTTTATGCCAGCTTGCCATTGCCCAGCGCACTGGTTGCTCAGGTTATGCTTTGCCGGAGACGCTTGAGATTGATATTCACCCCTAAGGACGCCTATGAAAACGCTTGAATACCGCATCCGTTTTATTACACCAGCCTTTTTAGGTAATGCTGAACAGCATGGCCAGTGGCGCACTCCGCCATTTAAAGCCTTATTACGCCAATGGTGGCGGGTGGCTTATGCAGCTGACAGAAATTTCAGTATAAATGTGGCTGATATGCGGCGGGAAGAAGGGCTGCTGTTTGGCCATGCCTGGCTGGAAGATGACCGGGATGAAAGAGGCAACAAAATTGCGGCTCGAAAAAGCGCAATACGTATGCGTCTGAATGCTCTGGAGCAACAAAATGCCTGGGCCATGGGTAGTCAGCAAGGCATCACGCCATTATCCAATGGGTTGGATACCAGCTACGCCTGGTTTGGGTTGATAAAACGCGGCAACGGTCAGCCGGATCGATCAGCAATTAAGCCAGGGATCAATGAAAGTATTCGTACTTTGGGGCTGGCTGTACCAGATGAATACGAGCTGCAATTAAAAGAAGTCATGTCGCTGATCAACGCATTTGGTTTGCTGGGCAGCCGTAGCCGTGGTGGTTGGGGAGCTTTACAGATTGAAGATACAGGCACCTTACAGGTGAAAGATATGTTGCATTATACCCAGGATATATCCACCTGCCTGAAAAATGACTGGGCGATGTCTCTGACCAAAGATACGCAAGGTTTATGTGTTTGGGAAAGCCAAAATACCTTTGATTCCTGGGATAAAGCCATGCGTTTTATTGCTACTCAGCGCAAACAGGTACGTACAGCCCTGAAAGGGGCCAAAGACGATTTACGAGCTGTATTAGGCTTTGCTTCTTCTGGCAGAATGCCCAGTCCCTTACGTTGGAAAGTTATGGCGGCACAGTCAGGGAAACTGGTGGTCAGGGTTTTCGCTTTACCTCACAAAATACCTGACGATAACGGGAAAAATTTATCATTGGAAAAACTGGTTATAGCGTGGAATACCGTATTCCGCACTCTGGATGCAACGCATGGTTTACAGCGGTTGATGTAAAAGGAAAACAGCATGAATGATTCAAACAATCTCCTCTGGCAAACCAAACTGCACGCCCGCTTACATGACCCGGCAGAAAAAGCTTTGGTGTTATTGCGCGATCCGGCTGGCCATGAAGGAGGCACTTCGCGGGTGCTATGGCGGCTGGCTCGCGCCGATGAAATACCTGCCGAAGGTGTGATGGATAATGACAATGCCGATGTATTACATGCAGTAGCATTTTCCGATGGCATTAAACCGTCAACCTATAAAACGGTGCAACGTGCCGACTGGTGGGCCGCAGCGGCAGATCGCCCGCAGTGGCCGATGCAGGAAATTACTGTGACTACCAAAAAAGGGGAAGAAAAAACTTTTGGTGTGGCGCATTGGGCTCGGGTGGACTGGGCGAAAAATCCTGTATTAATTCACCCGCTGACCGGTGAGCAATTCGACCTGGGTAAATACAGTGGCCTGACGGATACCGATCTTGAGGACATTAAAGATCGCAGCTTTGATCATTTCGCCAGCTTGCTGATACGCAATAACGGCGTAACCGATTTTAAAAAATCAGTGCTGACGTTTTGGCGCTTCGGTCCGGAAGTGAACGAAGAAAACGACAACGGCAAGCTGGGTGCCTTATGGAATTTATTGCCTGCCGATACCCGTATTCCTGATCACAGCATCTGGGATCATCTGGATTTAACTTCGGCTTTTGCCGGTGCTTTTGCTGCTGATCCCAAGGGTGAAGCGGCGCTGTTATCTTTATCTATTGGCCCGGTACAGCCCTTTATTGCCGCTGCACGGAAGATGGATGACTTATGGGCCGGTTCACATTTACTGGCACGGCTAAGTTGGGAAGCAATGCGGGTGGTGTGTGAGCAACTGGGACCGGATGCCATTTTATTCCCGCGTTTGCGCGGTATTCCTCAGGTGGATTTATGGCTGCGTGATGAGATGGGGCTGCCAAAAGAATTATTTGAGAGCTGTGACTGGAATAAAGGCGGAACCGATAGCAACCCGCTGTTTTCAGCAGCCTTGCCCAACAGATTTGTTGCAGTTGTTCCGGCCAGTAAAGCCAAAGAAATTGCTGTTGCTGTAGAAAAATCCGTGCGCGACTGGTTACAGGATTTAGGTATAAGAACGGTAGCCTGTTTGCTGAAAGAAGCCGGTCTGGATACAGAAACTGAAACGCCTTACCAGCAAATGAAAGAGCAGCTTAAAGGCTTCCCGGAAGTACATTGGGCGGCGGTGCCGTTTTCATTGATCCAGCCACGTAATAAAGCCCGGCAAACTGATCTGGATACCATACAGCTTTCATCAGCCATAGCACCTTTCTTTGGCACCGAAGCAGACCAGCCCTGTGGTTTTCTGGATACTCCTGCGTGGAAGCTGTTGCAAAAAGAGCTGGAGCTGATAGACGAGCAGGGCAAAAAATCGGTATTTTTTGCGCCTAACCCCGGTGTACTTTATCCCGCCGTACAGGATCTGGCTGAACGGGTACTGGCTGCGGCCAAAAGCAGCCGTGCTTTTGCACAAACAACGCAGCAGGGCTGGCGTTGTTCGCTTAGCGGTGAAACCGAATGGCTGACCACAGACAGGGAGCAACTGCACTGGAACCAGAATTACCGTCAGCAGCAAGGTACACTATGGACACATATTGCCGATCACAAACCGGCCTGGGCCAAAAAGGGCGAACACCTGGGGGCTTTACCTGCTATTAAACGCCTGTGGCCTACGCTGTTTAAAGAAGAGGTAGACAAGGCGTTGGGCGATAGCAAAAGCGATAAGCGTATCAACCGTTTTGTGGTATCTACCCATACCATGGCACTGGCAAAGCAGCTTGGCCAGAACATCGAAACAACAATCAGTGATGCACTGAAATCTCAACTGAAAGATCAGGAGCGTGTTGCCCTGCCTGGAAAACTGGCGAAACAAATTCGTCAGTCCAGGCAATCTGATCAAGCTGATTACCTGGCCAGAATTCCCGGTTGGCTGGATAGCGCCAGAGAAAGCGATAAAGACGGCGATTTTGAAAATGCTACCCGCCAACTGAATAAACTGTTTGGCGTTAAACCAGAAACCTACTACAGCCTGCTATTAATGGATGGCGACCGTATGGGTGCCTGGTTGGAAGGTCGCGATGATTATGCCATCAGTTACCGTGACAGTTTTCACCCCAGGGTACAAAAAGGTTTTGATAGCCACGCTGAACGCTTGCCGCAGATTAAACAATACGGTGAGCAAAAGCGGGCTTTATCCCCCAACCGCCATCTGGCCATTTCTGGTGCTCTCAATGATTTTTCATTAACTGTAGTGCGCCATGTAGTGGAAGAAGAATATCTGGGGCGGCTGATTTACGCCGGTGGTGATGATGTATTTGCCATGTTGCCGGTGGCGGACTTACTGCCTGCTATGCAGCGCCTGCGTTACGCCTATTCCGGGCATGACCCGGAACATGAAGGCGGGCGAGACCCGCATGGACTAACCCTACACAAAGGCTTTGCCATACTTAACGGCAAATTGATGCGGATGATGGGTACACGCGCCACAGCTTCCTGTGGTGCGGTGATTGCCCACCACCAGGCACCATTAGGCGCAGTGCGCCGTGAGCTGGCCACTGCTGAACAACGTGCCAAAAACGAAGGCCGGGATCGCTTTTCCATCACCATTATTAAACGCTCTGGCGGTGTGCTGTACCTGACCGAGAAATGGGGCGAGCCAGTAAAACTGTTAACTGAGCTGCGGGATTTTCTGGCGGATGAAAATGTTTCCCGCCGTGCCGTATACCATACGTTGCAATGGCTGAACCAGCAGGAACTACCTGTAAATGCTTTTTCATCCGGTATGCTGCAAACGCTGTTGGCGTATCAACTGGACAGACAAGCGAAGGATGAGATTAAAAAACAGGCTCCCATTTTGGCTGAAGCATTGACTCAGTTAGCGAGCCGCTGGGAAGTGCCAGAAGAAGATCAAATTAAAAAACTGCGCAACTTTTTATCGGTTGCCGAATTCCTTGCCCGTGAAACCCGTATTTCAGAAAAAAATCAGGGAGCTGACGAATGAGTGCTATCGAATACCGCTTTATCCAGCCGCTGGATGTGCTGTTTCTGCGTGGCAACCAATTATTTGGCGATCCCGGCAGTTATGGCGAGTGCCTGATCCCGCCCTGGCCTTCGGTAGCCGCCGGAGCTATTCGTTCACGAATGCTGACAGATGACACTGTAGATGGCAAAAGGATTGATCTTGCTGCCTTTGGCCGGGGCGAAGTTGCACACCCAACATTGGGTACACCGAAGCATCCCGGCAGTTTTACGTTGAGCGGTTTTTATCTGGCCCGGGAACAACAAGGCCAGCATGAAATACTGGTAGCACCACCGGCTGATCTGGTGATCAGCAAAACGGATGCCGGAGTACTGCAAGTTAACCGGTTAAAACCGCTCATGGTTCAACTGCCGTCATCTTTTTCTTTGGCACAGTTACCTGTGCTATCACAAAGCAAGCGCAATAAGGCGGAAAGTGGCTATTGGCTCACGCAGTCTGGCTGGCAAATGTATTTATCCGGCCAAACCCCTGATGCTACGCAATTAATCCATTCCTCCGCTTTGTGGGCCTTCGATGCCCGGGTTGGCATTGGTATGAGTACCGAAACCCGTAGTGTGGAAGATGGCAAACTGTTCTCAACTCAGGCAGTGGCGATGAAAGACGGCGTTGGTTTTC
>CAZEGA010000056.1:8788-14511 GCA_964511675.1 uncultured Rheinheimera sp.
GCAGCTACTGGCTTGCTGCGCTTTGGTGGTGATGGTCGGGCAGCGACTATCGGCAGCGTAAATACTACCCTGCCAGAGCCGGATTACGCTGCCATTGCCAAAGCTGGCCGCTGCCGGATTATCCTCACTACCCCCGGTTTATTCCCGGGTGGCTGGAAACTGCCAGGCACTGCTGCTGACAACCGCTTTGCTTTCGCAGGTATCAGCGCCCGTTTGGTTAGTGCCGCCGTATCCCGTGCTGAAACTATCTCAGGCTGGGATCTGGCGGAACGTAAACCGAAACCAGCCCAGCGGGTTGCCCCAAGCGGCAGTGTGTACTGGCTGGATGAATTGCAAGCCAGTCCTGAGGCGCTTCGCAAGCTTGTAGAAAGCGGTTTGTGGAGTGAGCTGTGCGAAGATCAGGCTCGACGCGCTGAAGGTTTCAACCGCTTTACTTTTGCTACTTATTAATCAAGGATTATCGCCATGTTTGAAAAGCAAGCCGCTGTATTTTTATATGCCGTCAGCCCGGTGCATATGGGCGCTGGACAAGCCATTGATGTAATTGATAACCCTATCCAGCGCGAGCGCCATACCGGCCACCCGTGTTTTGCCGGGTCTGGCATTAAGGGAGCAATCCGCCATAGTTTTATGGCGTTGGGCGGCAGTGAACAGGATATTAACCGCCTGCTGGGGCCGGATTCTAATGCGGGTAATGACTTACACGCCGGTGCCGTCAGTTTTGGTGATGCGCAACTGGTGGCCTTGCCAATCCGCAGCCTGAAAGGCGGTTATGTCTACGTCACCTGTCCGCAGGCGCTTGCCCGTGCCCGGCGCTTACTGGCACTGACAGGCAAAAGTGCAAACTGGCCTGTGTTGGAGGTGGCAGAAAATCAGGTGTTGATTGCCAACCCTACGTTATTATCTGGCGACAAACTGCATCTGGAAGCCTTTGAATACAGCGCCAAAGCGTCTGAGCAGTTGGCTCAGTTAGCGGCTGACCTGGCCGAAAAAGCATTGCCCCAGGCTGATGAATACGTTTTCTTTCGCAATAAACTGCAAACCGACCTGGTAGTGTTGTCTGATACCGACTTTGCTTACTTCTCGCAAAACGCCATGCTGGTAGAGCCGCATGTACGGATTGATCCGGAAACAGGCACTGCGGATGGTGGTGGTCTGTTCTACACCGAAAACCTGCCGCCGGAATCTATTCTGATCGCACCTTTGTTGGCCAGCCAGACACGTACAGGTAAACAGGAACATCATCTGGATGCGCCGGAAGTGCTTGGCCTGATTAAGCGGCGTATTAACGGCAAACTGCTGCAAATCGGTGGCGATGCCACCACCGGACGCGGCCTGGTGGTTGTTAATGTGGTGGAGGGCTAACGAATGGCGCAAACACTGGAACAACAACGGGCACAGGATGCCTGGGAGAAAAGTGAGAACTATAGCGACAAGCATGTAAATCTCGCCAAAGGCTTGCCTGCTCTCATCATGAACAGCGGGTTGATGCAGGTACTGGCTTTTTGCCACGAAAAGAAAAAAGAACATGAGGATGTGGCGGCACAACTGCGCAGCTGGCTTAACAAGCGCTTTCCAAAAGATCTTCCACAAAGTGAGTTCACAGGCTTCATGCAGGCATTGATGAAAGTTGCTCCACAGGATTATCAGGCCATTAATACCGAAGCCTTTGCCTGGCTGAAATGGCTGCGCCAGATGGCGTCAGCCCGCAAGGGAGGGGAATAATATGGCTATTGCCGCCACGCCAGATTATCTGGGTAAGGATTTTTCAACCGCTTCACCAGGGCTGCGTTTTGGCATGTATCTGCAAATATGGAGCAGCAGTTTTGCCAAGGAAAAAGAAACAGTTGAACCGCTGAAACGGGCTGGCAGGCTGAATGATCATGATAAGGCAGTTATGGCGGCGCTGTTTGCGCGTCAACAAGCCGGGTTTAATGCTATGGTTGCCGGTACAGATGCCCTGCAACTGGATGCTGTCTCTACGGCTCCTTTCACCACCGGCCTTGGCAATGAACACCCGACTGAAAATGGTTTTGCTTTTCTTAACCCCTACGGCCTGCCTTATTTGCCGGGCAGCGGTGTAAAAGGCGTACTGCGCCAGGCAGCGCGTGAGCTGGCATCCCCTGAATGGGGAGAAGCGCATGGCTGGGATGAACGAGCCATCACCGCTTTGTTTGGTCTGGAAAGTAAAGATGGCGATCACAACCACCAGCGTGGCGCTTTGAGTTTCTGGGACGTGATGCCACAAATAAAAGGCGATAGCTTGCAAGTTGAAATTATGACACCACATCAGGGACACTATTATCAGGGCAAGCAATCACCTCACGATTCCGGGCAGCCCATCCCGATACATTTTCTTACCGTCCCCCCCGGCTCTGGTTTTACCTTTTATGTGCAGTGCAACCTGGCCCTGTTGCAACAGACAGCCCCGGAACTGGCAACAAATGAAACCTGGAAAGTGCTGCTGGGAAACGCCTTTGCACATGCGTTTAACTGGTGTGGCTTTGGCGCAAAAACAGCGGTGGGCTATGGGGCTATGGCTGAAGATCCCAAGGCTCGCCAACAGCGGCAAGAGATGCAGGCTAAAGCACAAGCATTAGCTGAAGAACAGGCTAAAGCTGAACGCCTGGCAACCCTCAGCCCGGAAGACAGAGCGTGGGAACAGGCACAACCAATTCTTGATGGCTTCAGTAACGCATTGGCTCAGGCCAAAGCAGCAGGTGACTTTCATCCCAGCGGTACTTTTTCACCTGCACGACTGGAGTTTATAAAAACAGTATTAACCTGGACAGAAATACGCAGCCGTTTGGCTGCTGCGGAGTTACTGGAAAGCAGTGCCACCAAAGAATGGGGGCGACCAAACAAAAAAGAACGCTGGAAGGAGTTGCAAGATGCGATTGCTACGCTGAGAGAGCCGGGGTGAATCATACCGATGGAACTAAATTGTCCAGGTTTGATTGTTGTGCCATAGTGTTGGTGATATGTCATAAATTGAGGGTTGTACCATGCAGGCTGTTACTGTGTCACAAGGTGGCAGGGTTGTCATACCGGCGGAGTTGCGTGAGCTGTTGCAGGTTAAACAGGGAGATCAACTGATTGTGGAAGTGCAGGGAAACTCGTTGGTATTAACCAGTAAAGCTAAACGGATCGAACAGATGCGGCAGGAGATCCTGGCCGCTATGCCAGCTGTAGCCAAAGGGCGCTCACTGGCAGAGGAACTGATTGCAGAACGTCGGGCAGAGACTGATAGGGAAGCGGCAACTTCAAAGGGAAATTAGTATGACACGCTATGTGATCGATACCTCGGCACTTTTAGCCTGGCTGCAAGGAGAGCCTGGTGGTGGCTATGTTGCCAGCCTGTTTAGTGAGTCCTGTGCATTAGGTGCCGTTAATCTGGCGGAGTTGGTGACGAAACTGGTGGATGAACAGCACACCGCCGCAGAGAAGATCGGCCAGCAATTGCGTACCCTGGGAATAGAAATCTGCCCCCTGACCGAAAGCCAGGGCATCACTGCCGGGGTATTACGACAAACAACACGCAGCAAAGGGCTATCGCTGGGCGACCGGGCCTGCCTGGCACTGGCGCTTGAGCTGAAAGCCTGCGTACTGACGGCGGATAAAGCCTGGACATTACTGGATTTATCGCTGGATATTATTGATATCCGCGCTCATTAACAGGAGTTGGTATGCAATCTTTTGCTATTGCCCGCTATCGTTTCAGCTTTCGGATCACAGAATCGTTGCGTTTGCCGGATTATGCCGGCTCGGCATTACGCGGTGTTTTAGGTCATGCCTTAATGCAGTTAAGCGGGATAAGTACAGCGGATATAAAGCACAGAACAGCGTTTTTTTTACAAAGCCCCTATGCGTTGATTTTTGAGCGGGATAATCAACACAATGTTGCTGGTTCAAATATCCGGGGTATTAAAAACCTGCCGGTACCTTATATTATTGAAGCACCGTTAGCCCCGGCGCGGCTTTATGCGGTTGGTGAGGAGCTGGCGTTTGATATGGTATTAACAGGTAGCGCACTTAATGAATTGTCGCTGATTACTCTGGCCTGGCGGCGGGCATTTTTGCGGGGTGTGGGCAATGGTGATGGCAAAGCTGAGTTAATCAAGGTTGAACATTGCCTGCCAGATGGGTATATCGCAACAGTTTATAGGGCAGATAAGCCGGCTATTGCTCAGCATGACACTGTGCTGGTATTGCCTGAGTTTTCTAAGCCGCAGGATGTGCATTTACAGCTACAAACACCTTTGCGCCTGCAACAGCGAGGTAAAATAGCTGGCCCGCATGAGATCACTGCCAGCATATTTTTGCGTAACCTGATCCGTCGGATCACCTTTCAGGTGCAGCAACACAATCCGCAGACTTACCCGCTGGATGTTATCCACAGGCTAAATGTCTTAGCCGATCAGGTTCTGGATGAACGTCGTTTGAGCTGGAAAGAGCTGGAGCGTTATTCTTCGCGTCAAAAACAAAAGATGAAATTGAGCGGAGTGATTGGGCATTGGTATTTACATCAGGTGCCGGCAGAATTATTACCTTTTGTCTATCTGGGGCAATGGCTGCATTTGGGAAAAGAAACCGCATTTGGCCTGGGGAAGTATTGCTGGCTGGATGAAGTATGGTTGCCAGAAAAGCAACAGCTGAGTCCTGCAGTACTTCGCGCAGCGGATCTTCGGTAAAGCGTTGATACAGTGGAATAATCATGGTTTTATTTCTATCAGCCAAAGCAAGCATGCCTCGACTAAGTGTAAATAAAACTTCGGCCAAATGAAAGTTTATCTTCGGCCAAGTGTAAGTAAAGATTCGGCCAAATGAAAATATGAGCACGTCTGAATGAAAATAAAACTGCGTTTTCCTGAACGTTAAGCCTGATGCTTGCTGTTGCTGTGCAGAGGGATATACAGGTAACACAGCAATCTCAAAATCTGGCTTATCCTCTATAAAATAGCGTTAAAAACCAGGGCCGTAGCGGTTTATACCTGAAACGTATCGCCCGGCATTGGGCGCAGCTGATTGACGGAGAGCCAAAGAGGATTAAGACCGGGAACGTTCCGGGATTATACTGTTGTTTGGCGCCCGTTTAGATGCTGCTTTGGTAGCATATCCGCACCCAGCACGCCAATTACAACAAGTCGCGTGTTGATTCCGTCGTGATTTTATACTGTATCAAGATACTCCCCTGCCATTAGCTTTCTGAAAAATTCCGGCCCATCTACCAGATTTTTTTCATCCTCTGCGGCATCCGCCCGCATTTGCAGCTTAACTTTGTCCATGACATCATGCATAGCGTCGTATTCATCCGCCGATATAACAACCGCAACCGGTTTGCCGTTTTGTTAATTTGCACCGGCTCTGTCTGTGCTTTTAGCAGTAAACTGCCGAAGTTTGTTTTGGCCTGATTCGCTGTTAATGATATCCATGATATATGCCCGTTCGTTCGATTCGACTATCAAAATGTTAAGCCTATCTGCTGGTAATTACCAATGCCGTCTGTTTTGTGAATGTAGTCTTTTTGCCGATCTGTGTTGCGCTCACCCAGCCGCTTCGTCTCCTGCTCAGTCCAGTACGTTTACCCAATAGCGCTCAGAACATGGCCCGGGCTAAAGGAGATTAAGGCTATGCAAGCAGGTATTTTTGAGCGGGGAAAATGGATTCAGGGAGTTTCCCGGAATCACTCTGGTAATTGCGTTTCTCTTAACCTTGGCTCTGGT
>CAZEGA010000057.1:0-6222 GCA_964511675.1 uncultured Rheinheimera sp.
GTTTAATAATGCCGATACCGAGCAGGTTTTTACCGTCACCGCGAAATTCGCTTTCCTCGTTTTCAGCGGTTAACAGCACGTCGGCCACTTCGCCCAGCCGTACCAGATAATTATTGGCACCACGTTTGATCACCAGGCGGCTGAAGTCCTGCTGGGTTTTATAGCTGCGCTCAACCCGCACGGTAAAATCGCGGTCGTGGGATTTTATATTACCGGCCGGCAATTCAACGTTTTCTGCCCGCAGTACGTTTTCTATATCCTGTACCGTAACCCCACGCGACGCCATGGCATCGCGGTTCAGCCAGATCCGCATGGCGTAATCACGCGCACCGCCCAGTTGCAGGCGCGCCACGCCGTCAACAACAGAAAAACGCTCGACAATATAGCGGTCTGCGTAATCGGTCAGCTCCAGTGTGGTCATGGTTTCGCTGTTTAATACAAACCAGGCAATGGTGTCTTCATTGTCGCTGGCTTTGGACACTTCCGGCGGATCGGCCTGATCCGGCAGATTATTCAGGGCGCGGGATACCCGGTCGCGCACATCATTTGCGGCAGAATCGATATCGCGCTCAATATTAAACTCAATCGAGATATTGGAACGGCCATTACGGCTGGTTGAGGTAATGTTTTTGATACCTTCAACACCGCTGATACGATCTTCAAGTAACTGTGTAATCTTGGATTCGACTATTTCGGCCGAGGCGCCCGGGTAGTTGGTGCTGATGCTGACAATCGGCGTATCTATATCCGGGTATTCGCGCAGCGGCAGCATGGTAAAACAGACAATACCGAATACCATCAGTAACAGATTGACTACAGTGGCGAAGACCGGTCGCTTAACCGAGGTATCAGATAACCACATAATCAGCCTCCGATCCGGTTAATGGTCAGGCCAGAACGCAGCTTCTGTGTGCCTTCCACCACGACCTCGTCCCCTTCCTGTAAGCCGGTGAGAATTTCCACCCAGCCCGGGTTGCGCTGGCCCAGGGTTACTTCTACCTGGCTTACCGTGTTGTCTGCCGCCACTTTATAGACAAATTGCTTTTGTTGCTGTGGCACCAGGGCGCGCTCAGAGATCTGCATTGCCATGCGGTTATCCAGTTCCAGCTGCACATTTAACAGCATACCGGGTCTCAGGCGCAGATCGTCATTTGGCAGGGCGCCGTGTACGGTCACAGTGCGGGTTAGCGGGTCAATCCGGGTGTCTATGGCGCTGACAGCGCCGTAAAAGCGAATATTGCCATAAGCGGCGTTGGTGACTGACAACGGCATACCGACATTAATATCGGCCAGGTAATGCTCTGCCACGCTAAAAGCCACGCGCAAGGTGTTTAAATCATCCAGGGTGGTAATGACAGTGCCGCTGCTGATATAGGCACCAACACTCACCTGCCGTAAACCGAGGTAACCGGAAAACGGGGCCGCTATGGTCATTTCGGCCAGCTGGGCTTTGGCAATATCCAGCTGTGCCAGCGTGGTACTGACCTTGGTTTGTTGCTCATCCAGCAGCGATTGCGCAGCTGCCTGCGTAGTGGCGAGGTTTTTCAGCCGGTTCAGCTGCCGTTTCTGCTCATCCAGCACACCTTCCAGTTCGGTCACTCTGGCTCGCTCCTGCACATCGTGCAAACGAGCGATAACATCACCCTGTTTTACGGCTTTGCCTTCGCGTATATTCAGTTCGGTAATAAAGTCACTGGTAGGGGTAATCAGCGCAATGGAGTTATTGGCAATACCGGTACCGAGCGCATTTACACTGCGGATCATCGGTTTGATCTCAACCTTTGCCGTGGCTACAGCGACCACAGGCGCACTGCGCTGGGCATCCTGTTGTTGCCCCGGCATCCAGTACAGATAAGCGATAAATACCAACAGGGCAATCAGTATTGCCCAGATTAACTTTGAATGTAATTTTGCCACGCTAACCCCGTGTACCGGCTATTTTAAAATCCTGCCTTATTGTATGGAATAAACCGCGCTTTAGCTTTCCTGTTATCGCAATGGCGGCGGCATTGGTCGCTTGAAAAGCGGATATTGGTGTACTTAACTGACAACATATCGTCATAATCAGCCCGGACTTCGGGCAAACCGATGCTTTACCCTGTTGTAAAACGAATGAGGACGTACTGATGCAGCCAGTGCAAATACAAGGTGACGCCAGCCGGGGCGGAGCAAAGCTGCTGCTGGGCAGCACTGCCCTGATGTTGCTGCTGTTAACTGCGTTACCCTGGCTTGAGCAGTTAAGCTGGTGGTATGCGGTATTATTGGTTGCTGCGGCACTGGGGATCTTTATCGGCTGGGCCAAACTGGCCGAACCTAAATACTTTTTACAGTATGACAATGAAGGGGTGCATTACTATCACCAACGTGGTAGCTGGTATTTACCCTGGCAGAGTTTTTTATACAGTGGCGTGCCCCGGTTCAACGAACAGCAGATGGCATATATTGCTTTTAAGCTGACAGACTATGACGGCTTTTTACAGCGCTTACCCCTGCGACTGGCCGTGCGCCTGATGACAGAACAGCGGGCCCTGTATCTTGAAGCGGTGCGTCAGGCCTGTGCTGACGGCCGCTGTGCAACAGAACTGCTCAGCGAAAGTGAACATTTCAGTACCGCATCCGGGCGCTACAATGGTATTAAAGCGGCATTCGGCTGGCGTATGCAGCGCCTGGCAGAGGCAACCGGTTTTGATGTTTTTGTTCCGGTTAGCCTGAACGGGGCAGAGGCGCAGCAGTTATGTCAGCAAATTAATCAGTGCAGGCTACAATTAATACGTAATACAGTAACCTAGACACTACAGAGTGTCTGTATCATAATATTGGCAATATTTAATGTAATGCAGGGCAGTGAATGAATAATTACGAAAAACCGTTTTTGGTAAGTGGCCGTAATACTTTGATCCACAAAAATAAAAAGCTGGATTTAGTGATTGTTAACGATGATGGCGATCCTGTGGTAGTGGTTACCCGGCATGGTGTTAAACCTTTTACCGAATCAGTACCGGCAAACCGGGCCGAGGCCAAAGAGCGTTATATGGAAGTCGTTGATATTTCCAGTTCTGACGTGTTTGGCGAAGCCAAAACACTGCTGTTTATTCAGGCGATGAACAACAAAGAGTATAAAGTGGATTACAGTAAACAGGGTACAGAGCTGTTTATTCGTATCCATCAGGAAAATTATATCTGAGCATCGGGCATGAACTTGCTGAGTTATCTCATGCAGGACTTGCCTTTAGGCCGGTTATTTGTTTCAGTAGATAGGCTTTAGTGCAGTAACCTTAACATGTGAAGCCCTATGCAATTTACCGAGCGCAATAACAGTATAAAAATAACCGTGCCTGTTACCCTGGACGCGTTAAGCGCTCATGATGTTAATGCCGGATTACAGCAGGCGGGCTTTGGCCGCTGCCTGATCATTCAGGATCAAATCACCAATCTGCTGGTCGAGTACCAGCAACTCCAGCAAAAAGTAAAAGAACAACTCAAACCGGAAGGTACACCACTTACTTACCGCATTGCCGAGAAGAAAGATGCTGAGCTGAGTTTTGAAATTGCCGAGGATCAAAGCTCTGCCGATGCGGTTATCACTGCAGCCTGGGGCGGAGCGCCGGTTTCAGCGAATGCTCTGGTTAAAGGGGCGCAGGAAGCCGGTATTGTGTTCGGTTTTAGCAAAGACCACGTTATTAAGCTGGTCAGCCATGCCAGCAAAGCGGAACCTGGCAGCCGGGTAAAACTGGTGATAGCCCGGGGCCGGGCTGTCAAGCATGGTGAAGACTCCCGCTTTGAGCCGTTAATTGCGGAAATGCAAAGCCGGCGTAACCGGCCGGTGGTGGAGTCTGACGATAAAGCCGATTTACGCGATTTTGGCGTGATCCCTGCCGTTATGCCGGGGGAAGCTCTGGTACGGCGGCATCCGCCAACGGCCGGCATAGACGGTATGACGGTAACCGGCACCGTGATCCCTGCCGTACCCGGACAACTGATTGACTGGAACCTGGCTGATGGGGTGGAGTTAGCGCCACAGGACCCGGACCTTGTGCTGGCGGCGCGGGATGGCTTGCCGCGGATGATTGAACATGGTGCCACTGTTGATGAAGTCTTTACGGTGAAAAATGTCGATTTAGCTACCGGCCATATTATTTTCAAAGGCTCTGTGGTGGTCAATGGCGATGTTACCGAAGGCATGAAGGTGATTGCCGGGGGCAATGTGTTTGTCAAAGGCTTTGTCGAGGGCACGTTAATTGAAGCCGGTGGTGATATTAATGTTGGCGGCTCGATTATCGGGCACCAGATAGCCTCGGCAGAAAAAGACAGCACCTACAGCACCGAGCTTAAAGCCAAAGGGGATATCCAGTGTAATCTGGCGCAATACGCCAGGTTTGCAGCAGAAGGCAATATTTATATCAGTAAGCAAATCATGCATTGTGCGGTGTCGGCGGCAAAGGTGTATGCCGGGCCGGAAGATAACCCTAATGGCAAGGTTATCGGCGGTTACTTTTATCTGGATTACGGCATCTATACCGGTAATTTGGGTGCGCCGTCCAGCAGCAATGTACTGATCGAATTAAACCGCATGGCAGATCCGATCGCAGAAAAGCAGGATGTATTGCGGGCCAGCGTCAGTGCGACGAAAAGAGACATGCAGGATATTCGGGAACAGCTGGATAAGCTGAAAAAAATTGAAGGTAATGCCCAGATGGATGCCCGGCGCCAGGAACTGGCGGCAGAGTTTGAAGAACACAGAACCATAGCGCTGGCCCTGATTGCTGATGTGAAACAACTGGAACAGCAGCGCCAGCAAAAACTGTCTGAAGCCATAATAGTGGTGCGCCAGCAACTTTTTTCCGCAGTGGAAGTACATTTTGGTAAAGATTTAATCCGCAGCCGGCGCGAATACGGTCCGTCCAAGATCCTGCTGGTGGATGGCAGCCCGGCGATAGAACCCTTCTTCTGATGCTATTAGCGATAACCGGCCTGTATCATGCGGTGCATCCGGCTGTGTTACGTCAGGCGTTGGCGTAAGCTTAGCGCAATGATAACCTGGATCTGACACTGTGAAATTTTTACCAGTATTTATCGCTGCCGTGCTGCTGCCTTTTGCCGGTAAGGCTGCTGAGTGCAATATGGCATTTGTGCACGGTATTATTATTGCGCCTGATCACATCCGTATTTTGCAGCATAACCGTACGCACGTGCAGATTAACGCCGATAAGCAATTATTTATCCGCGGCGAATGGATAACCCTGTCAGAGGCCGATACCGTACTGTTACAGCAGTACAGCCAGGATTTACGCAAGTTTGTACCTGAGATTGTCAGCATTGCCGTAGACGGTGTTGAACTGGGTTTATCCAGCGTAGAAGCCATGTTTACCGGGGTGGGCAGTAAAGCACAGCAGGCCGAATGGCGTGAACTGGTGCGTGAAACCACGTTTCAGTGGATGTCACGTTTTGTCCGCACCAATGAGCATTTTTATCTGGCACCGCAGAGCCTGAATGAGCTGGATTATTTCCTCAATGGTGAACTTAAGCCGCAACTGGATAACCTGGCCAGGCACACTGTAGGGGCGGTCTGGGGTGCCCTGCGTGATGCGTTGCGTCACTCTGACAGTAATTTTGAACGCTCAGATAACCAGGAATGGCAATCGGTGGGCCAGCTGGTTGACAGAATTAACCTGGGCCTGGATGCCAAGGTAGTGGAAATGGAAGAGAAATCAGCGCTGTTTTGTAGCAGAATGCAGGAGCTGGATCAGGTTGAACAGCATTTGCAACAGCGCGTTCCGGCCCTGAAACCCTACGATGTGGTGGCACTAAAAGAGTAACCCAGACTAAACCACGCCATATTCTTCGCCCAGTACCGGCGGCATAGCGTTATCCACTTCATCGTTAATTGCATCCAGGGTTTTCTCGGCTTCAGAGAGCGAGCTGACTTCGGCAATATGAAACAGTGCTTCGCCTTCGTTTACCAGCGGCAGGTTATTGCGGCCAATGACAATGCCATCAAAGGTGGCCGTAACGGCAACTTCAAAATCAGAATAGGGTGAATAAATATGCGCCAGCGTATCGCCGGTTTTGACTATCTGGCCCAGGCCGACATAATAGCGGGCTATACCGTCATGTTCGGCACGGACCCAGCTGCTTTTCTTGGAAAACAATGACTTAGTGGCCGGTTTCCGCCGGCCGGCCCTGAGCATACCCAGATCGGTCATCACATTAAGAATACCGCGT
>CAZEGA010000057.1:6232-14381 GCA_964511675.1 uncultured Rheinheimera sp.
CATCAAAACGCAGTGCTTCACCGGCTTCATACAGCAGAATGGGGATACCCAGGTTGTTGGCGGTGCCGCGCATAGTACCCTCGCGGCTGGCGGCTTTAATAATCATCGGGGCGTTAAACACCTCTGCCATACGCAGGGCGACTTTATCTTTCGCGCTGGCGCGTACCTGGGGCAGGTTGGAACGGTGAATGGCGCCAGTATGTAAATCTATGACATGGTTGCAGTTTTTCAGGATTTTATCGGTAAACTGAAACGCCATCCGGCTGCCAAGCGAGCCTTTTTCACTGCCGGGAAAGCTGCGGTTTAAATCTCGCCGGTCTGGCAGGTAACGGGATTGCTGCACAAAACCGTAGGTGTTAACTATAGGTACGACAACCAGGGTGCCTTTAAGCTGGCTCAGCCGCGGCAGTTTCAGCAGGCGGCGGCAGATCTCGACACCATTAATTTCATCACCATGCAGCGCGGCGGTAACCAGCAGTACCGGGCCGGCCTTACGGCCGTGGATCACATGGGCACCTATATTCAGCTCGGTATGGGTATACAGTTTGCCAAAGGGGATATCCACCACAGCGCGGCTGCCGGGAGGAATACTGCTGTTACCCAGGGTAAAAGGGGCTCGGGTGCTGTTTTGCATCAGCCGGTTCCTTTGGTGTTCAGTTTACGCCGGCTTTTATGGCGGGCGACCTGTTGTTGCAGAAACAGTATCGTCAGGTCGGCAATATCTTTGTCGGTGGCGGCCTCTATGCCTTCCAGGCCCGGCGAGCTGTTAACTTCCATCACCACCGGGCCATGGTTTGAGCGCAGTAAATCCACCCCTGCCACATTTAAGCCCATGGTTTTGGCCGCCCGTATTGCCGTGCTGCGCTCTTCTTTGGTCAGCCGCACCACAGTGGCGGTGCCGCCGCGGTGCAGGTTGGAGCGAAACTCGCCGGCTTTGGCCTGGCGTTTCATCGCTGCGACCACTTTATTGCCGATAACAAAGCAGCGGATATCTGCGCCATTGGCTTCTTTAATGTATTCCTGCACCAGGATATTGGCATTTAAGCCCATAAAGGCTTCTATTACGCTCTCAGCAGCAGTGCGGGTTTCTGCCAGTACCACGCCGATACCCTGGGTACCTTCAAGCAGTTTTATCACCAGCGGCGCCCCGCCAACCATCTCAATTAAATCCGGAATATCGCCCGGTTTATCGGCAAAGCCGGTAACCGGCAAACCTATGCCCTGGCGTGCCAGCAGCTGCATGCTGCGTAATTTATCGCGGGCCCGGCTGATGGCAACCGATTCATTCAGGCTGTAGACGCCCATCATTTCAAACTGGCGCAGCACGGCAGTACCGTAAAACGTAATGGAAGCGCCAATGCGCGGGATCACGGCATCAAAGCCTTCCAGCACCTGGCCTTTATGGTGGATAGACGAATTGTTGCGGTTAATATTCATATAGCAGGCCAGCGGGTCGATCACCTGCACCTGGTGGCCCAGCCCTGTGGCCGCTTCCACCAGCCGTTTGGTGGAATACAATTCTGCATTGCGCGATAAAATCGCAATTTTCATGCGCTCTCCGATAAGCGATAACACCTGATGCTATTGTAAAAGTGTCTGTTGCTGCTGGCAGCAACAATACTGCTGCCAGCGCAAAATAATCAGCTTGCTTTTTACGTCAGTAACAGTAATGAGCCCAAACCGAGAAAAACGAAAAACCCTGTCATATCGGTAATGGCTGTCAGTACAACCGAGCCCGCCAGCGCCGGGTCAATTTTTACCTTTTTCATCCAGATAGGAATGATGACACCGGCGAATGCCGCAACAACAATATTAATAATAACCGCCAGCCCGATAACCACACAGATAATCCAGTTATCAAACCAGATATAAGTGAGCAGGGCGATGACCATGCCCCATAACAGCCCGTTAAGGGCGGCTATACCCAGTGCTTTACGCAGTAATGTCATATGCGTTTGTGGCGTGATTTGCTCCAGCGCCAGGCCACGGATAATCAGCGTTAAGGTCTGGCTGCCGGCAATACCGCCCATACTGGCCACTATTGGCATCAGCACCGCTAACGCCACTACCTCTGCCAGCGTGGCTTCAAACAGCCCTATGGTATTGGCGGCAAGAAACGCGGTAACCAGGTTAACGCCCAGCCACAGCGCGCGGCGCTTGGCGCTGTCAAATACCGGGGCAAACAAGTCTTCTTCCTCGTCTAAACCTGCGGTATGCATAAACTGGCCTTCCAGGCTGCGGCGCACGTTTTCCAGCGCTTCGCCTATAGATAACCGGCCCAGCAGTTTGCCTTCTGTATCAACCACGGCCAACGCAGTGTAGCCCGAGCGGGAAACAATATCCGAGCCCTGGTCCAGTTCCATTTCGCCCTCAACTACCGGCGCGTCGTTATCGATCACGGTTTCTACCGGCAGGTGAGAGCCCAGCCCCAGCAGCCGGGTAGCGTGTACCAGGCCAACGTAACGGCCGGTCCTGTCTACCACAAACAACGCATCATGGTACTCGGCATCGTCGGCCAGCTGGCGAAACAGCCGGATCGCATCACGTACCCTGGCGTTTTTATTGATGATCAGCATGTCGTGGTCGGCGTAACGGCCACACTGGTCTTCATCATAGGCCAGTGCGGTGTCCAGCCAGCGGCGCTGGCTTTCATCCAGCCTGGAGCAGGCGTAGTCATAGATCCGCTGCGGCAGTTCATCCAGCAGCTCGATCAGATCATCGACTTCCATACCTTCAACCAGGCTGCGCAGCTGGGCTTCGTCTAACTGTTTAAAAATATTGTCACGGGCGTCTACCCGCATATAGGTCAGCGCGGCGATCTGATCATCCGGGTGCAGCCCCAGCCAGGTACTGACCCGTTGTTCTACCGGCATGGCCTCCAGGGCCATGGCGATCTCTTCCGGTTCCAGCTGACTGAGTTTGCCGGTTAAATGCTCAGCTTCGTTCTCATCAAAGCTGTCGCGTACAATTTCTTCAATATCCAGCGGTTGGTTTTCAGCCATTTACTACTCCCTAGCCTGAGGCGGCATTACCACCAGCCGCGTATTTTAAACCAAATCAGGCCCGTTATACCGCCAGTGGCCATGGCGGCTAACACAATAAAATAGGCATCAGGCATTTGCAGCTCTGGCATGTAAATAAAGTTCATTCCGTATATACCAGCAATAAATGTCAGTGGTATGAAAATGGTGCTAACCATGGTCAGTACTTTCATCCGTTCGTTAATCTGGTGCGATGTGGTAGACATATAGCTATGTACCAGGTCGCTGAGCTGATCGTAGTACATATCGGTCATACTGTGCAGCCGTTCAAACTTCTCATAGAAATCACGCATTTCAGTGCTGCTGAACTGGCGTAATAACGGGCTTTGCGCTTCGTATAACGCGTCAGAAAAGATGTCTTTCTGGTAAGCCAGATTACGGTTTATTTTCCGCAGCACTGAGCGGTAGCGCATAATCAGGGCCATTTTCTCGTCGTTACCGCTGTACAGCATAACATCTTCCAGCTCGCTCTGTTCGTCTTCAAAGTTAATCAGTTTTTGCAGATAACTGCCGGACACCGCCAGAATAAACTGCTTGATCCAGTCGGCAATATTGCTGCCTTGCCCCGGCAGTCGCTGGGGTTCCAGCTGCTTTAACAACTCGGGGTTATGGCATTGTATTTTGCTGATTAAAACCTGCTTTGAATATAACAGGTTAACCTGGGCGCTACGGGTGTATTCACTGAAATCGGCATCGGCATAGCCGCGCAGGATCAGCAGGGTAAACTCTGTCTGGCCTTCCAGCTTGGGCGGATGGCGCTCACGGCTGAAATCTTCGGCCAGGGTTGCTGTTATGGCAAAGCGCTGCAGGATCTGTTGCTGCTCTTGCTGGCTGGCCGCATTCAGGTTTATCCATAAGCGGGCATCGGCCGGTAATTGCGCCGGTAACTGTGTCACGCTGCAATTACACCAGCTGTTGGTTTCCGGTTCAAAATAGCTAAGTAAAATCATACTGTTTCTCCGGCTGCCGGTTTTACACAGCATACTCATAAAAACCGGTTACGGGCAAATACAGCGGCAGATATTAGTACCTGCGACAAACACCGTTCAGTTTAGCCGGATTATTCGCCAGACAGCACCTGTTGCTCTGGCTGATCCAGGATCACCGGCCCGGTGCCGCGGGCTGCGAGCATATCGTCCGGGTTATACAGCGGGCATTTGCTCATACTCAGGCAGCCACAGCCAATACAGCCGGTCAGGTAATCGCGCAGCTTTTGCAGGTAGGCAATACGGGCATCCAGCATTTGCTGCCAGTTTTTTGATAACAGCTGCCAGTCTGCTACGGTTGGTGTGCGGTTATCCGGCAGTGATAAAAACGCCTGCTTGACTTCGTCCAGGCTGATACCTACCTTCTGTGCCGCTTTAATGACCGAAATACGCCTTAAGACCTCTGGCTTGTAACGCCGCTGGTTGCCAGCATTGCGCCAGCTTCTGATCAGGCCTTTTTGCTCATAAAAATGCAGCGTGCTGACATTAATACCACAGCGTTTTGCCACACGCCCGACGCTCCAGCTTGCCTCTGTCATGTGTTACTCCTTAATTTCTTTGTGTTTGGGTCAAAAAAAGGCTTTACCTCAACTTTAGTTGAGGTTTTAACCTGCCTGCCGAATCAATGCAAGGAGAGTTGTTATGTATTTAGAGCACGTTAATCTGGTAGTAAGTGATCTTAACGCCATGCTGCATTTTTACCGCGCCGCCTTTCCACACTGGCGCATTCGCGATCAGGGGCATGGCGAATGGTATGGCAAGCCGCGTAAATGGTTGCATTTTGGCGATGATTATCATTATCTGGCGCTGAGCGATCATGGCGAGGGGCAGAACCGTAAACTGCAGGGGCACAGTGTAGGCCTGGCGCATTTTGCCTATGTCACCAATAACCTTGCTGCGGTGATTACCCGGTTGCAAAGCGCTGGCTATGTTATCGCCAAACCTGGTGCAGATGAGCCCTATCGTAAAAATGTGTATTTTGTTGACCCGGCCGGCTTTGAAGTGGAGTTTGTCGAATATTTAAGTGATATGCCGGCCGAGCGTAATTTAAACCGTGACGTGCCACAACAGGAGGGGGTATGAACATTCTCGCTTTTGCTGCCAGTAATAACCGGCAATCGATTAACCAGCAACTGGCGCTTAGTGTAGCCCGCTTGCTGCCACAGGCGCAGGTGTCAACACTGAATATTGATGACTATGAACTGCCAATATACAGCGAGCAGCGCGAGGCACAGCTTGGCGCACCGGCGCAGGTAACTGCATTTTTGCAGCGTATTGCCGAATCTGACGGGATTATCGTGTCATTTGCTGAACATAACGGCACTTTTACTGCAGCCTTTAAAAATTTATATGACTGGGCCTCGCGCAGCCAAAGGCATATTTTTCAGCATAAACCGGCGCTGTTTCTTGCCACCGCGCCGGGGCCGGGCGGGGCGCAAAGCGTGCTGCAGGCCGCCGTAAAAGCCGCGCCTTTTATGGGCGCCAGGCTGGCAGGTACAGTGTCGGTGCCGAATTTTCACCAGGTGTTTGACCTACAATACCAACTGGTGAAAGACAGCGCGCTGTTTTTGCAACTGCAACGCGCTGCCAACGCCTTGCAGCAGGAGCTGATAAGAGAACAGGCCATTGCATAATCAGCATTAAGCGGTGCTGGGCAGGCACCGCCTGCATAAGTACATGGCGCTGTGTTATGCTCGCTGGCATATAACGGCCTGTGGTTAAGGAGTCAACTGTGCAAAAGCTTGAACTTCGGCTGCCCCCTGTGGTGCTGGTGCTTATCGTGGCAATGATGATGTGGGCGCTGGCGTTTGCTGTGCCGTCTCTGGCGGTAACTGTGCCGGTTGCCGGCGGTTTAGCTATGGGGTTTATTATGGCAGGCGCCGCCTTTGCCCTGCTGGGTGTGTATGAATTTAAACAGGCCAGCACGACTGTAGACCCGCGCTGCCCTGACAAGTCAGCATCTTTAGTGGTGTCCGGGGTTTACCGGCTCAGCCGCAACCCGATGTACCTTGGTTTTCTGCTGCTATTGCTTGGCTGGGCGTGTTACCTGCAACATTATCTGCCGTTTCTGTTAGTGCCGGTTTTTGTACTGTATATCAATCGTTTTCAGATCCGGCCGGAAGAGCGCTATATGCAGCAGAAGTTTGCCGCTGACTTTACTGCCTATGTCAGCAGGGTGCCGCGCTGGGTATCACCCGCCGCCGCAGTACTTGCGGTACTGTTAGTGGCGATCGGCTATGCCGCAGCGGCCTGGCTGTAAATAGCCGGGCTGGTTGTTTGTTAAAAACCGTGAATACAGCATGATGTTGATCTGACGCAGCACCTTGTGCCGCTGCTGTTGCTAAGGTTAATCCTGTATAGAGCTATGCAGGGGATAACTATGTCCGGAACCGATACGCCGTTATGGCATCAGCAAGATACCGACACGCTGTGCCGGCAGTTTGCTGTGCAGCAACAGCAGGGCCTCAGTGCACAGCAGGTTATACAGGCGCGTCAGCAATATGGCCATAATAGCTTACCGGCGCAGCCGCCGGTTCCGGCCTGGCGGCGTTTTTTGCGTCAGTTTAATAACTTGCTGATCTATGTACTGTTGGTGGCTGCTGTGCTGGCAGCGATACTGGCAGAGTATCTGGATATGGCCGTTATTCTTACCGTGGTGCTGGTTAACGGCATTATTGGGTTTGTGCAGGAAGGTCAGGCAGAAAAAGCGCTGCATGCCATAGGGGCTTTGCTGTCCAGCCGGGCGCGGGTACTGCGCGCCGGTGTCACCGAATTGCTGGATGCGGCCATGCTGGTGCCGGGCGATATTGTAATACTGGAAGCCGGTGATAAGGTACCTGCCGATATGCGTTTACTGCAGGCCTACAACCTGCAGGTGCAGGAAGCCGCCCTGACCGGTGAGTCGGTGGCGGTGGCAAAACATAGCGCAGCGCTGGCAGGCACAGTGGCACTGGCAGACCGGCGCAATATGGTTTACAGCGGCACCCTGGTTACCCAGGGCCGCGCCGTTGCCCTGGTGGTGGCCACCGGTACGGCTACTGAACTGGGCCGGATCAACCGTATGCTCAGTAATGTGGTGCTGATGACAACACCCCTGGTACAGCAAATGGCGCAGTTTGCCCGTTACCTGACTTTTGCGGTGCTAACCCTGGCGGTACTGGTGTTTGCGCTGGGCTATCTGCGCGACTACCCGCTGAACTACCTGTTTATGGCGGTTGTCAGCCTGGTGGTGGCGGCTATCCCGGAAGGTTTGCCGACCATTTTAACCATAGCCCTGGCGATAGGTGTTACCCGTATGGCCAGGCGCAATGCCATTATCCGCCGCCTGCCCGCAGTGGAAACGCTGGGTGCGGTGTCTGTGATCTGCTCGGATAAAACCGGCACGTTAACCTTAAATGAAATGATGGTCAGCCAGGTTGTGTTGCCGGGGCAGCGGCTTAGCGTCAGCGGCAGTGGTTACAGCCCGGTTGGTGCCATTAGCGGTGCCGGTATGCCGGAGTGCCGCGAACAGCTTAACTGGCTGTGCCGGGCGGCGCTGTTATGTAACGATGCCAGGCTGACTGAACGGGAAAACAGCTGGCATATTCAGGGCGATCCGATGGAGGCGGCGCTGCTGGTACTGGCAGAAAAAGCCAATCTCAGCCGTCAGCAGCAAACGGCGGAGTATCCGCGCCATGACGAAATTCCCTTTGATGCAGCACATAAGTATATGGCGACTTTACACAGCGACCATCAGGGCCGGGGTTATATCTTTATCAAAGGCGCGCCTGAAGCGGTACTGGCCCTGTGCCACAGTGTGTTTGGACCAGAAGGCACTGTTGCCGGGCTGGATACTGCGCACTGGCATCAGACGGTGGAACATATAGCCCGTGACGGCCAGCGGGTACTGGCGCTGGCGGTAAAATGGCTGCACAGCCAGCAAACGGTGCTTAACCAGCAGGATTTACATACTGATATTCAGCTGCTGGGGTTGGTAGGGTTAATCGATCCGCCACGGCCGGAGGCTATCAGCGCCATAGCGGCCTGCCAGCAGGCCGGGATCAGGGTCAAGATGATCACCGGCGATCATGCTGCTACCGCCGGGGCTATCGCCAGCCAGCTTGGCCTGGCACACAGTAATAC
>CAZEGA010000058.1:0-680 GCA_964511675.1 uncultured Rheinheimera sp.
GGTGCAGAGCAGATCATCTGCCCGGAGTTTGGCCCGGTAAACCAGGCCCGGCTGTCTGCCCTGCTGGGCCCTATCCAGCATGCCCAGTTATTACGTGGTAAAAGCAGCTATATTATCGTGGTAGCAGAAAACAGCTACCCGGGCGGCACTACGGCCCTGGCGGAAGAACTGTCTGCCCAGCTTGGCACCGAATGCCGGGCCTGTATTCTTGGCCATATACAACGTGGCGGTAAACCGGTGGGGGCCGATCGCATTCTGGCAACAAAACTGGGGGCTTATGCAGTAGAGCAACTGGTGGCTGGTGCGCATCTGATGATGGCCGGCGAAGTGAACCAGCAGGCCTGCCTGTACCCTCTGGCACAGACCGGCGCGCGGCAAAAACAAATCGATCCTTATCTGGTGCGCTGGCAACAACAGATCGCCAGCGATTAGCCGTCACTGGCTGAAGACCTGCTTTACCCGGTCTTTATAGCTGCGGCTGACTTTAACCGCCTGGCCGTTCGTCAGCATCAGCTGGTGCTCACCATTAGAGAGCATTTGCAACTTGGCGATGGTATGCACGTTGACGATAGCAGAGCGGTGCACCCGGACAAACAGCCGCGGGTCCAGCTCCTGCTCCAGCTCTTTCATCGTGCGGCGCAGTATATGGGTCTGGCCGTCCCGGGTATGAATGCACATAT
>CAZEGA010000058.1:690-14255 GCA_964511675.1 uncultured Rheinheimera sp.
GTCCCCTGCGGCGTCAACCCACTCTATGGCACTGACCGGCACCCGGGTAATCTCGCCACTGTCTTTAATACTTATTGCATCCGGGTAACGCTCGTTTACCACCGGCTCGGCATTGTCCAGCCGTTGCAGGATATTGCCGGTTTCATCACCGGTCAGCTTCGCCACCGCTTCAGCCAGCTGGCCCTTGTGTCGCTGCGAATCTTGCGCCTGAAACATTTTCAGGGCTTTTTCCACCGCTTGTTTGAGCCGTCCGGGTTCAACCGGCTTTAGTACATAATCCAGCGCACTGACTTCAAAGGCATTAAACGCATAGTGATCATAAGCGGTAACAAACACGACATAAGGCAAACGGAGGTTCATCTGCTGCAGTTGTTTTAATACGGTAAAGCCGTCCATGCCGGGCATTTCCACATCGAGAAAAACCAAATCCGGCTGCAACTGGCTGATAGTTTCAATCGCCTGTTCACCATTACTGCACTCGGCAATGACGTTAAGCCCGGAAAATTCCTTTAATCTGACCAGCATCCCTTTACGGGCCAGCGGCTCATCATCAACTACTATAACCTTAAGCATGTTCCTGTTCCGTTTTTTCTAATTGTAATGGGAGCCTGATATTCACTTTCAGGCCGCGAGGCTGATTATGTGTCAGTACCAGGGCAAAGTCATTATCGTATAATGCCGCCAGCCGCTCTTTGGTATTCACCAGCCCGACACCGCTGTCGCTGCTTTTGGGCAAGCCATCGGTAATGGTCATGCCGGGGCCGTTATCGGCCACTTCCAGCAATAAATCGTGGCCAAATTTTTTGGCCGTAATAGCAATTTCACCGCCATTGATCTGGCTGGCCACTGCGTACTTAATCGCGTTTTCAATCAGTGGTTGCAAAATAAGGCTGGGCAGCAGCGCTTTTTCTGTACCCGGCTCAATATCAAATACAATGGACAAACGTTCAGAGAAACGCACCCGCTCAATTTCCAGATACAATCTGGCAGCGTAAAGCTCCTGCTCCAGCGGCACTTTGTTAATGGGATCTTTGTACAACGAATAGCGTAAAAAGTCACTAAGTCTGGTGACCATTTTATTAGCGGTATCGGTTTCATTAATCAATACCAGCGTTGAGATGGCATTTAGCGTATTAAATAAAAAATGCGGATTCAGCTGATAACGCAACATTTTCAGCTGCGCCTCATGGGCTTTATTGGTGGCCGTCAGCGATTTTTGTTTTTCCTGCTGTAATGTCTGGTAATACTTAATACCGAAATACAAACCGCTCCAGCTCAGCATAACGTAAAATGCAAAGGGCGTATCCCGCACGTACTTCAGCCAGTCTTGCGGCCGGCCACCATGCTTATAAATTTCCCAGTAGTTAAAGTTATGCACCGCTGTCCACAGTGCGGCAACCAGCGCGGCAAGCAGTAATACGGTCAGGGCGAGCTTCCACGGCGCCCAGTGCCAGATCCGCTGGTAAGCATAACGCAGCGGAATAGTTACCAGCCAGCCGATATAGGCATCAAGCACGACGACTATCACATAGGCGTCGCGCGTTTCCAGCACCAGAGAATTCAGGTAATTAACAATAGCAAAGCCAAGCCAGCCTAATGTATGCAGTATCCAGAACTGGCGGGTTCTGTCTTCAAATATGCGCTTCAAAATACCAACCCGCAGGGTAAACAGAATGCCCGATTATAACCAAATCTGCTACCCCTGCCTGTAGCACTTGCCGTACCGCGCCAGACATTAATCGCATTTAGCGTTGCGGCCACCACACTTAGCCCAGTACCGGTGTGGGTTTGCGGTCTGGCCCCAACGCAACAAAGGTAAAGTTGCCTGAGATAGCCTTGTGCTGATCATCGTCATACATATGCTCAACAAAGATATCGACATGCACCCGGATACTGGTACGACCGACATGCTCAACGCGGGCGACCAGTTCTATGATAGTGCCGGCCGGTATGGATTCTTTAAAATCAACCCGGTCAGAGCAGACCGTCACCAGAGGTTTACGACAAAACCGGGTGGCGGCAATAAAGGCGGCTTCATCCATCCAGGCCAGTGCTTCGCCACCAAACAGGGTGTTATGGTGGTTAGTGCGGCCGGGGAATACCGTTTTGGTCACGCGGGTTACCGCATGTTCCATACGTTTGGCGATCAATGCTTCATTTGTCATAACTGTGCTCGGGTTAGCTGCTGCAGGAGGCGGATTCTATAAGACTATACTGCAATTGCAACAGTGTGCTGTGTAAAGACAACGGGTATTGCTGCTTTACTGAATACCGTTTCCACTGCCATATCGTTTTCCTTATCTGCTTTTAGCGGCATAATAGTCAGCTTAATACGGCAACTCAGTGCAGGCAAAGGCAATTATGACACAAGCGGTGTTTTACCAGATTGATATCACCGATCTCGGCGGGCATCTGCTTGCAGTAACATTGCGTTTTACGCCAACATCCGCCCGGCATCAGCTCAGCCTGCCCGCCTGGCTCCCCGGCAGCTATATGATCAGGGATTTTGCCCGCAATATTACCGCTATCAGTGCCGGTGACAGCGCAGGACCTTTGCTGCTGCAACAACTGGATAAACAGAGCTGGCAGCTAGACTGCCGCCAGCACACAGTAACAGTGTGCTATCAGATCTATGCTTATGATTTGTCAGTGCGTGCCGCCTATGTAGATGATGAAGTCGCGGTACTGAACCCGGCGTGCCTATGCCTGGCGGTAAGTAACCTGCAGCATCTGCCCCACCAGCTGGAACTGAATAAACCCACGGCAACGCTTTGCCAACACTGGCAGGTTGCCACCGGGCTTACGCCGTCAGAACACACACCATGGCTCGGCTTTGGTATTTACACGGCCAGCGACTACGCCAGCCTGATTGACAGCCCGCTGTTGGCAGGGGAGCTTTCTGTCGCAGAGTTTTACGTGGCTGCCATACCACATTATCTGGTGCTCACCGGCGATAATCTAACCGATCTGCCCCGCTTTACTGCCGACCTTACACGGATTTGCCAGCAGCAAGCATTGGTCTTTGGCAGCCTGCCGCCAGATTTACCCAGCTACTGGTTCCTGCTGTGGCTCACCGAGGAAGGCTATGGCGGCCTGGAGCATATGAACTCAACGTTGCTGCTCAGTGACCGTTACTCACTGCCTATACCAGCACGGCCAGACAGCGACATTACCGATATTGATGACAGCTATCAGGAACTGCTGGCCCTGTGCAGCCATGAGTATTTTCATACCTGGTGGGTAAAACGGTTAAAACCGGCCTGCTTTAAACCGTATAAGCTTGGCAGCGAGCAATACACTCCACAACTGTGGCTGTACGAGGGGTTTACCTCTTACTATGATGATCTGGCCCTGGTACGTAGCGGCCTGATTGGTACTGAGTGCTATATCCGCACGCTGGAAAAACTGATTTCACGCGTTACACGTAACCCAAGCGACAGCAGGCAGAGCCTGGCCGACAGCAGTTTTACCGCCTGGACCAAGTTTTATAAGCAAGATGAAAATGCACCTAATGCGGTGGTCAGTTATTACGCCAAAGGAGCGCTGCTGGCGTTATGCCTGGAGGCAGAATTAACAGACAGCGGCAGCCAGCTGGATGCCGTGGTACGCCGGTTATGGCAAAACTACCTGGCTACCGGCACGCCGGATAACGCCCTGCAGCTGACATTACAGCAGCTTGGTTTTGCGCAGCTGGCAATACAATGTGACAACTGGATACATAATACCCGGCCTTTACCGCTGCAACAGTTGCTGCCGAAGCTGGGGTTAAGCCTCAGCCTGCGTGCCATGCAGCACAGTGATGATCTGGGCGGCGCGACTGCGGACAGCGGCAGCTTTATCGGTATGCAGAGCAAGCCGGTAAATGGCTTATTACAGGTAACCCAGGTATACCATGGCAGCAGTGCCCATCAGGCTGGTATTATGGCGGGCGATCAGTTGCTGGCACTCAACCAGCGTAAAATCAGCACACTAAGCTGGCCACAGCTGTTAAAGCGTTATCCGCCTAACAGCGTAGTGTCACTTAGCCTGTTTCGTAAAGACCGCTTACTCACCTTAACGCTGACATTAAGCCCTGCCGTACAGCAGGTTGCCGTGTTATCGGTAACAGACGAAGCCCGCTGCCAGCGCTGGTTAAGTGCTAAGGAATAACCAACCCCGGCAGTAAGGCCGGGTCCAGCCGTTCCTGCTGCCAGTTAATACGCCAGTCCAGATGCGGGCCTGTCACCCGGCCGCTGGCACCGACTTCGGCAATTTTCTGGCCCTGTTGCACGCTGTCTCCCACCGCCACCGCCATTTTGCTTAAATGCATAAAGGTAGAACTGATACCAAAACCGTGGTCAACAATTAATGTTAACCCCGAGTAGTATAAATCCTCGGCCAGCAATACGGTGCCGGCAAAAGGAGCCACTACGGGAGCACCAACAGGGGCTGCGACATCCAGGCCATAATGCGGGTTACGCGGTTCACCATTAAAAATACGCTGGCTGCCATAGACGCCGGAAATACGCCCTTGCGCCGGCATCAGCGGGGTGGCAAAAACAGCATCCAGCGCTGATATCACCTGACGCGCTTCACGCACTTTCTGGTTGTCACGCCGGATCTGTCCGGCCACTTCGTCAGGTGGCGTAACATATTGCCGGGCTACGCCATTTACCCGCTGAATATCATACTGGCGGGCGGTTAACAGCAGCGGTTTAACCCGGGTTTGGCCCTGATATTGTACTTTAAGCTGGTGTTCGAGCCTGGCGTCACGCCCTACACCGAACACAAAACGCCCCTCGCTGCTGACAGGCAGCTCAATGTCGTTAAAAAACACCCGGCTGCCCGGCGGAGCCTTACCAAACAGGATCGCGCCCTGTGTCAGTTCGCCCTGTAATTCAATGTCAGCGGCTTTAACAACACACAGCAGGCTAGCAGCAAGCAACAGCGCCTTTACCCACACCTTCATACGCCACGACCTTATATTGCTTAGTGTTATCCAGTTGCTTCAGTTGTGCGGCAATATAATCGGCCAGGCATTCTACCGTTGTATCACAGGGCACAATTTCGCAATGTGTTCTGGGCATGCACAGTTCAAACCAGCCCTGCGCCGCCAGGTAACGGAAACAGTAGTCATCCTTGCCCGGGCTGAGGTATTGCAACGCACTGGCATCGCACAGATCTTCTGCCGTACCCAGATAAATATCCTGCCAGCGCTCGCACCAGTATTTATTCAGCCGCGGCGCTAACATATTGTCGGTATAAATTTGTATCGTTGAGCGGTGGCCATGGGCAATACGCTGGCAATTACCGTCATGTTTTTTCAGGCCATGGCTGTAATGATAATAAAAGCCGTTACTGGCTTCCGGGCGTAACGTAAACAACAACTGCGTAACGTTAGCCGGCAGCAACGGCATTATCTGTTGTTGCAAGTACGCTGTCAGGCTCAGTTCGTTAATCTGTTCAGCCCCGATAGCCACAATTGCCTGTTCCGGTGCTGCCATGGCGATAAGGCCACGTGCACTGGGGAATTGCAGCTGTACTATATCACCACTGGGCTCAGCGCTTGGCTGCAGGGCTACGCCGGGCGCTGACAGCGGCACCGCCAGTTTATGATCAACAAGCTGATCAATCGCCTGTTTAATCACTTTTTTCACTCTGGCAAAATCCAGCACCATAGACGCCGCATCCAGGCTGCCATGCAGCTCCACATCGACAATAAAGCTTTCGCCCAGCATGCCGCGCTTGCTGCACAGGTAAGAAAAATCAATAACGGTTAAATCCCGTACAAACAAAATCATCACAGGCTCTCAGGACAAAAAATCTGCGGCTATTATACCGCCTAACCTGCAGCGGCAACACCTTATGCCAGGGGTTTTACCGCTTATGTTCGGTCAGCCAGCTGTTCAGAATACCGATCTGGCCGCATTTATGTGCCGCGTACATTAAACGGATAGCATTACTCAGCAACACGCTGTCTGTCCATTGGGTTTTTTGCTGAATTTCCTGGTAGCAGCTTATTGCTTCCTGGGTCAGATAACCGCGCAATTCCTTTTTACCCGATTGTTTTTGCCGCTCGCGGTAACGCTGTTGTTTTTCAGCGTTACTCAAGGCTTTTCCTGTCGAATTGGTCATGGTGTCACTCTATGGCAATAAGGTTGTCATACATTCAACCAGCACGCTGGCTGACAGGTAAATTGACATCTGAGACAAATCGGACTTGTTTAGCGTACAAGTGTTCGCTAAAGTGGCCCGGCATTTTCACTGGATTAAACATACATGACTAAGAATAGCTTTACAAAAGAAGATTTAATTGCCTGTGGCAACGGCGAATTATTTGGTGAAGGCAACTCGCAGCTGCCCTCAGACAACATGCTGATGATGGACCGTATCATCCATATCTCCGAAGAAGGCGGCCTGTACGGCAAAGGCCAGATCATTGCTGAATTGGATATTACCGCTGATTTATGGTTCTTTGCCTGCCACTTTAAAGGTGATCCGGTGATGCCGGGCTGCTTAGGCCTGGATGCCATGTGGCAATTAGTCGGGTTCTTCCTAGGCTGGTCCGGCGGACCGGGTAAAGGCCGTGCCCTGGGGGTGGGTGAAGTCAAATTTACCGGCCAGATCCTGCCAACAGCAAAAAAAGTTACCTACACCATTAATATGAAGCGTGTCATTAAGCGCAAACTGTTTATGGGGATCGGCGATGGCGTGGTCAGTGTCGATGGTCGCGATATTTATGCCGCTACCGATCTGAAAGTCGGTTTATTTCAGGATACCTCCAGTTTCTAAAACCTGCCTGGTATAAACAACAAAGCCCCGCAGAGCTAGCTTGGCGGGGCTTTTGGTTTACTTAAAATCACTGACCTTTATTAAACAAACCTACACTGCGGTCTTCAATCGCTTCGCGCCAGCCTCCTAACCATTGGGAGCGCGTATCTAAACTCTGATAAGGGCAAATTTCTTTTGAACGGCCGGTAACACCAGCACGATAACCTTGAGCATGAGCACGTTCCAGACGATCACGTTTTTGTCTTTTCATACGGCAGTCTTCCTCAACTTTTTATGATAAAAATAACCGCAAGCTGTTCAGCGGCTACAGGTAATTGATAGCTGAGCCGGCAGAAAGGTTCAATCTGATTAAAAACAATTAAGGGCTTGACAAAAGCTAACGATCTGAACTTGTTTAAGATTTGATGACAGATTTATTTAGATCTAATTAAACTAATTTATGCGTTTTTTATGCCCTTAACTTGTAACAAACTGAGCGCTATAAAAAAAGCTGCCGTAGCAGCTTTTCGGTGTTTTTAGCTAATAAAGCGCCGGCGCCATAAGAAGCCGGCCCCCAGCAGCAATAACCAGACAGCCCCTACAGCACCGCCCTTGCGCTCATACTGGTTGTCGGCAGAACTGCAATTTTCCGCTTCACCGTTAGCTATGGGCTGCAATAGCACGACGGTGGCAACATCTTCCATTACCGGGTTGCCTTGTGCATCTAATACCGGCTCACCTAACAGATTTTTGTTTTCGCGTTTTGTTAACGCAGTTGCTGTAATAACGCCGTTCTCGTTAATATCAGTTGCATCGACGATAGTGTAAGTTGCATGGCAGCCAAGCAGTGTATTTAAGTCGGTAAAGGTATCCGTAGCAATATCATAGATAAAACCATGCTTACGCCGGGTTGTGGTACCACCGATAATAACTTCAGCATTACCTACAACCTGATCATTATTATTGACTGCATTCGGAATAGTGGTTGAGCTGGTAAAAAAGCCGGTTGGAAAGCGGGTCTGGCCACTTGAGTAGTCATATATAAACATTTTGCTGCGGGCATTGCCGTTAATTACCTTATTGGCATAACCAACAACAATATTATTGTCATTAATATCGGTCGCTATACTACCGACTGAGCCCTCCGAAATCAGGAACCACTCTTTCGGATCGACGATTGGCAATACCTGATCTTCGATAAAAATACTGGCATGGGCCTGGCGATAAATACCATCAGCATAATAGCCACCCAGCTGATATCTTTCAGTACGGGCAGAATCGGTATACATAGATAAACCAACCGCAATACCGTTGCTATTAACTGCATGAGCCTGGCTGTAGTAGGTTACCGCATTAAAATTTTCCCCCTCGTGTACGAGGCCGGTGTTTTTATCACCAAGAAAACCGTATACCACTGGCTCCGCTACACTACCATCGGCCTGCAATTGCCACACCATAGCCCGTTGCTGATAGCTGCCACCCACCGCATTGTTGTGCAAACACAAATCAACAGGCCGGGCGGAGCCATTGCAGTTAGCTGAAATAGACTCATAGAGGTCTTCACGCATACCGGCACTGCCATAGCCTGCAATACGGTTATCACTGCTGATCTGTCGGGCTACGGTAAAACCGCCACCCAATTCGGTGTAAGGCGCAGTTATCGTTGTGGCGGTATTATTCCTGACCACAACCGCAGAGGCGTAAGGTAACTCTGGTACCCAAAGGTTCACTGTCTCAGGTTCTGCTACGGCCGGGGTTGGCGCAGGAGTAAAGCTTTGGTAAGTGGCAGTACTGCTGGCATACCCCACCGCAATACCCGAGTCGTTTATCGATAACAGATATTCACTATTCCCCCGCCGGGCGTTGCTATCTCTGAGCAGCACATTCTGCGCGGCGCCGTTGCTGTTTTTACTGAAACTGGCTGTTTCTCCTACAGGTTGCACGGCAGGATTCCGCGTCAGTAAAATAGCCAAAGTGTCGGCACTGACCAGGCCATTTAATAAGTCGTTTAACTGCGCTTCAGTAAACCAGCTTTGTATTGTTGTATTGTCGAAATCGATAAGGTCCAGCTCAAGCGGAAAATTAAACAGCTGCACTTCGGTATAGGATTGACCAACAGCATTGGCTTTTGTTGCCTTGATAGCACCATTAAATACAGTGTCACCCGCATTATTGATACCCGCTGCATAGGTAGACTTCAGCTCATCAACCTGACCAACCTCAACCACGTTGTATACTGCCGCCTGTACAGAAAACACACTTAACAGCGGCAGAATTGCCAGACTGATACGAGATAACTTCATTCTAAGCCCCTAAAATACTTCTTTTTATGCGTCTAGTTGTTCCCAGCGCTTATAAGCCTGCGCCAGCTTCGACTCGGTCTGTTGCAATAGGTTCAACGTGCTCTGGGTTACATCGGCACCCTGTCTGAAAAACTCGCCATCATTTACTTTGCCCTGCAATGCTTCAAGTTCAGTTTCCAGTTGTTCGATCAGCGCCGGCAGCAGTTCCAGCTCACGTTTTTCTTTGTATGATAACTTCTTAGCCTCGCTAACAGAAGCCTGAGGTTTGCTTTCGGCTGTAACCTTTTGTACCGGCTTTGTCTCTTTTTGTACCAGAGCAGTGCGTTGCTGCCAGGCGGTAACTTCATCATACCCCCCGGCAATATCAATAATACGGCCTGCGCCGGCAAACAGCAGCGAGCTGGTTACGGTATTATTGACAAATTCCCGGTCGTGGCTGACCAGCAACACCGTGCCCTGATATTGCTGCAGGATATCTTCCAGCAGCTCAAGCGTTTCTACGTCCAGATCATTGGTCGGTTCGTCAAGGATCAGCAAATTGCTGGGCCGGGCAAACAATTTTGCCAGTAACAGGCGGTTTTTTTCTCCGCCCGACAGTGCTTTTACCGGTGTCCGGGCCCGGGCCGGCGGAAACAGGAAGTCCTGCAGGTAGCTGAGCACATGGCGGCTTTTACCGTTCTGGGTTATTTCCTGTTTACCTTCTGCCACGTTATCCTGCACTGTGGCGTCCAGGTCCAGCGCTATACGGTGCTGATCAAAATAGGCTGCTTCCAGATTAGTGCCCCGTTTAATACTGCCGCTGTCTGGCTGGTAATCCCCCAGTAACAGTTTAATCAGGGTTGACTTACCGACACCGTTCGGGCCAACCAGGGCAATACGATCGCCGCGCATTACCAGCAAGTCGAGCTTATCAATAATGGTGTTGCCGTTAAAACTGCAGCTGATGCTTTTGGTTTCAAAAACCAGCTTGCCGGAGCGATCAGCCTGCTCGATATTAAAATCGACTTTACCCAGGGTTTCCACCCGTTCTGCCCGTTCCCGCCGCAACGCTTTAAGCGCCCTTACCCGGCCTTCATTGCGGGTGCGCCGCGCTTTAATCCCCTGACGTATCCAGACTTCTTCTTCAGCCAGTTTTTTATCAAACAAGGCGTTATGCTGCTGTTCGTCTTCCAGCATTTTTTGTTTACGGTCCAGATATTGCTGATAATTGCCCGGATGCGAGGTTAACTGGCCACGATCCAGATCGATGATACGGCTGGCCAGCGCACGGATAAAAGCGCGGTCATGCGAAATAAAAATAATGGCGCCGGCAAAACCCAGCAAAAACTGCTCCAGCCATTGAATAGCCGCGACATCCAGATGGTTAGTCGGCTCATCCAGCAGCAGTATATCCGGCCTGGCAACCAGGGCACGGGCCAGCGCCGCTTTGCGCAGCCAGCCACCCGACAAGGTAGCCAGGCTGGCATCTGCGTTCATATTAAACTGCAGGCATAAATCGGCTACCCGCGACTCCAGGCTCCAGCCATCGCGCGCATCCATCTCACTTTGCAGTTGCTCAAACAAGCGGTAATCGGCCTCTGTGGCACCGTCCAGATTTTCTGACAACGTATAAAACTGCTGTAGCTTTTGCGCTAAATCACCTGCACCTTCACGGATGAAATCGGCAATTTTAACATCCATTTTTGCCGGAGGGTCTTGCTCCAGCCGGCTGATTACCACACCGTTGTTAACCACTATCTGGCCATCATCCAGATTTTGCTGACCGGTCAGCAATTTTAACAATGACGATTTACCGGCGCCATTACGGCCAACCAGACACACCCGCTCGCCACTGAATAAGCTGAAATCGACATGATCTAAAATCGGATGGGTACCAAAGGCTAAACACGCCTGCTGAAAACGTAATAACTCCACTACTCTACTTCCTCAAGCCAGTCAGCAAGCCCTACTGCATCAAACGGCCAGCCCAATTCTTTATCTTCACAGCGAACAACCGGTATGCTCAGCCGGTAACGGGCAAACAGCTGTTCATCATCGACAATATCCACCACCTGCAACCGGCCTGTCAGGCCGGCGTCATTCAGCAGCGCCTGCGCCTGTTCACACAGATGGCAACCCCAGGTGCTGTATAATGTTATTCTGCTCATCGCGTCAGTTCAAAACAGACATGAATATGCGGGTTGCGTTTAAAGTCTTCCGGCAGGGTGGCTGCCGAAATATCTTTAACCTGCCAGCCGGCATCGTTCAGTGCCTGAGTGTCTATTTTAAAGCGGCGTTTATTATTGGAGAAAATCACCTTGCCGCCCGGTGCCAGGCGTGCGGTCAACATATTCAGCAGTTTGACATGATCACGCTGTACATCCCAGCTGTCCTGCATCCGTTTGGAGTTAGAAAACGTTGGCGGGTCAACAAAAATCAGCTCAAACTGCTCGCGGCAGCGGCTTAGCCATTGCAGGCAATCGGCCTGTTCAAACTGATACTGCCTGCCATTGAGCCGGTTAAGGCTGAAATTGCGTTTGGCCCAGTCCAGATAGGTATTGGACATATCCACGGTGGTAACGCTTTTAGCGCCGCCAAGCGCCGCATGCACTGAAGCGCTGCCGGTGTAAGCAAACAGGTTTAACACCGTTTTATCTTTTGCCTGCTGCCGGATCATGTTGCGCGTAATACGGTGATCCAAAAACAAACCGGTATCCAGATAATCCCGCAGGTTTACCAGAAACCTGGCACCATACTCACTGACTTCTTTGTATTGCCCGGCCTGGGCCAGTGTCTGGTACTGCGAGCTGCCTTTTTGCTTTTCGCGTACCTTTAAAATCATCTGATCAGAGCGGATACCCAATACCTGCGGCACCTGATTCACCATATCAAACAAACGCTTTTGTGCTACCTGTTCATCGACGCTGGCGGGCGCAGCATATTCATGCACCACCACTTCGCCATCGTACCAGTCTACGGCAACGTTGTACTCAGGAATATCCGCATCGTATAAACGGTAGCAGCTCAGGCCTTCTTTTTTCGCCCACTTCTGCAGTTGTTTTACATTCTTCGCCAGCCGGTTGCCAAAGGAGCTGCTTTCACTGAAAAACAAGGCCGGAGCATCAGAGCTTACCGCCACCTGTTTTTCGGTTAAGTCAAACAGCGTAAATTCACAATCCAGCGGGCCATTGCTGAATTTATAGCTTTTGTTTTTCGATAACCGCAGTGCACGCAGCAGATCGGCATTGGAGGTAATAATGGCCAGGCGCCAGCCCTGATAATGCTGCTTTAATGCCAGCGAGAACTTGCTATACAGTGGGATCAGCGATGGTAAATCGCCTAACCGCTCGCCATATGGCGGGTTGGTCACAATAACGCCGGCAGTATTGCTGACTGCGGCCTTTAACGCTGTGGCATCGGCATAATCAAACTGCACTATAGCGGTAACGCCAGCGCGGGCGGCATTTTGTTTTGCTTTGGCTAAGGCGCGCTCGTCAGCATCTGAACCCCAGAAGTGCACAGCGGGTGTGATACTGCGTTCGGCGGCTTTAGCCTCCTGCTTTAACTGTTGCCATATCGCTTCCCGGTGGCCAGGCCAGCCAGCAAAGGCGAATTTTTCCCGGGTTAAACCCGGTGCTTTATTCTGTGCAATTAACGCCGCTTCAATCACTATGGTGCCACTGCCGCAAAACGGATCAAACAACGGCTGTTCTGCTTGCCAGCCAGAACGTTTTAGCAGGGCTGCCGCCAGATGCTCTTTGAGTGGAGCTTCGCCCTGCCCGGTACGGTAACCGCGCTGATGCAGTGACGGGCCGGAGAAATCCTGCAAAAAATGAAATTGGTTTTTATCCAGCCGCACCTGAAAACGTACATCCGGGTTCATCCGGTCCACGTCTGGCCGGTTACCGGTTTCCTCACGGAACTGATCAACAATGGCATCTTTTAACCGGATAGCACCAAACTGGGTATTATCAATCTTCGGATGTTTACCAACACACTCCACTGCCAGGGTATTACGCAAAGCCATATGCTGCAGCCAGTCTATTTTACCCGCGACCTGATATAGGTCACTGTCGGCAGTGACAGGCTCAGACTGAATTAAACGTAACATACGGGTAGCCAGACGCGACCACAAACATAACTGGTAGGCGGTACGTAAATCAGCATTAAAGCGCACCACACCCATGGTCACTTTTAGTACCTCGCCCCCGTGCTGACGGATCTCATCCGCCAGCAACTCTTCTACTCCTTTAGACGTTAACGCCCAGAATTGCAGCATTGCATTACACCCGAAACAAAAATGGCGCACAGTATAGCAGAATGTCGGCTTTAACCGGTTGGGTTTTTATTGCAGCCTGCAGTTGCCGCTTAAAACAGCACTTTGCTTAAGAAAGCGGCAGTTAAACGGCCGGCAGAAAATAAAAGCCGTTAAACGCTTGCATGGCTAAAGTAAAAACACTAAGATGCGCCCCGCAATGACGGACGCGGGATGGAGCAGCCTGGTAGCTCGTCGGGCTCATAACCCGAAGGTCG
>CAZEGA010000059.1:0-13958 GCA_964511675.1 uncultured Rheinheimera sp.
CGTAAACGGCTAGCGATTTCAGTTGCGATACGACCCAGTGTTTTGCCTGACGCATCAACAACATACCAGTCGCGTGTTACGCTTTCTGGTTTTGCAGTAAAAGTTTTCATTTAACTCTATCCAAAAATAACTTAGTTACACCTGACACCGTGCAGGGCTGATTGCAGCGAGTGTCGTTAGCGTACCCCTTCGAGTACAAAACTACCGGGCTAACGGTAGCAACAGGCTGTAACGTAGGCCGGGCGCGGATTATATATTAAGCAATTATAAAAATCAGCCCTTAAATGCAAAATTTCTCTGCGCAGGACAAAACTCAGGGCAGATGCGGCCTGGCCAGATAGTCATGCGACTGCATCTCCTGCAGCCGGCTGATGCAACGCTTAAATTCAAAGTTCAGGAGCCCTTCGCTGTATAACTGGTCCGGCGCCACTTCGGCAGAAATAATCAGTTTGACGCTGCGCTCGTAAAACTCGTCTACCAGCGCAATAAAACGCCGCGCAACATCGTCATTGTGCCGCCCCATCGACTTCACACCAGACAACAGCACGGTATGGTATAACCGGCTCAGTTCCATGTAATCGTACTGGCTGCGCGCACTTTCGCACAGCTCACTGAAAGCAAACCAGACCACACCATCCGCTTCGTGCCGGGTACTGAGCAAACGGTTTGCCACTTCAATAGCGGCATTGTGCTGTCGTGGTTCCGATGACAGCGCATTGAAATAACGTTGTAAATTGGCATCGGCCTGCAGATCCAGCGGAAAGTGATAAATTTCGGCCTGCTCCAGGGTGCGCAAACGGTAGTCTATACCGCTGTCCACATTTACGACCTGGGTGTACTGCTTAATCAGCGCTATTGCCGGTAAAAACCGGGCCCGCTGCAAACCGTTACGGTACAGCCCGTCAGGCTCAATATTCGATGTCGCCACTAAAGTGATACCGCGGGCAAACAGCGCCTGCATCAGGGTACCCAGGATCATGGCATCGGTAATGTCCGAGACAAAAAACTCATCAAAACACAGGATATCGGTTTCCTGTTTAAAGGTGTCGGCTACCTTTTCCAGCGGATCACTGACCCCTTTTAACAGCTTAAGCTCTTCATGTACCCGGTGCATAAAACGGTGAAAATGAATACGCATTTTACGCTTGGTTGGCAGGCAGTCATAAAATGTATCTACCAGGTAGGTTTTACCCCGGCCTACGCCGCCCCAGAAATACAGGCCCTGCAGCGGCAGCGCCACGGTTTCCTGCCGGAAGAGACGGCTGAAAAAGGAGGCTTTTCGCGGCTTGTGGCTGACAAAGTCATCATACAGTCTCTGTAGTTGATCCACCGCAAACGCCTGTGCTGCATCGTGCTGAAAATCACTGCGGGTTAAATCTTGCTGGTATTTTTCTAATGGAGTCATTTCAGTGCTACTTGAAAGCCGGCGCCCTAAACCTTAAATATCAGCGATAATAGTAACATGCCTTACCAGTGCCGATAAGAAGTTAGGTTACACTGTCGGCAGAAAATACACTGCAGGAGTTATTATGGAATATCTATACAGCGCAATCTGGCTGCTTGCCGGTCTGGTCATCGGGGCTCTGGCGGCCCGTTTTCTCACCCTAAAACAACTGGACAAGAATAAACTGAAGCTGGAGCTGGCAGAAAGCCAGGCGCAACTGGCACAGTACCGGCATGATGTCTCAGAACATCTGGAAACCACCAACCAGCTGATGACACAGTTACAGGACAACTATGCCCGTATTGCCCGCCATATAGCAGATTCCAGAATGCAGCTGGTGGAGCGGCCCACCGAGTCTGTGCGGCAGGATATCAATTACCTGTCTGGCGATACCGCAGCCTATATCCGCCAGTCATTACATCAGATTGACGAGAAACGCCGGGTGTATTCCAACGCAGAGCAACAACCCCTGGATTATTCCGGCCAGGCCAGCGGCTTGATAAAAGAGCGCCGCCAGGACAACAACGGCGAATAATTTGTTACATATCGCCGCAACAGGGTACTGAACTTTTTCTGGCAATACACGTTCTTAGTCGCACATTGCTAAAGGAGGCTATTACGCTATGAAAATGAAATTGTCATTGCTTGGTGCTGCCATTGCTACCAGTCTGATGTTGACAACAGTAACACCGGCAGAAGCCAGGATACCGTTCTTTTCCGCCGGCCAGGAAATGCCGACGCTGGCGCCGATGCTGGAGCAGGCGACACCGGCTGTAGTGCATATCTCGGTTGAAGGCAGCCGGGAAGTCCGCCAGCGTTTGCCGGAAGCTTTCCGCCATTTCTTCGGCCAGCGCGGCCAGGGAGAATACCGTGAAGAGCGCCCCTTCCGCGGGCTGGGTTCCGGCGTGGTGATCAATGCTGAAAAAGGCTATATCGTCACCAATAACCATGTTATCCAGGATGCCAGCAATATAGAGGTACGGTTAAAAGACGGCCGCACCTTTAAAGCAAAGAAACTGGGTGCCGATCCGGAAAGTGATATTGCCCTGCTGCAGATAGAGGCGAAAAACCTGACCGAACTGCCCCTGGCCGACTCTGACAAACTGCGTGTTGGTGATTTTGCCATTGCTATTGGCAACCCGTTTGGCCTGGAGCAAACCGTGACTTCCGGCATCGTCAGTGCGCTGGGCCGCGGCGGTCTGGGCATAGAAGGCTTTGAAGACTTTATCCAGACCGATGCCGCTATTAACAGTGGTAACTCAGGCGGTGCCCTGGTGAACATGCGCGGCGAACTGATTGGCATTAATACGGCCATTCTCGGCCCTAACGGTGGCAATATCGGTATCGGCTTTGCCATTCCGGCCAACATGATGAAAAATCTGGTCGATCAGATAATTGAACACGGTGAAATACGCCGTGGCAGTTTAGGGGTTCGTGGTCAGGATGTCACCTCGGACCTGACTGAAGCCATGAACCTGAAAGTCAGCCGTGGCGCCTTTATCAACGAAGTGATCCCGGACAGCGCGGCCGAAAAAGCCGGCCTGAAATCCGGTGACGTTATTGTCAGCATGAATGGCAACAAAATTAACTCCTTTCAGGAATTACGCGCCAAAGTTGCGACACTGGGGGCTGGCCGTAAAGCAGAAATGAGCGTATTGCGCGATGGCAAAGAGCGTAAGATCAGCGTCACTCTGCAGCAAACAACCAGTGCTCAGGTAGCCGCCAGCCAGATGCACCCGATGCTGGATGGTGCCGAATTGTCCAACGCCGACACTGGCGTCAGGGTAAGCACTGTTGCCAGCAACTCGGCAGCGGCACAAATCGGCCTGGCAGAAGGCGATGTCATTATTGGTGTAAACCGCCAGCGCATCAGCAACGTGGCAGACTTGCGTAAAGCCCTGGAAAACCGCAGTGGTGTCGCCGCCCTGAATATTCAGCGTGGCAATACCAACCTGTATATTCTCATCCGCTGACAGAGCCAGGCCAGCAGCAGTGCCAAACTACTGCTGGCCTGATATTAATGTTATGCTAGCCTTATCTTAAACTGATCGAATCTACGAACCCTGTGGCTAAATTTCTGTTTTTTCTGCTGAAGAGTGTAGCGTATGGGTTAGCGCTGGCGTTCGCCCTGATTATTGTCTTTCCATCGCTCAGGCAGGCCGCCCTGCCGTTTCCGGCAGAAAAAACCAATGCCAATGAACCGGCGCCGGTAACATTCTCCCGGGCGGTGCGTCTTGCCGCGCCGGCAGTAGTTAACGTCTACACCCGCAGTACGCTGGTCGACCCCCGCTCACTCAGACCCAGAACCATAGAACGGCAGGAACTGGGCTCTGGCGTTGTAATGAGCCCACAAGGCTATATTCTGACGAACTACCATGTTGTATATGGTGCCGATTATATCGAAGTTGCGCTGCAGGATGGTCGCATGCTGGAAGCCGTGCTGATTGGTCAGGATGAACTCAGTGATCTCGCGGTACTCTATGTTCAGGCCGACAATTTACCGGTTATTCCCCAGGATACTGAGCTTGAGCCACAGGTTGGCGATGTGGTGCTGGCGATAGGCAATCCGCTGAACCTGGGCCAGACCATAACCCAGGGCATTATCAGCGCCGCCGGTAACACAGGGTTAAGCTCACGCGGTTATATTGATTTTATGCGCATGGATGCCGCAATCAACCGGGGTAATTCCGGCGGTGCGCTGGTAAACAGCAATGGTATCCTGGTTGGCATCAATGCCGCGGCGTTTCAGGTCGAGAATCAGGATATTCAGGGTATTTTCTTTGCAGTACCCTATAAGCTGGCCATTAATGTCATGGAAAAACTGATTAAACAAGGCCGCGTGACCCGCAGCCACCTTGGTGTAACCGGCGATGCCGTGATCAATGCCGCCGGAGAACGTTTAATGTCATCCGGGCAGCGCCTTTATGGCCTCAGTATTACGGCGGTTAATGCCAATGGCCCGGCAGCAGAGGCCGGTTTACAGGTTGGTGATATCGTCCTTGAAATCGCCGGCCAGCGCTTTGACAGCATACAGCAGGCGCTAAATATGATTGCGGAAGCCCAGCCTAACTCGTCACTGCCGCTGACCATAGATCGCGCCGGCCAGCGCCTGACGATTAACACTGTGGTGCGTGAGCTGCGCCGTTAAAAAAACGCGGCTAAGCCGCGTTTACCCGTTCAATACTGGCACCAAGCTTTTTCAGCTTGTGTTCTATCTGCTCATAACCCCGGTCGATATGATAGATACGATCGACGACTGTAGTGCCCTGTGCGACCAGACCGGCGATCACCAGGCTGGCCGAAGCTCGTAAGTCTGTCGCCATCACCTGGGCAGACGTCAGTTTGTCTGTATGCTGGCAAACCGCGGTATTACCTTCCAGGCTGATTTTCGCCCCCATGCGCTGTAACTCAGGAACGTGCATAAAACGGTTTTCGAAAATCGTTTCGGTAATCATGCCCACGCCTTGCGCCACCACGTTCAGCACCGTAAACTGCGCCTGCATATCGGTCGGAAAGCCAGGATGTGGCACCGTTTTGATATTGACCGCTTTCAGTTTACGGCCGGCCATATTCACCCGCACCCAGTCTGGCCCGCTGCTGACTGCAGCGCCGGCTTCGCGCAGTTTATCCAGCACCACTTCAAGCTCCGCCGGATCGGCACTGCGGCAGGTAACATCACCGCCGGTTACTGCCGCCGCGACCAGGAAAGTACCGGTCTCAATGCGGTCAGGTAATACTTTGTGGTTACCGCCGTGCAGGGCAGGCACCCCTTCAATCACAATACTGTCGGTACCTGCACCACGGATGTTTGCCCCCATAGTGTTCAGGTATACCGCCAGATCGACAACTTCCGGTTCACGCGCGGCGTTATCGATAGTGGTCACGCCATCAGCCAGCACTGCGGCCATCATCAGGTTTTCAGTGCCGGTGACGCTGACCATATCCATAATAATGTGCGCGCCTTTCAACCTGCCGGCACTGGCTTTGATATAGCCATTTTCAACAACGATGTCTGCACCCATCTTACGCAGACCATCAATGTGCAGATCCACTGGCCTGGCACCTATAGCACAACCACCCGGCAGCGATACCTCAGCCTGGCCAAACCGGCTCAGCAACGGCCCCAGTGCTAAAATGGACGCCCGCATGGTTTTAACCAGCTCATAAGGGGCAAATTGGTTATGCACCGGGCCTGCGTCAACCTGTACCACATTGTCGGTAAAGCTGACCGCAGCACCAAATAATTGCAACAACTTAACCGTTGTTTCAATGTCTTTCAGCCTGGGGACATTAGTGATAGTGGTGGGTTTTTCGGATAACAAACTGGCAAAAAGTATCGGTAAAGCGGCATTCTTGGCGCCGGAAATAATGACTTCACCTTGTAACGCCTGACCACCTGTGACTAAAAATTGCTGCATAAAATACTACATCGGAGGGTTAAGAAGTTTCTCTCTACGCCACTGCTGCGGTGTAAAGGTCTTAATGCTGACAGCGTGAATAGAACCGTCCGCGATTGCCGCCATCAGCGGCGCATAAATCATTTGTTGCTGTTTAACCCGGCTTACACCGGCAAAACATTCACCTACCGCAGTAACAGCGTAATGTGAGCCTTCCGCAGTCACCCTGACATCGCTCAGCTGCAGTTGCTCTGTCAGTAATTGCTCAATCTGCCTGATATCCAATCTGAAACCCTAATCGCTAATGGGGAGAAGCGGCCGTACCGCTGTCACGTCTGCCAATGATAACAGTTGTTTTGGCACATTACATAACGCTATTGTCAGGCCTTGCTGTTTTGCCTGCGCCAGCTGCTGCAGCAACCAGGCCAAACCTGCGGTGTCAATGTTATCCAGCGCCGCCAGATCAAAGCGGATGGTGCCGGAGCAGCTATTCAACAAGGTAAAGGGTGAATACAGCATTAACGTATCACGATTTAGCATACCGGTAAAACGTAAGCTGTCGCCTTGCTGCTCAATTCGCAGGGTCACTGTGCCTCCGGCTTAGTGATGGGTGCCTTGGCCTTTTCCAGCAGGATCTGTGTCACATTATGCAGCCCCTGCTGACGGATAAGATTGCCAAACTCCGCCCGCTTACTGTCAAGCAGCGATATCCCCTCAGCGACCATATCAAACACCAGCCAGTTTTCCGTGTCCCGGCCGCGGCGCAGCTTAAACTCAATGTTGATATCCGGCTTGCCGGGGTCGATAACCCGGGTTTTGACGGTAATGATTTTCTGATTATCAATCGCTCTGGCGGGTTCAATAATCACTTTCTGATCGCGGTATTGGGTAAACACTCCGGCGTAGGTTGATACCATATAGCCCTGAAAAGCATCAATAAAGGCCAGTAACTCATCCCGCGGGGTATTTTTTAAGTCAGCACTGGTGCCAATAACGCGTAGCGCCGCATAACGGCTGTCAATGTACGGCACCAGCTCTTCATTAACGATTTGCCGCAACACTTCCGGGTTTGCTTCAATTTTGGCCTGATCACGGGCAATACGGCGGAAGGTGCTATCTGCCACCACCTCCATCATCTTGTAAGGATCGCTGTATACCGGTATCTGGCTCTCCGCTTTTAACGTCACAGAATTTACAGCAAAAAATGCTGCCAGTAAGATTGCATAAAATTTCATTATCAATTCCCGCGGTTAAATAAGAATTGTCCAATCAGCTCTTCCAGGACCAGAGCAGATTTTGTGTCCTCGATATAGTCACCGTTAGCCAGAATATCAACCGTTTCGTCAATAAACCCTGGCTGCAATCCCAGATACTGCTCGCCCAACAGGCCTGAGGTCAGAATAGCCAGGCTGCTGGTTTCCGGGAAATTGTTATAGTTGCTGTTTATCTCCAGCGTCACTATCGGTGTGTAATACGTGGTATCAAGCTCGATTGCAGCCACCCTGCCCACGACAACCCCACCCACCTTTACCGGCGAGCGCACCCTTAAGCCACCAATATTTTCAAATTTGGCATGCAGCTTATAGGTTTCATTGCCACCGCCCAGGCCACTGTTTGCCACTTTTAACGCCAGCATCAGAAATGCAGCTACAGCCAACACAATAAAAGCGCCAACCAAAATTTCAATTTTCCGCGTGGTCATATTATCCACCAAACATTAATGCTGTTAAAACAAAGTCAAAACCCAATACGGCCAGTGACGCAGTGACCACAGTCTGTGTTGTTGCCCGGCTTATGCCCTCAGACGTTGGCACTGCATCATAACCTTTATGCAGGGCAATCCAGATCACGATCAGCGCAAATACCACACTTTTAATCACACCGTTTACCACATCGTCGTACAGGTCAACATTGGCCTGCATTGCAGACCAGTAGCCACCGCTATCGACGCCCAGCCAGTCTACGCCGACAAGATGTCCGCCCAGGATACCCACCGCAGTAAAGATCAGCGCCAGCAACGGCATACTGATCACCCCGGCCCAAAAGCGGGGAGCAATAATGCGCCGCAGTGGATCTACCGCCATCATCTCCATACCGGACAATTGTTCGGTCGCTTTCATCAGGCCAATTTCGGCGGTCAGGGCGCTGCCGGCCCGGCCGGCAAATAGCAAGGCCGTTACCACAGGTCCGAGTTCACGCAGTAAACTCAATGCCACCAAAGGCCCCAGCATCTGCTCGGCGCCAAATTTAACCAGTACCGTATAGCCCTGCAACGCCAGTACCATACCAATAAACAGGCCGGATACCAGGATGATCAATAACGACATCACCCCGATGACATACAGTTGCCGGATCAGTAATGGCAGCCCCTTACGCAGATCCGGCTTACCCAGTAAGGCACCAAATAACATGATGCCAGCACGGCCAAAGCCGGTAATGCTATCCAGCGTCGCAGCACCTATTTGTTGCAGTTTGTCCGTAATCACTGTGCCAGCTCCATCAGTTCGTCAGCATAGGGTGCAGCGTTAAAATGAAACGGCACGGCGCCATCGGCTTCGCCCTGCAGGAACTGCTGCACCAGCGGTGACGGGTGCGCCCTGAGTTCATCAGGTGTCCCCTGGCCAATCACGGTTTGCTCTGCCACGACATAGACATAGTCGGCAATGCTCATCACCTCGGTGACATCATGCGACACCACGACGGACGTCAGCCCCAGGGCATTGTTCAGCGACCGTATCAGCCGCACAATCACCCCCATCGAAATCGGGTCCTGCCCGGCAAACGGTTCATCATACATAATCAGCTCAGGGTCCAGTGCTATCGCCCGCGCCAGCGCCGCACGACGCGCCATACCGCCAGACAGCTCTGCCGGCATCAGATCCCGGGCACCACGCAACCCTACAGCTTCCAGTTTCATCAGCACAATCAGCCGGATCAGCGACTCCGGCAACCGGGTATGTTCACGGATCGGAAATGCCACATTGTCAAACACCGACATTTCGGTAAACAGGGCGCCACTTTGAAACAACATACTCATGCGTTTACGCAACTGGTACAGGCTACTGCGTGATAAGGCAGGCACATCCTGGCCGGCAAATAAAATATGGCCCTGGTCGGGTTTCAGCTGACCACCAATCAAGCGCAACAAGGTGGTTTTGCCTATACCGCTGGGCCCCATAATGGCAGTCACTTTACCCCGGGGAAACTGCATATTCAGATCACGGTAAATCACCCGCTCACCGCGCCGGAATGTCAGGTTCTGAATATCCACTAAAATATCGGTCAAATGCTTGTTCTCCGCCTGTTCTCTGGCGTTGACTGAATAATTACACCGCACTATACATACATGAGTGTATGTTTTCAATGTAACCGGCGCAAAGTTGGTTTATTGTAAACGCCTTACCGCATAAAGTCGTTACAAAAAATCGTAACAAACTGTGCAAAAAATCTGTCATAACGGCAAAACACAGCTTTTTTTGCAATTGTGATCAATTAGCTGGAAAATACTCAGCCATATCTTATAGATCCCGGGCATGCCCGGCAAAGCAGGGCATACTATGAGCACTGATTTTAGGCTCCGCGCAGCCGAAGTACTGCAGATCGAAGCCGCTGCCGTTGCGCAGTTGCAGCAATATCTGGATGCGGACTTTAACCTGGCCTGCCAGCTGATTTTTAGCAGCAAAGGTAAAACCATAGTCACCGGCATGGGTAAATCCGGCCATATTGGCAGCAAAATTGCTGCCACGCTGGCTTCCACCGGCACCCCGGCATTTTTTGTCCATCCGGGCGAGGCCAGTCATGGCGATCTGGGGATGTTATCTGCCGATGACGTGGTCATTGCGATATCCAACTCGGGCGAAACAGCAGAAGTGCTGACCATAGTACCGGTCATTAAACGTCTGGGTATCACCTTAATTGCCATGACCGGCAACCCGGCATCAACCCTGGCAAAGCTGGCCAATGCCCATTTATGTGTCCGGGTTGAACAGGAAGCCTGCCCGCTGGGGCTGGCTCCCACCGCCAGTACTACCGCCACACTGGCAATGGGCGATGCCGTTGCCGTAGCGCTGCTCGAAGCCCGCGGCTTTTCCGCTGAAGACTTTGCCCTGTCACACCCTGGCGGCAGCCTCGGCCGTAAACTGCTGCTCCGGCTGGACGATATTATGCACCGTGATGAGCAGGTGCCGCTGGTAAGCCAGCAGGCCAGTATTAAAGATGCCCTGCTGGAGATATCCAAAAAAGGCCTGGGCATGACGGCGGTTATCGACGATAGTGGCAAACTGGCCGGTATTTTCACCGATGGCGATTTGCGCCGTATTCTGGATCAGCGCTATGACATACACAGCAACAGCATTGCCGAGGTCATGACCCGCAGGTGTATTACCGCCCATGGCCAGATGCTGGCGGCAGAAGCGCTGCAAATTATGCAGCAGAAGAAAATTAATGGCCTGATCATCCTCGATGACGCAGGCCGGCCGGTCGGCGCCATGAACATGCACGACCTGCTGCGGGCCGGAGTATTATAAATGTCCTTATTCAGCCAGTTGTATCAGCCGGTATCAGCCGGTGTGCTGCAGCAAGCCAGTACCATACGGCTGTTGCTGTGTGATGTTGACGGTGTATTTTCCGATGGCCGCATTTACCTGGGTAACAACGGCGAAGAGCTGAAAGCCTTTCATACCCGTGATGGCTACGGCATTAAAGCCCTGCGTCAGGCCGGCATTGAAGTGGCGGTGATTACCGGCCGCCAGTCCGCCATAGTACAGCAGCGTATGACAGCACTGACCGTGCCTTATATTTATCAGGGCCAGGAAAATAAGCTCTGCGCATTTCACGAACTGCTGCAAAAACTGCAACTTAATGCTGCCGAAGTTGCCTATATCGGAGATGATCTGGCGGATTGGGCGGTGATGCAACATTGCGGCCTGGCCGTTGCCGTAAAAGATGCCCACCCCTATCTGGTAAAACAGGCAGCCTATGTCACCAGCCTGCCCGGCGGTTACGGCGCGGTGCGGGAGCTGTGTGATCTGCTGCTGATCAGCCAGCAGCGGTTTGGTGATTTCGACGGAAGCAGCACATGAGAAGACTACTACTGCCGGTGGTATTATTGCTTGCCGGTATTGCCGGCTATCTGTGGTTTGCACCGCAGAACAATGACTCTGCCCTGCAGACGGATCAGGAACTGCTGCCTGACTATGTTGCGCTGAATATCACCCGGCGGTTATATAACGCCGAAGGCCAACTGGCGGATGTGGTCAGCGCACAGCGGCTGGAGCATTTCGAACAACTGGGCTTTGCCCAGTTTGAAAAGCCGCTGTATACCCTGTATAACGAACAACATCAGCCTGACTGGCAGGCAAGCAGCCAGTATGCGGTGTGGTTTGTACAGGACAAAATTATCCTCGAACAACAGGTCCGCATCCGCAGTCTGATGCCGGATGAACTGTTCGGGCAGATAGAAACAGAAAACCTGGAAATGTTGTTTCCTGACAACCGGCTACAGAATAATCTGCCGGTGTTGATTTCAGGCAAGGGCTTCGAAATACGGGGCATCGGCATTGAAGCCGATTTAACAACCAGATCCTTTAAATTATTACAGCACCAGCAAACGGTATATCGGAATGAAGAATAAGTTTGTCTGCCTGGCCCTGGCTTTAGTGCTTCTGCCAGCTACCCATGCCGCATCGCAGGATTATACCCAGCAGATCCAGATAGACGCCGACAATCTGGCATCGGTAAACGAACATGTCCTGACCTATAGTAACAACGTTGTTATCGTCCAGGGCTCAATCCGCATTAAAGCTGACCGGCTGGAAATTGATGCCAGCAGTGGCAAAGGCAAAGAAGTGTACAGTGTGTTTGGCCAGCCGGTCAGCTACAGCCAGCAGCTGGAAGACGGCAAAACCGTCAATGCCTATGCCAGCGAAATGCGCTATGAACCGGCTAACCGCACGCTGACATTAAACGGCGATGCCGAGCTGGCACAGAGCGGCAGCGTCGTAAAAGCCTCGATGATCAGATATAACGTCGAAACGCAGGAACTGAACGCTACCAGTGACAATTCCAGACGGGTAACCACCATTATTACGCCTGAGGAAAAACAACAGCCATGAAGTTAGTCGCGTCACATCTGGCCAAAAGTTACAAAGGCCGGCAGGTAGTGAAAGACGTCAGCCTGGAAGTGAATGCCGGACAGATTGTCGGGCTGCTCGGCCCTAACGGCGCCGGCAAAACCACCACTTTTTATATGATTGTCGGGCTGGTGCCGTCTGATAAAGGTCAAATCACCCTGAACGGGCAGGATATCACCTTTGACCCTATCCATGCCCGCGCCAGACAGGGTATAGGCTATCTGCCGCAGGAAAGCTCCATCTTCCGCAAGTTGTCCGTACATGAAAACCTGCTGGCAATACTGCAGACGCGCAAAGACTTAAGCCGCACCCAACGCGAAGAAGTTGCCGATGACCTGCTGGAAGAATTTCATATTGGCCATATTAAACACAGTCTTGGTATGAGCCTGTCTGGTGGTGAACGGCGGCGGGTCGAAATTGCCCGCGCCCTGGCGGCAAACCCGGCGTTTATTCTGCTGGATGAACCCTTTGCCGGTGTTGATCCTATCTCGGTGCTCGATATCAAGAAAATTATTCAGCACCTGTGCCAGCGGGGCATAGGCGTACTGATCACTGACCATAATGTGCGGGAAACCCTTGATGTCTGCGAAATTGCCTATATTGTCAGTCATGGCGAGCTGATTGCCTCCGGCCCACCGCAGGATGTACTGGCAAATCAAAAAGTACGGGATGTATACCTCGGCGAGCAATTCAGGCTATAGTTAGCAAAAAACAGCGCCCGCGGTAATTCAGGAGAACGGTAGAAGTACATGAAGCCCTCTTTGCAACTTCGCTTAGGACAACAACTGACCATGACACCTCAGCTGCAACAGGCTATCCGCCTGTTACAGCTGTCTACCATAGAGTTACAGCAGGAAATTCAGGAAGCGCTGGATGCAAACCCCTTGCTGGAAGCCGAAGACGAATACGACAGCTTCAATGCCGACCCCGTCAGTACAAAAGAACCTGAACCACATAGCCAGGACCCGGTGACCGATGATCAGTCCGAGCCGGCAGAGCCAGACACCAGCGAAGCCATGTCCGAGCAAAACATCAGCGAAGATCTGCCGCTGGATAATAACTGGGACGATTTAGTCAGCGCCGCACCTGTCAGCGCCGGCAATTCCGCCAGTGATGAGGACACCGTTTACCAGGGCGAGACCAGTGAAACCCTGCAGGATTACCTGCGCTGGCAAATGCAGCTGACCCCCTTCTCCGATACCGACAGAGCCATCGCCGAAATTATTATTGAAGCGATCGACGATAACGGCCTGTTAACCATCAGTTGTGACGATATCCTCGAGTCCTTGGGTATTGCCGAAGTTGAGGCGGATGAAGTCGAAGCTGTGCTAAAACGCATTCAGCTGTTTGATCCGGTTGGTGTAGGCGCCCGTTCAGTACAGGAATGCCTGCTGGTACAACTGCGCCAGTTCAGCCCGGATACGCCTTTTCTGGCCGAGGCCCAAAGCCTGATCCGCGATCACACCGAACTTTTAGCTAACCGCGACTTTCGTTCTTTAATCCGTGTGACTAAACTCAAAGAGGATGAGTTAAAAGAAGTCATGCGGCTGATCCACTCGCTGAATCCAAGGCCTGGTGCCGATGTGATACGGGAAGAACAACAATATGTCATCCCTGATGTCAGCGTAGTTAAAGTAAAAGGCCGCTGGCAGGTAGAGCTCAATCCGGATGCCATGCCAAAAGTAAGGATCAATCAACAGTATGCGGCCATGTCCCGCACTGCCAGAAGCAGCGCAGACAGCCAGTTTATCCGCTCTCATTTGCAGGAAGCGAAATGGTTTCTGAAAAGTCTGGAAAGCCGCAACGAAACACTGCTGAAAGTTGCCAACTGTATCGTGCAGCAGCAGCAGGCGTTTTTTGAACATGGTGAAGAAGCAATGAAGCCCATGGTGTTGAACGATGTGGCAGAAATGGTTGGGATGCACGAATCCACTATTTCCCGTGTCACCACGCAAAAGTATATGCATACACCGCGGGGGATCTTTG
>CAZEGA010000060.1:0-13597 GCA_964511675.1 uncultured Rheinheimera sp.
CACAACTGCGGTTTACGGATATACGTTAAAAAAGCAGCGCTTGGTACAGGCTTAAAATATTAGGTATCTCAGGATTTAAGATGGCGAAATCACTGGTAATAGTCGAATCACCGGCAAAAGCAAAAACGATCAACAAATATCTTGGCAACGATTTTATCGTCAAGTCCAGCGTAGGTCATATTCGCGATTTGCCCACCAGCAGTACGAAAGAAAAAGCCAGCAGCAAAAAAACGCTGAGCAAGGAAGAGAAAGAGTACCAGGCACTGGTTGACCGTATGGGGATTGACCCGGCGAACGGCTGGAAAGCCCGCTATGAGATTTTGCCGGGCAAAGAAAAGGTCGTGAAAGAGCTGAAAACCCTGGCCGAAAAAGCCGAGACGGTTTATCTGGCAACGGACTTGGACCGTGAAGGGGAAGCCATTGCCTGGCATTTGCAGCAAATAATTGGTGGCGACGAGCACAAGTTTAAGCGGGTAGTGTTTAACGAGATCACCAAAAATGCCATTCAGGCCGCCTTTAAACAGCCGGGCGAAGTGAATCAGACCCGGGTGGACGCGCAGCAGGCCAGGCGTTTTCTCGACCGCGTGGTCGGTTTTATGGTATCTCCGCTGCTGTGGAAAAAAGTGGCCCGTGGCTTGTCTGCCGGCCGGGTGCAGTCTGTTGCCGTAAGGCTGGTGGTTGAGCGTGAGCGCGAAATTAAAGCCTTTGTGCCAGAGGAATACTGGACCATAGATGCAGATACGCTGACAAGCGCGGCCCGGGCTTTGCAGCTGGGCGTTACACGCCAGCAGGGTAAGGCGTTCCGGCCGGTTAATAAAGCCCAGGCTGATACTGCTGTTGCCTTGTTACAAAACGCGGCTTACCAGGTTACTGAGCGCGAAGATAAACCCAGCAGCAGTAAAGCGCAGGCGCCGTTTATAACGTCAACCTTGCAGCAGGCTGCCAGTACGCGGCTTGGCTATGGCGTTAAAAAAACCATGATGCTGGCACAGCGCCTGTATGAGGCCGGCCATATCACCTATATGCGTACTGATTCAACTAACTTAAGTGCCGATGCGGTCGCTGCCTGCCGTGACTATATCGCAACACAGTTTGGCAAAAATTATCTGCCTGAGCAGCCATTAGGTTACGGCAGCAAGGCCAATGCGCAGGAAGCACACGAGGCCATCCGGCCGTCAGATGTGAATGTGCTGGCCGGCAGCCTGGGTGACATGGAAGCGGATGCACGTAAGTTATACGAATTAATCTGGCGCCAGTTTGTCGCCTGTCAGATGCCGGCTGCTTTGTATGATGTGACCAATATTACTGTGCAGGCCGGGGACTTTGAGCTAAAAGCCAAAGGACGTGTGCTGCGTTTTGATGGCTGGACTAAGGTTCAACCGGCGCTGAAGCGTAAAGACGAAGAAGATAATGTGTTACCGGACGTAAAGCCGGGCGACATATTGCAACTGGAACAGCTGCACAGTGCCCAGCACTTTACCAAACCGCCGGCCCGGTTCAGCGAGGCCAGCCTGGTAAAAGAACTGGAAAAACGCGGTATTGGCCGGCCTTCTACCTATGCCGCTATTATCTCCACTATTCAGGAACGTGGTTACGTCCGGGTTGAGAACAAGCGGTTTTATGCCGAGAAAATGGGCGAGATCGTAACGGATCGGCTGGTCGAAAACTTTAACGACCTGATGAACTACGACTTTACCGCCAATATGGAACTGAAACTGGACGATATCGCCAGCGGCACTGCCAAGTGGCGGACAGAGCTGGATAATTTCTATGGCGGTTTCTCTGCACAGCTGAAAACCGCTGAGCAGGCACCTGAACACGGCGGCATGCGGGTGAATCAGTTTGTACTGACTGATATTGCCTGCCCGACCTGTGGCCGGCCAATGGGTATCCGTACTGCTTCTACCGGGGTGTTCCTGGGGTGTTCGGGTTACAACCTGCCGCCAAAAGAACGCTGCACCACAACCATGAACCTGGTTTCCGGCGATGACGCGGTAAACGTCAGTGACGAAGACGAAATGGAAACTGAAGCGCTGCGGCAGAAGAAACGTTGCAGTAAATGCGGTACGGCGATGGACAGCTATCTGATTGATGAACAGCGCAAGCTGCATGTCTGTGGTAATAACCCGGCTTGTGATGGTTATCAGGTAGAGCAGGGCAGCTTTAAAATTAAAGGCTATGAAGGCCCGCTGATCGAATGTGATAAATGTGGTGCCGATATGCAGTTGAAATCGGGCCGTTTTGGTAAGTATTTCGGCTGCACGAACAGCGCGTGTAAGAATACCCGCAAGTTGCTGCGCAGCGGGGAAGCGGCACCGCCAAAAGAAGATCCGGTGCATTTGCCTGAGCTGAAATGTGAAAAGTCAGAGGCGTACTTTGTATTGCGCGATGGCGCTGCCGGTTTGTTCCTGGCGGCTTCTACTTTCCCGAAATCAAGGGAAACCAGAGCGCCACTGGTGGCTGAACTGGCCAAATACCGTGCCCGGCTGTCGCCAAAATTTTATTATCTGGCCGATGCACCGGTACAGGACCCGGATGGTAATCCGGCAATAGTACGCTGGAGCAGAAAAACCAAACAGCAATATGTGATGTCAGAGCGCGATGGCAAGGCTACCGGCTGGTCTGCCTGGTATGAAAAGGGTAAATGGCAGGCGGCTAAAGAGTAAGCCAGCAACTAACAAAACAGGCCGCAGCAGCGGCCTGATGCCGATCATCTAAACAAAACCGGCTTGCCCTAAGCCAACCGTTGGAGCCCTGGACGGGCGGAATCGAGCCCCCAGGGATGGGTTTGGCGTGGGTAAGCCGGTTTGTGCTGAAATCTTAACTGACCGGCATTAACAGCAGCGGTTTAACGGTATTACCACTTGCGTTTAGGTGCAAACAGCTCGTCCAGGTCTTTGTTTTCTTTTTCTTCTTTTTTCTCGCGATCCCGCACATTGCCCTCTTTCAACTGGGTGGCAATATCTTCAAGTGCCTGTATAACTTCAGATTTTCTTGTCAGCACATAATCATCCTGATGCGGGGTGTTGCCAAGCGAGGTCAGGGCCTTTTCAAAATACTGCCGTGCCGACCCCAGCATGTTATTGCCGCGTGCCTGATTACCCCGTTTAATCTGGCTTTCCACATTAATACGCAGTTGCAATGCTTCCAGTCTTTTATCTTCCTGGATCACCACCTGGGTATCCACATTGCCTCTGGCGTGCTCGGCACGCAGTACTGTTCTGAGCTTCTTGATCCCCTTAATCATACCGATAAGCTGCTGGTCGTTGTCTGGCAGGGTAACTGTTTCAGAGGGGAGCGCTTCGGTTTCAGCACTGTCGTTAAGCCGTTTTTCTGTTTCCTGCAAACGTTGTTTGATATCCCTGGCACCCGGCTCCAGTTCCACCATGGCCCGCAGTGTATAGGTAATACGTTTTAACAGCATTTTGCCGATGGCAGAAGACAGGGGGACATTGGCAGAGTTAACAATCAGCTCTTCAGTATCTTCCAGTATGTTACGTAACTTACTGAATTCAGCCCGTTTTAAGGTTGCTAACCGCTCTTTATGCTGCTGAATGGCATTCACAATAATGGCGATAACAACCAGTGCAATGACCAGTGATATGATCAAGGTTAACAGCATTGAAACCTCATCCGGATTAGACCTCTGTCAGCATATTAATCACAAAATCACTGAAATAACAGTAATCTGTCTGTTTATGGCAGCATCAAGCGCAAGACTCCGCCACCAAAATGCCCGCCATTGCCCAGCATAACACTGCCGGTCCGGCCTTTATTGCTATGGGCACTGGCTATCAGTTTAGCAAAAAATATTCCAAGTCCGGTGTGGTTGTTCGCCAGATCAGGGCTGTTCATATCCAGATGATCGTGCTGCAACATAAAATCCGGGAAACCTTTGCCATCATCATGCACTTCTATAACCAGACTGTCCGCTTCCTGAGCAACTTTTAACAGGATGTGCTGCTGGCAATAACGTAATGCGTTGGCTACGGCATCGTTCAGCAGGTTAATAATCAGGTCATAATCAAAAAACCAGCACAAATTACTGCTCTGCTCCACACTGACGGTGACCTTGCGCTGTTGGCTGAAATACTGGTTTTTTAACAATACTTCCTCAATCACGTCAGACAGATAGTGCTCATCTATCTGTACCGGTAACTGATTACGCTCTAAACGGTATAACGACAGCAACTGCAGTAAATTTGAATTTAGCCGGTTAGCTTCGTAACTCAGCCTTGCCAGCTCATCTTTTGCCGGTTCTGACAGCTTCGGGCCTTCCTGCTGGATGAATTCTGCCGACTGGATCAGCATGCACAATGAGTTTTTCATATCATGTACCGTGGATGCCAGTACTGAAGCAAAATCAATAGTCCGTGGCAGTTGGCTCATAACGTCTCCTGAAGTGGCGAATACAACAAATCATCGCGCTAAACTGTGGCAGTCAGCCGGTTTTTAGCTACTATTTGTTATAGCATCTACAAAATTAAAAATTAGTTGGAATATCTTGCCAGATAGGTATATTGAACAATGATATGCCATAAACGGATCTGTGACACATGAAATTGCAGCAACTGCGTTACATAGTTGAAGTGCTGAACCATAATCTGAATGTTTCTTCTACGGCAGAGAGCCTGTATACCTCACAGCCCGGGATCAGTAAACAGGTGAGGATGCTGGAGGATGAGCTGGGCATTCAGGTATTTGGCCGCAGTGGTAAACATCTTACCCATGTCACCCCTGCAGGACGTGATGTCATTGAAATTGCACGGCAAATCCTGGCTAAAGTAGAAAGTATCAAGGCGGTAGCCAAAGAACACACGCTGCCGGATCAGGGCAAGCTGAATATTGCAACTACGCATACCCAGGCGCGCTATGCCTTGCCGGCGGTGATCAGCGGTTTTATGCAGAAGTATCCTAAGGTGTCTTTGCATATGCACCAGGGCACTCCCCAGCAGATCTCAGAAGCCGCATCACGTGGCGATGCCGACTTTGCCATTGCCACTGAGGCACTGCATCTGTACAACGATCTGGTGATGCTGCCTTGCTATCACTGGAACCGCAGCGTGATCGTGCGCCAGGATCATCCTTTATTGCAACTGGGGCATAAAATCAGTGTGGAAGATGTTGCCCAGCATCCGATTGTTACCTATGTGTTTGGTTTCACCGGACGGTCAGAACTTGACCGCGCTTTTGCGGCGAACGGGCTGGAGCCGAAAATTGTCTTTACCGCTACCGATGCTGATGTCATTAAAACCTATGTCCGCCTTGGCCTTGGTGTGGGTGTTATAGCCTCTATGGCAATGGATAAAGTACTGGACAAAGATTTGGTCGCAATCGACGCCAGCCATTTATTTGAAGCGTCAACCACCAAAATAGGTTTCCGTAAAGGCGCTTTCCTGCGTACTTATATGTACGACTTTATTGAGCGCTTTGCCCCGCATCTGACAAAAGACGTAGTGGAAAAAGCCAATATGCTGCGCAACCAGGAAGAAATTGACCGTATGTTTGCCCGTTTTGACCTGCCTGTACGTTAAAAGCTAAGCCTCTGCTGCACCGTGCCCTAAGTGGGCACTTTATTGTTGCAAATAAGAATAGTTATCAGTATCATGCTCAGCATGTATAACCTGATGCCGTTGTTATGAGCCAACCCCTGCGAGCCCCGGTTCTGCCCAGATTTATGCGCCTGCTACACAGCTACAGCTCTATGCTGGTACTGGTGCTGCTGCTGTTTTTCGCCATCACGGGGATCACGCTGAACCATCCTGATCTTATCTACAGCACAGCCGGTAAACACAGTGTGCAACACAGCATCCGCCTGCCGGCCATGCTGCAGTATGAAGCCCTGCCCGACAATGCCGTGCAGCAGGCGCAGATTGCCGAACAGTTCCGCCACTGGCTGAGCCGCGAGCATAATGTTAAGGCGTCGGTGTTCAGCTATCAGTTTGAACCCGATGACCTGCTGTTGGAGCTGGATTTTAAACGGCCGGCCGGTTATGCCTCTGTCGTCGTGGATTTTAGCCAGCACACTGCCGAACTGGATATGGAGTTTGGTGGTTATCTGGCATTGCTGAATGATTTGCATAAAGGCCGTCATGCCGGCCTGAGCTGGAGCCTGCTGATCGATGCGACGGCGGTGGCCTGTGTGATCTTTGCGCTGACGGGCTTTTACCTTATTTTAAAACAAAATTCGCGCCGCAGCGTAGGTAACAGCCTGGCGATGCTGGGGATTTTCTTAACTTTACTGGCTTACGTATTGTCTTTGCACTAGGGCAAAGCAGCATGATACTGACTGAGGAACCATGATGAAACTACGCCATTTAGCGTGCAGTGTACTTGTTATGTCTGGTGTGGCTGTGGCACAGCCGTCGCACATTGAACTGGAATTGCCCGTTATCGAAACCAGCCAGTATCACCGGCCTTATGTGGCTGTCTGGGTGGAGGATGCACAACAGCAACCTGTGCGGCTGATTGCCCTCTGGGTGGAAAAGCCTGACTGGTTAAAAGATTTGCGCCGTTTCTGGCGCAAGATAGGCCGCAGCAATACCGCCCTGGTTGACGCTGTAAGCGGCGCCACACAGAAGCCCGGCCACTATACGCTGCAATGGGATGGTAAAGATGATAACCACCAGCCTTTAGCGCCAGGCCAGTACACCCTGTTTGTTGAAGCCGCGCGTGAACAGGGCGGTCGCAGCCTGGTTAAACATGAATTTCCCTTGCCGGCCAACAATACGCTGCTCAGCATCGCCGCAGACGGCGAGCTTGGCGCCATTAAAGCAACAATACGATAACAGCGGCTTGCCGCACAGCAGAATAAGGATTTACACCATGATTAAAAAAAGCGCCATTTTACTGTCAGGCCTGATCGCGGCCGGTAGCGCCTGTGCCCATACGTTGTGGCTGCTACCAAGCCATTATGTATTATCGAAGCAGGATAGCTGGATAGCGGTTGACGCCTCGGCGGCCAATATGACCTTTGTGCCGGATAAAGGTATTGGCTTAAACAGCCTTAAACTGTACACACCGGACGGTACTGCGCAGGATGTGACAACAGTTTATCAGGGTAAACGCAAATCTATGGCGGATGTGCAACTGGGTGGTGACGGTACTTACCGGCTGGAAATGGCGAATCCGCTGCGTTATTTCACCAGCTATGAGCTTAATGGCGAGCGTAAGCGCCTGATGGCAAACAAGCAGGAACGCGCAACCCAGCTACCCAAAGGAGCTGAAAAAGTTGAAACAGTGCAGATGCGCAGCCGTAACTATGCCTATATTACTGTTAACAGCCCGACAGATACCGTGGTTAAACCACAAGGCCAGGGGCTGGAGCTGGTCGGTAAGGTGCATCCGGCAGACGTGGTGGCTGCTGAGCCGGTCAGCTTTGTCTTTCAGCTTGATGGCAAAGCGCAGTCCGGCGTAAAAGGGATATTATCCTTTGACGGCGAGCTGTACCGCAATGATGCCGGCCGTATCGAGTTTGAAACCGGCGCTGATGGCGTGTTCAGTTTCACCCCTGCAACCGCAGGCCGTTACCTGATTGAAGCTGCTTTCGCTGCCGACAGCAACTCGGCATTGGCTGATAAGGTGCGTGAGTCTGTCACCTATACCTTTGAAGTTGCCTTACCCTGAACATCGCGCTAACTGATAAAGCCAGCCTGAAACCATAGGCTGGCTTTATGCTATTTGTTACACTGGCGGCAAATGGTATTGCAGGATAGCCGATGAACATTTACGCCGATGAGAATATGCCATTGGTGCAGGATTTTTTTGCCCCGCTTGGTAATGTCACCCTGTTTGATGGCCGTAAGGTCAGCGCCGAGCAACTTAGCAAGGCCGATATCCTGCTGGTGCGCTCTGTTACACCGGTAAATGCAGCTTTGCTTGCAGCTAACCGGACATTGCGCTTTGTCGGTACGGCCACTATTGGTACTGATCATATCGATCAGTCGTATCTTGCCAGCCGTAATATCGGTTTTGCCAGCGCGCCGGGCTGCAATGCACAGTCAGTTGTGGAATACGTGCTCAGCAGCCTGTGGTTGCTGGCCGAAACATACCAGTGGCAGCTTAGTGATAAAGTAGTTGGTGTAGTGGGGGTTGGCAGCATAGGCAGCAAGCTGGTGCAGGCGCTACAGGCCCTGAATATACCCGTGCTGTGCTGCGATCCGCTGCGGGCAGAACATGACAGCAGCTTTAACCATACCGAATTTACCGACTTATGCCAGCAGGCGGATATTATCAGTTTTCACACGCCGCTGACGCTGCAGGGCGGCTATGCCACCCGGCATCTGCTGAATCAACACACGCTGGCCCTGCTTAAACCTGAGTGCGCCATTATCAATGCCTCCCGCGGCGCCGTGATCGACAACAGCGCGCTGCTCGAGGTGCAGGCTAAGGCCAGGGGGCGCCATCCGCTGGTGCTGGATGTATGGGAGCAGGAGCCTGATATTCTCACCGCGTTACTGCCCTATACTGATATCGCTACGGCACATATCGCCGGCCACAGTATTGAAGGTAAAGCCCGTGGCACGGAAATGCTGTATCAGCAATGCTGCCAGTTGCTGCAGCAGCCGGTTACACAGACGCTGGGCGCCCTGCTGGCTGTGCCGGCAATGGAAAAAGTGCAAATTAGTCCAAATTTTGGGCTTCCAGATGTCCAAAATCTGGCAAGACTGTTATATGATGTGCGCCGTGATGATGCTTTGTTGCGCTATTATCTGCAAAGCCGTGGTTTTGACTGGCTGAGAAAAAGCTATCCGCCGCGGCGTGAATTCAGCTCATTGCAATTATGTGGCGGAGTCGTACCTGACTATCTGCTGCAATTAGGTTTTACCCTCGAACAATAACCAGAGGAACTGTCATGGCTTCGCAATACAATGTTGCTGTTTTAGGCGCAACAGGTTTAGTAGGACAACATTTAATTGAAATTCTGGAACAGCGTGACTTCCCGGTTGCTCAGCTGTTCCCACTGGCCAGCAGCCGCTCTGCCGGTACGAATGTGACGTTCAAAGGTAAACAGGTCAAGGTTATTGATGTTGAAACCTTCGACTGGTCTCAGGCGCAGATAGGCCTGTTCTCTGCCGGTGGCAGTGTGTCTGCTGTCTATGCCCCTAAAGCGGCTGAAGCGGGTTGTGTGGTGATAGATAACACCTCGCACTTTCGCTACGAGCCCGATATTCCGCTGGTGGTGCCGGAAGTAAACGCGCATGCTATTGCCGATTACCGCAACCGTAATATTATTGCTAATCCGAATTGTTCGACGATTCAGATGCTGGTGGCATTAAAGCCGATACATGATGCGGTAGGCATCAGCCGGATTAATGTGGCGACCTATCAGTCAGTCAGCGGTGCCGGCCAGGAAGCCGTAGAGGCGCTGGCGCATGAAGCAGCCCAGCTGATGAACGGGCGCCCGCTGGAAAACGAAGGCAAATTTGCCCGCCAGATCGCGTTTAATGTGATCCCGCAAATTGATGTGTTTATGGATAACGGCTACACCAAAGAAGAAATGAAGATGCACTGGGAAACGCAGAAAATTTTCGGCGATGCCAGTATCTCAGTTAATGCAACCGCTGTGCGGGTGCCGGTATTTTTTGGCCATGCCGAAGCGGTACATATTGAAACCCGGATGCCAATCAGTGTGGAACAGGTAAAGGCCTTACTCTCTGACGCCCCGGGAGTGGTGCTGCTGGAGAACAACGCCGATTTTCCGACACAGGTGTGCAGTGCTACCGGTAAGGATGAGGTTTTTGTCGGCCGTATCCGTCAGGATTTGTCGCATGAAAACGGCATTAACCTGTGGGTGGTGGCAGATAATATCCGTAAAGGGGCTGCAACTAACAGTATCCAGATTGCCGAACATTTAATCCGCGATTATCTTTAACAGCAGGGCCCCGGCGGGGCCCTTGTTATTTCTGTAATTTAATCTTGTAATTTCAAAGTGTTGCTTTAAATGCTGGTCATAATTGCCCGGGTGCTTTATATTTTGATATCACAGAGCCAGCCAAAACTGGAATATAGTTTGCAAAGCGGCTAAAGACAGGCGGTTAAGCCGCCGACATCTTAATGTAATTGTGCCTGAACCGGAGTAGGGACCTTTAATGCCTTTGCTATTCGTTGTGATTATCGTTGTGTTCGTCAATTTTTCGTCGTCTGTACTGGCGCAGGAAACGACGACCAGACTTCGTGGCCCGCGCAGCACGGATGTTGCGCCGGCACCCCAGACGCTGGGGCCGCTTACGCCGTCAGATACGCTGTGGCGTGTAGCCGAACGGGTCCGGCCAGCACCCGATATCAGCCTGTATCAGGTGATGTACGCCCTGTATCTGAAAAACCCTGACGCCTTTCTGGAACAGAACCTTAATCATTTACGGCCGGGAGCCGTGCTGCAGCTGCCAACAGCCAGCGAAATACGCCAGATTGATCTTAATCTGGCGCGGCAAAAATCAGAACAGGATGATGCCCGCTGGGCAATGCGGCAAATTGATCTTAATCTGGCGCGGCAAAAAGTTGCCACTGAGCAACCTGCGGCGGCAGATACGGCAAACCAGACAGTAAAAAAGCTCCCTCCTGCGCAGTGGCAGGCGGAACTGGAGCGGTTGGGCCAGCAGCAACGGCAGGATCTGGATACGCTGCGCAGCCAGTTTGCGGATTCGATGCAACTGCTGGAAACCATGGCTGGCGAGAATTTGCAGCTGAAAACCAGCCTGGCCAGACTGCAGCACGAGCTGGAGTTACTGAAAGCTCAGCTAGGCGAAGACAGTGACATTCAGCAGCAACTGCAATTGTTGCTGCAACAACAACAGCAACTGTTGCGGGATAAGGCGGCAGAAGAGGCCGTAAAACACAGTGCGCCAGACTGGTCTGCATGGCTGACACATCCATTGGCCTGGATCTTGGCGGCGTGTATACCCGCACTGCTGGTCTTGTTCGGCGTCCTGCTATGGGTGAGAAAACGCAGCCGCCATACCGAACAGGTTGTTAATGCGGCAACGACAGAGCCGGTTGTCAGTCCGTTGTATCAGTCACCGTTACCGCCGCTGGACGATAACAATGATGTTGATGAAAGCCTGTTTGAAATTGACGATGCTCTGCTGGAGGATGCGTTTGGCGATGCGTCAAGCCATAGCCCGCAGGAACTGCAGGATGACCTGCTGGAGTTTGATGATGCCCTGTCGCTTGACAATGACGACAGCCTGTTGCCAGCGGATGATGCGCTGGAGCCCTCTGTCGCTGCTGATACTTTGCCGCAGGATGAATTTGATCCGGAGAATATACTGTCAGACGATGATTTATCGGCGCTGCTGGCTGCCGCCGATGATGATGACGACGTGATTGAACTGGCTGATGAAAGCCTGCTGCAGGAACCGGATGAGCCGGAGCTGTCAGAGATGGCAGCAGCGGACATGCTGGCGCAGACGGATACCGAAACAGCGTTATCTGCCGTGGACGATGTCGCTGATTTTGATATTGATGAGCTGATAGAAGAGATTGATTTGGATCAGCCAGACAGCCTGCTGCCAGATGAACCAACGCAGGCCGAGCAGCTATCTGCGGCGTTAAGCCAGCCTGTGGCCGTAAAACCGGCCGACAGTGATGATGATTTTGCCCGGATCACCGAGGACATCACCGCCCGGACGGTGCCGGCTGGTGCAGAGGCAGGACAAGGCAGCCCGGATCGCTCTGAGCTGGATGATTTTGCCGAGAGCCTGGCGGGGGAGATGTTAAGCGATGCTGAAGTTGAGCATCTGGTCGCTGAAGATGATGTCGTGTCTGGCCGCGGCAGCCTGGCGGATGATGAAACCCTGCTTAGTGCCGAACTTAGCGCTGAATTGTCAGACTTGCTTGAGCAGGCAGATGCGTTTATGCCACCGCCCGCAGCAGCCGGCATACCGCCGGAAGACGCGGCGCTGGCTGAGGTTGAGGCCCCTGCAGACGTAAGTGCGGCCCTGTTGCCCGATGACGACATTCTGTTACTGGATGATATTGCAGCAGACATTGACGATAAAACCCTGGCCGCGCTTGATCTGACGGCGTCAGATGACGAGACTGTGGTACGCCCGACTGAAGCTGCCTTGTCGGTAGAAAACCCGAGCAAGATGCTGGAGCAGTACCCAGAGCTGGAATTGACAGACGATGAACTGCTGGCTGAGTTGCCGCCGGATATACTGCTTGATGAGTTAAATGATTTTGCGGACGCGGCAGAGGCCGATGGTACGCCGGAAGATGATACACCGGAACTGGAGCTGGACCCGATACCCGATGCGCAGTTTGATAGCCTGATGTCTGAGCTGGAAGCCATGGCCGATAATCTGGAGCAGGCAGAGCAGGAACCGCATGCCGGTTTACAGCCGGCACAGGATGACATACCGGCGGTAGCAGAGCAGCAGGCAGAACTGGCGCACAACTTTGTTGATGAAGACTTTGTCGAAATTGACAGCCTGCTGGCCAGTGCCGGCGCGCAACAGGAAGACAGTGAGCGCTTCAGTCATCTGAATGTGGATGTCGGCCTTGAAGATTACGCCGGTATTATTGGCGAGCACGAGCGGCGTGACGTTGATACCGAAGACAATGGCTATTCTGCCAAACTGGACCTGGTGCGGGCCTACATTGAAATTGATGATATGGAAAGCGCGGAATTACTGCTCGACGAGATCCTGGCCTCAGATGCGCCAGAGCATGTTAAAACCGAAGCGCAGCGCCTGAAAGCCTGAACACTGCTAAACGGCAGCGGCTTAAGGTATAATTGCCGTCGTTTCGGAAGAGGGTAAGGCATGCGCATCGCATTAGGTATTGAATACGACGGGACAGCATTTTACGGCTGGCAACGCCAGCGTGAAGTAAACAGCGTACAGCAGGAGCTGGAGCTGGCGCTGTCTACAGTGGCTAATCAGCCGGTTGAGCTGTTTTGTGCCGGCCGCACCGATGCCGGTGTACATGCTACCGGCCAGGTGGTGCACTTTGACACTACGGCGGTGCGTGACAGCAAAGCCTGGGTCATGGGCACTAATGCCCGCCTGCCGGATGCGATAGCGGTGCGTTGGGCAAAGCAGGTGCCGGATGATTTTCATGCCCGTTTCAGCGCTACGGCACGCCGTTACCGCTATATCATTTATAATCACAAGTACCGCCCGGCCATTTTACGCAGCGGGTTAAGCCATTACCACCAGACTCTTAATGTGGAACTGATGCAGCAGGCTGCACCTTACCTGCTGGGGGAGCAGGATTTCAGCTCGTTTCGGGCCGTACAGTGCCAGTCTCACAGCCCATACCGCAACGTACACCACCTGAACATTGAACGTTGCGGCGATTACATTGTACTGGATATTAAAGCCAATGCTTTTTTGCACCATATGGTACGCAATATTACCGGCAGCCTGCTGGAAGTGGGGATGCAAAACCGGCCGCCGCAGTGGATTGCCCAGTTGCTGGCGGCAAAAGATCGTAATCTGGCCGCGGCAACGGCGAAAGCGGGCGGTCTGTATCTGGTTGAGGTAGATTACCCGCAGCACTTTGAGCTGCCCACCGTGACGGCAGGCCCGTTGTTCATACCAGACTAAGCCATACTACTAAGACCAGTTTTCTGTATTCGCCGTGCTTGCTTTTA
>CAZEGA010000060.1:13607-13922 GCA_964511675.1 uncultured Rheinheimera sp.
AATTTCGGCGTTTTTTAACGTATTTTCGCCATAACGCTGCGGCTTAATGGCGTTAGCAATAGGACAAATTTATGAGTTGGTTAGAAAAGATCCTGCCCAGAACATCCTCTTCTTCCGCGCGTCGAAATATACCGGAAGGTGTCTGGACTAAATGTACCGCCTGTGAAGCGGTGTTATACAAAGCTGATTTAGATCGTAATCTGGGGGTATGCCCCAAGTGTGACCATCATATGCGGGTTCCGGCCCGAGCCCGGTTACACAGCTTTCTGGATACCAATTCCGGCAAAGAGCTGGCCGCCGAGCTGGAACCGCAGG
>CAZEGA010000061.1:0-4738 GCA_964511675.1 uncultured Rheinheimera sp.
ACCAGGCGTTTGTCTTTGTGGTTGCCGGTGGCTTTACCTGCTACAGCGCCCACTACAGCACCTATGGCAGCACCTTTAGTGGTGTTGGAATACTCATTTGTCGCGCAACCTGCAATAACAACACTGGCTGCCACCAGGGCAACCATCAATACCGAATGACGCATAACTTTACTCCTTAAGCGGTTTGCTGCAGCTTAAGGCAACTGGCTGAATTCGTGCTGAATTATAATCGTCAGTTATTGTCCGCATTGTGTATATTTTGTTTAATTTTTGCATCTTGTTCACTTTGTGCACTTTTTTCAGTATTGTATGCAGGTTAAACATTCCGGCGGTTTGGCCGGGATAGGTAAAAAGGATGACATAATGACAATAATGGGGCGCTTTTTATTGTTGATAGCGGCAGTGCTGGTGCAACCTGCCGTAGCTGAAGTATACAAATGCACCGATGACAGCGGCGAAGTGGTGTTCCAGGGCGAGCCCTGCCGTAGCGGGGTAGAGGTTAAGCTGGATATTCGTTTTTCTGAGCAGCCCAAAGCAGCGGTAAACCAGCTGATTGCCGGCAGCTGGTGTGAAATTGGCACATCAGACATAGCGGAGGGCGATGTACAGCATGACAGCGCTATGCGCAAAACCTGGACGTTCAGTGAGCGCCAGATGGTGCAGCAAATCAGCCAGGGCCAGCGTCAGGATACCTTCCGCTATCCGATCCGGCAGAGCCCGGGCTCTTTTGTCGTGGATCATCCTGCCTTTGGCAGCGGCCAGGTGAGCTGGCAGGTGCGTAAGCTGACAGACAACCAGCTGGTGATTGCTGCTTATGGTGGTTTTACCCACTTGAGTGCGGGTAATTGCGACCTGGTGCTGGCCAGTAGGCAAAATTAAATAGACATATAGACGCCTGGACTTTAAGCTGCTGCCAGTATACAGAGTAAGTAGGTGGGTTATGTTGAAATCAGGCTGGCGGCGTCTTGTTATTAAAGTAGGCAGTGCTTTGATCGCGCCGCAGGCCAAAGGCTGCTCTACCCGCTATTTACTGGCCATTGCCCGTTTTATTAGTGAATGCCGCCAGCAGGGCGTACAGGTGGTACTGGTGTCTTCCGGCAGTGTGGCCGCAGGCCGCTCTGCTATTACGTTTTCGCACCATCCGTTGCCCATCAATATTAAGCAAGCGATGGCCGCTGTAGGTCAGACCCAGATGATGGCGACCTGGAGCCATTTATTTGATTTTCGTTGTGCCCAGATCCTGCTGACCCATGATGATCTGGCAGACCGCCGTCGCTACCTGAATATTGATAACACCCTGCGTACCTTGCTGGAGCATCAGGTGTTACCTATCGTCAATGAAAATGACAGCGTGGCAACGGCTGAACTGAAAGTGGGTGATAATGACAACCTGGCGGCCATGGTGGCGACACTGGTTGATGCCGATGCGCTGATTATCTGCTCTGATATTGATGGCCTTTACAGCGCCAATCCACGCACCACACCGGATGCGCGCTTTATTCCAAGGGTCGAACAGATTGACGCGGCAATTTACGCTATGGCGGGTGGCAGCCATCATACTATTGGTACCGGCGGTATGCTGACCAAGATCCAGGCGGCAGAAAAAGCCACCCGGCTGGGGGTGGATACGCTGATTATTAATGGCCAGAAAGCCGAAAGTTTTGATGCCCTGCTGCGCGGTGAGCAGGCCGGTACCTTATTTGTCCGCCAGCAGGACAGGCTGAGTGCGAAAAAGCACTGGTTGTTGCACAGCCTGAAAAGCCAGGGCAGGCTAAGCCTCGACAGCGGTGCAGTGCAGGCTTTGCTGCATAAAGGCGCCTCGTTGCTGGCAAAAGGCATTATTGCTGCCGAAGGTGATTTTGATAAGGGCGATGCGGTCTGGCTGTGTGACGACACTGGCCGGCAGCTGGCGAAAGGCGTGTGTCAGTACAGTGCCGGCGAGTTAACGCGGATTTGCGGTGCCCACAGCCAGCAGATCGCTGATTTACTCGGCTATTGCCCGAGTGAGGAAGTGGTGCACCGCAACGACTTGGTACTGCTTTAAGAACCTGGCTCCAGTTGCTGCAACAGCCGGGCCTGCTGGCTGTAGCTGCTGCGGTTGGCTGCCATGTCACGTTGCAGCCGGTCCAGCTCCTGCCGCTTGGCGGTTAATTGCTGGTTGTTGTTGTTCTGCAGGGCCTGATGGGCATTGCGGGCTGCCGTCAGGGCTTTATCCAGCTCTTCCTGCTGTTGTTTCTGGCTGCTGCTCAGCTCGGCATTCTGGGCCGAACCCTGGGCCGCTATCTGCTGGCTGATGTTATCAACCTGGCTGCGGTACTCTGTGTTCAGTGCGGCCAGCTTATCACGCCGGTTGTTAGCCTGGGTGGTTTCTCTGGCCTGGATCTGCGCCAGTTGCTCGTTGTAGCTGTTGTCGATTTGCTGGTTTTTACTGCGCAGCTGCTCATCCAGTTTGGCTTTGTGCACAGTGTAATCCGCCCGCGGCATATTTTTGCGGGCGGCATCCGTTTCAGCCGTATTACTGCTGCGTGCCGCTGTGCGCTCGGTATCGCGCCATTGCCGCAGCCGGGTTTTCTCGGCACTGAACTCTGCGGTTTTTAATCTGTGCTCTTTGTCCACCTCAGCAACAGCCGCATCATATTGCTGTTTGAATACGGCGGTTTGCTGCTGGCGCTGTGCCTGTAATTGTTGCTGTGCATCCTGGCTCTGGGCCCGGCTTTGTGCATACAGGGCGTTACGTTGTTGCTGGTAATCCTGCTGCTGGCTGTTTAACTGCTCTGATGATAAGCGGGATTTCTCATTCAGCTCCTGCGACAGGGTGTTGTAATCAGCCAGGCCTTGCTGAAAGCGCTGTTCATCCTGCAGTATCTGTTTTTCCAGTTTGTCCAGCTCCCGTTTAGTTGCACTAAGCAGTTTTTTGTAATCGCTGCTGCCCTGCACCACTACCTTGTCCTTGTATGCTGACAGTGGGCTGCCATCGGCTGGTGGGCTGTTTTCCATATTAAACTGGGTGCGCCATTCGCCCTGATACATCCGTGCATGGGCTTTGCCATGTAATTTGCTTTCCGCGCCTTTTTTCACCACCACAGAGACGATCTCGGTATCCATTAAGCGGCCGACACGTTGGTGCAGGTGCTCCCGGGGGGACACTTCTGCGACAAAACGGTACTGGATCACCGGGTCAACCTTAGTGCCGCTTTGTTCTTCCGCTTCAATTTTAAAGCTTTCCAGCCGCCAGTGGGCCGGCAGTTCTTTGGTGTAGTGCTCTTTGATATCAGGCGCGTCGCTGCAGCCCTGGATCAAAAACAGCAGCATGAGCTGCCATTTAAGATATTTATTCATGATATATGCTCCATAATATGCTGATATACAATACATCCGGTGGTACTGTTGGTACTGAGAGTCTGGGTTAGTGCGACTGCTGCCGCAGTGTCTGTTAAGGCTTGAGGGCACGCATGGTGAAGTGTAGTTAACAGCAGCCGGCTTCTCCAGAACAGGCGGAGATAACATATGAAAGTGGCAGTTATCGGTGGCGGTATTAATGGTTTAAGCAGTGCCTGGCAACTGGCGCTGGCCGGGCATAATGTCAGCCTGTTTGAGCGCGATGGCCTGATGCAGGCCACCAGCAGTGCATCGTCAAAATTGCTGCATGGAGGCCTGCGTTATCTGGAGCAGGGCGAATTCCGCCTGGTGCGCGAAGCCCTGCAGGAGCGGCGCTGGTGGCTGAAAAAAGCACCGCAATTAACTCGTCGCCTGCCGATTTTGTATCCATTGTATAAAGACTCGCGCCGTGCCCGCTGGCAACTGAAAATGGGCTTATGGCTGTACGATAGTTTTGCCGGCAGGAAGGGCATTGGCCGCCATCGCTGGCTAACGCCACAGCAGGTATTGCGTTGTTCGCCGCAGTTAAAGCCTGAGGGTTTAACCGGCGCTTATCTGTTTTTTGATGGCCAGATGGATGACAACAAGCTTGGCCTGTGGATGGCGCAGCAGTGTACTAAAGCCGGTGTGCAGATTTTTCAGCATACTCCGGCGCAGCAGGTCACGGCAGACGGTCAGGTGTTGCTGCCCACCGGCTGGCAACAGTTTGACCGTGTAGTAAATGTGGCCGGGCCCTGGAGCCAGCAGTTGCTGCAGCAATCCGGCTTAGAACAACAACCGCTGGATCTGGTGCGCGGCAGCCATTTGCTGCTGGAGCCGATCAGCCGCTATGGCCATATGCTGGAAGTGCCGGCTGAGGCACGTATCGTGTTTGTGTTGCCGTATCAGGGCAAAACGCTGCTCGGTACTACCGAGGTACGCCAGCAACTGGATGAGCCTATAGTGTGTTCTGCGGCAGAGCGTGATTACCTGCTTAATGTGTATAACCATTATTTTTTACCCGCATGCCACCGCGATGCGGTACTGGCCGATTTTGCCGGTGTGCGGCCTTTGCTGGGCGGCTCGGCCAATGCCAGCAAAGCCAGCCGCGAATATCAGCTTAACTGGCAGGGGCAGCTGTTAACGGTATCGGGCGGTAAATGGACTACCGCCAGGGCGCTGGGGCAACAGGTTGCGCTGTCAGTCAGCAAAAACTGACTCTGGCGGCGGGGTCTGATCCGGCTGATATTACAGTGTAATAGCCAGGATCTTCGAGCGGCGCTGGTAGTTATACAGCTGTTTTTTCTGGGCGGGCAAATCATCTACCGTCAGCAGTTCAAAGCCATGTTCTAAAAACCAGTGAATGCTGCGGGTGGTCAGG
>CAZEGA010000061.1:4748-8532 GCA_964511675.1 uncultured Rheinheimera sp.
GCGTATTTGCGCTGGCGTGCCTGCTGGATAATGCTTTTCAGCAACAGGCTGCCGCGGTCGGCGTCACGGTAATCCGGGTGCACCGCCAGGCAGGCAAACTCGCCGACATTCTCTTCCGGAAACGGATACAGCGCAGCACAGCCAATCACCAGGCCATCACGTTCAATTAACGTGAACTGGCTTATTTCCATTTCCAGTTGTTCGCGTGAGCGGCGCACCAGCAGGCCTTGTTGTTCCAGCGGCCGGATCAGATCCAGAATACCGCCAATATCGGAAATAGTGGCTACGCGCAGTTTTTCTGCCGATTCCGTCACTATCTGCGTACCGATACCATCGCGCGAGAACAGCTCCTGCAGCAGGGCGCCATCTTCGTCGTAGCTGACCAAGTGGCAGCGCGGTACGCCAGCGCGGCAGGCCGTAACTGCGGCATGCAAAAAGGCTATAGTGCCGGTGCAGGCATCATCCTGCTGTTCCATCTGCTGCATAATGCGTTCGGCCACATTTGGCATCAGTTCGGCAGTAATTTCGCCATCTGCAGCGGCAATACCGCCAATCTCATTAAAGCCAATCATTTTGTCGGCTTTCAGTTTAATCGCCACCTGGGTGGCAATATCCTCAGCGGTAAGGTTAAAACTTTCGCCGGTTACTGAGGCGGCTATCGGCCCCATCAGCACTATACCGTTGTTATCCAGCTGGCGGCGGATACCGGCCACATCAATGCGCCGTACCCGGCCGCTGTGATGGTAATCCACACCCTCATCTACACCGAGCGGCTGGGCGATAACAAAGTTGCCGCTGATCACGTTAATCTGCGCCCCCTGCGTTGGCGTGTTACTTAAACTCATCGACAACCGGGCGGTAATATCTAGTTGCAGCGCACCGGCCACCTGTTTTATCAGTTTAAAGGAGTCATCATCGGTTACCCGCACGCGGTTGTGGTAAGTCGGCTCCAGCCCGGCTTGCGCCAGGGCCGCATTAATTTGCGGTCGTGCGCCATACACCAGCACCACCTTAATACCCAGGCTGTTTAGCAGGGCTACATCGTTAATAATGCTGCGAAAACCGCTTTGGCTAATGGCTTCACCACCCAGCATCACCACAAAGGTTTTGTTACGGTGGGCATTAACATAAGGGGCCGACTGGCGAAAACCGGAAACAAGTTCTGTAGTGCGCACGGGCTTTGGGCCTCCTTCTGACAGACAGCACAGTAATAAAAGCTAAAGATGGCAGCAATATGACAAAATGCCAGCTTCGGCTGATAACAAAGCGGGCATTTTAGGTGATTAGTGGTTTTATATCTACTTTTTAAGAATAATTATTCTTTTGTTGTATCGCCGGCGGCAAACCAGGCGCCAGCTATTGTCGCTGCCGGGTATGGCCTAGACCCTCATGTATCGCGTTTAAGATATGGCCGTTATCGGCAGCAATTTCCCAGGCGAAAATACCGCCAAGCTGATGCTGTAGTACATAGGCGCTTTTTTCACGCACCGAGCGTTTAGTATCAAAACTGATTAAGGTATTGGTGGCTGGGTTCCAGACGTAGCTGGCTTTGGCGGTATCATCCCAGTGAACTGTAAAACCATTTATACCATTGGCTTGTGGCCCACCGATAAAATTAGCCTCAATGTTCCTGTAATCCATAATATTGCCTTCCCCACTGCCGCTGATAGCGCCGCCGCCGGTGCCGGTAAACGGGTTATTTTCAGTGACCCCGGAAATGTTCTGCCAGCCACGGCCATACATCGCAGCCCCAATAGCAATTTTGGCCGCAGGTACGCCTCTGGACAGCATATATCGTACGGCTTCATCGGCACTGGCACCAACAACAGCTGAATCGGCTGATGGATACAGACCGGTCTGGTGGCCAGGAGTGCCGCTCCAGGCACCATAGTAGTCGTAGGTCATCAGGTTGATGTAGTCCATATAAGGATGGGCTTGTTCCCAGTTCAGCAGACTGAGTTTTTGTACACCACCTGACATTGCGGCTGTCAGTTCATAGCTTTTGCCGGTTTGCTGGCTTAGTGTATCCAGCGCTGCGCGCAGTTCGCGCATTAACGTGGCAAAACCGGCACCATCCTGCTCAGAGCCTAAATCGGGATTAAGGCCGCCGCCGCCGGGGAATTCCCAATCAATATCAATGCCGTCAAAGAAATCATAGCTGCGGATAAAGTCGGTAATAGAAGCAATAAACACCGCCCTTGCGGCCGGGTTAATGCCAATATCGTACAGCGGATCAGACAGGGTCCAGCCGCCGACAGAAGGTAGGATCTTGATATGCGGATGGGTTTGTTTCAGCCGGTACAACTCGGCAAAAATACCCCGGATTGGCTGATCCTTGTGGTCGCCTGGATAGTTCTTTTCCAGCGCTGCAGATTTATCATGCACCACAACCGAATAGTCCGGTTTGCCATGGCACTGGCTGCGTAAGGTGGCATAACCTGCCGGGTTGATTTGGCGTAAACTTTCATTTGAGCCGCAAACCGGAATAAAGCTGTAGTAAATATGCGTCAGGTTTTGCGCCGGGATGTCGGCAGCGTGATATTCCTGGCCATAAATGCTCCATTCAGTAAAATACGCGCCCACTTTCTTACCGGTGCTGTTCTGGTACGGCAGGTTGCTTTGTTGCAGCGGGTGTGGCCAGGCGGTTATATCCAGATCGGTCCAGGGATCGAAGCTGTCGTTACCGCCACGACCACCCGCTACCACATTGCCATTTTGTTTTAATTGCCACAGGTTACCGTTATTACCCCACCACATATCCCGGCGTACCGGTACACTGCTGTTTTGCCGGCTATCGCCGGCGTTCATCCAGCTGATCAGCGGGGCATTGGGCGTTGCCGCCTGTACACTGGCGGCCAGTAGTAACAAAAACAGGGCGTTGTAGTGTGTAACCACTTGTTTAAACATAACTTTCTCCAGTCGTGCTGCGCAGTGCCGGATTATTTTACAGATTGTCGGATAAAAAGCAGAATTTTTGGGAATAATGTTAATGCTGACAGAGCAGTACGAATACTGCTCTTTGCTGTATGGCAGGTTAATCCAGGATGATATGCGGTACAAAGCGCGAGCTGTCTTTGGTGATCAGGCTGTTGTCTTCGCGGATACAGATACCGGCGGCGCTGTCGCCCACTACCCAGCTGCCAATCAGCGTATAGCTGTCGCCGAATTTCGGCAGTGCTGCCAGCGCCTGGCGGATATAACCGCTGTCGTTATAGGGGCCGTCCTGCTTTAACGGTTGGCCATCTGCAGTCAGCAGTTCAATATTGGCGCCTTCACGCGAGAACAGGGGTTTGCGTACCCAGCCGTTTTGCAGCGTGCTGCCGTCATCAAAAAATGCCGGCAACAGGTTAGGGTGGCCCTGATATTTCTGCCACAGCAGCGGCAGTATGCCTTTGTTGGACAGCAGGCACTTCCATAACGGCTCAATAAACTGCGTCTGGCTGGTCAGGACAGTGCCGGCAAACTCTTCCTGCAGCATAAACTCCCACGGATACAGCTTAAACAGCCCCTGTACCGGGAAACCGTCTGTATCTACCAGTTGGCCGTCAATATTGCCCAGTTGCTCCAGTTCGATATAACGACAGTTCAGCCCGGCCTGCAGCGCTATGTCCATCAGGTAGTCTACCGTGCCTTTATCTTCGACACTTTGACTGACACTGGCAAAGTAAAACGGCTGCGGCAGGTTAAGCTCGCTGAAGGCCTGTTGCAGTTTATCCTGCAGTGAGTTGAATTGATCGGCCCCCTGCGGCAGCTCGCCGCGCATCAGCTGATCTTCCAGCCAGAC
>CAZEGA010000061.1:8542-13287 GCA_964511675.1 uncultured Rheinheimera sp.
CCCACTGGAAAAAGCCGGTTTCGTACAGCGACGTGGGGGTATCGTAGTTCAGCTCCAGTAGCTTGGCCGGGCCGCTACCGTTGTAGCTGAAGTCCATCCGGCCATACAAATGCGGCTGCCGGCTGTGCCAGCTGCTGCGCACGGCATCCCAGAACGGTTGTGGAATGGCCAGCTGCTGTAACTTTTGCTCGTCGCTGACGATATCATCTACCAGATCGAGCGTCATCTGGTGCAACTCTTCGGTTGGATCTTCCAGATCGCGCTCTATCTGCTCCAGGCTGAACTGGTAATACGCCGTTTCGTCCCAGTATGGTTCGCCGTCAAAGGTATGAAAATTAAAACCAACGCTTTGTGCAAAGGCTTGCCAGCCGGGCCTTGGGGTACTGTTAATACGCTTCATAAAGTGTTAGCCACCATAGCTGCCAACATTACGCTTGGCCGCCTGGGCACCAAAGCCGCCACGTTGGGCCATTGCCGCTGGTTTCGGCTGCACGGCAGAAGGGCGGATACTGGTACTGCCGCTCTGGCTGGCCACGGGGGTATTGGTTGCGGTGCGGAAGGTACCGCGATCATCGCGTGCTTTATACAACGGCTGATTTGGTACCGGGCTGCGCGCAGCATTCGCCGTTTGTTGTTGCGGTGCTCCGGCCATACCGCCGCGGTTTAACATCTGGCCGGCCATAAAGCCCATCATCATCGGCATAAAAAAGCCGCTGCTCTGCTGGCTTTGCTGCTGTGTCTGATTACTGGCTATTACCGGTGCACTCTCACATTGGCCTGTGCCAAAATCGGTTTCACATTCCTGCCTGCTGGTATAGCGCGGTGCCACCTGCGGGTGCAGCGCTTTGGCGTCATCAAAGGCGGCTTTACACTGTGCTGGCGGGTTGTAATAGGCTGCGCATTCGTCCGGCGTATTAAACACCTGCACCTCAACCGGCTTCTCACCGCACCCAGCCAGCACCATACCGGCGGCAGGCACCATCATAATCAGGCGGGCGGTTTTACTGCGTTTAAAACTTTTGCTCATCATGCGCTCCTTAATAACTCATACAGGCGGCGTTTAACATACCTGCGCTGACAGAGCAGCAGGCGGAGAAAATACCCGCGGCCAGTTCACCCTGGGTAATACGCTGCGGTAGCTGCTTCAGCACCGCTGTGCTGACAAAAAAGGTCAGTACCTGTACCAGCAGGGCCACCGCGCCCCAGATCGCACAGTCCAGCAGTGACATAGAATGGGTAATGGCACTGGCCAGCGGCCAGGCAAAACCAACCAGGGCACCGCCAAAGGCAATAGCTGCAGCCGGGTTATTGGCGCGGATTAACGCAAATTCATCATGTGGCGTTACCCAGGTATAAAGCCGGATAAACAGCAGCAGCAAGACCACTGCCAGCAGAAAATACATCAGGAACGCAGGCAAGCCTGCAACAGAAGTTAACGCGGTATCCAACATAAGTTTGTATCCGATAGAATTTAGCACAGCTGCTGATCCTGCGGAAAAACGCTGGTTAATTCAAGTAAAACTGTATCTTGAGGTAGTAGAAATATTTTAACGGTTAGTGGTTTCTGTTCCTGAAATGAATATATTGCTTCTTTTATTTGAACAAGTTTATCTAAAAAGTTAATTTTATTTTCACAATTTAATTGACATTTCCATTTATTTTGTTAAATATTTCTATGCAATGAGCTTTTCATTGCGTGTTATAAATATAAATTTAATAGGAGGTTGTTATGGAGTTTGAAACAGAAAAAGATGAGAACAATGGTTTAACCTTGGTTGAATTGGAAGAGCGTTTGGAAATGGCTGCTCTCATTGCAACTGGTGCAGAAGAGGTTTCAGGTGACGCAAACGTCCGATGTAGTTGTTCTGCTTAGTTGTATTCTGGTTTCGTTTTTATTTCATGAGCTGGGGCATTCAGGAGCCGCATATCGTTTTGGAGTTACTCCAGGAAGCATAGGCTTCGGTTTTTACTGGGTTTTCCCTGTATTTTACTCAGATGTGTCTCTGGTTTGGCGGCTTGGGAAGATGAAAAGACTCGTGGTTAATAGTGCAGGGGTTTATGTTCAATCTACTATTAATGCTATCCTGATGATCTGCATCTGGTTACCTCAATGCTTCGCCTATTGAGCTATTAAAGTTTGGTTCACAGGTTGTTCTCTTTGACAAAATAAATTTCCGGTATCACCCGATCACTCCGTCATCGGCTAAGGCTTGGTGTGATTTTTACCATATGCCAGTCCATTGGGAGCAGTTGCAAAATCTGCAATTACAACTGCCATTTCTATTCTTGCGGGAAAATCAGGAGCATTGCTTATGAGTTTAAGGTGGTTTAGCGTTATTCTGTTTGGCATGCTAACCGCGTGCAGCAGTCAACCCTCTAACTCCACAGCGCAGCCTTTGACGGTGCCGCTGTTTAATGAAGTGTTTGAGCTTCAGGCCGGAACTGAGCGGCTGGAAATCCAGAACTTACTGGGAAAAACCCGGCTGGTTGCCAGTGCGGATTCTTCCGTTCACATTCGTGCCACACTGCATATTTTTGATCCTGTAGCCCATGTTCCTGAGACACTCAGGTTAAATACCAGGGTTACTGCAAAACCGGATGGGAGAGGTATGTTGGTCTGGGTCGATTATCCTCCGCAATTAGCAGGGCAACTTTTTTATCCGTATGAAAAGGATGCATTTCGTTCCGTCTTAGGCTCTGGTTCACTGTATCAGACTGAGTATCGGGGACTGCAATTTAAACTGAAAACTGGGGGCCGTCAGCGTTTGGTCCATTTGCAGGTTGATCTTGAGATTGCATTACCTGCCGGGCTTGAAACTCAACTGCTGCAAAATTACGGACAAGTTGAAGTTATGCAGTTGGCTAATAATCCTGTAAGCGTTAAAGGAGAACAGTTGTGGTTGACCAGCCTACAGCATAAGGGCGTTTTTCAAAGTGAGACCAAAGGTGGTGATGTGCATCTTACCGGGTTTCAGGGGGAAGCAATTGTACATAACCGCCGTGGCGGGGTGATTATCAAAGAATCCAGATTACATGCTCAGGTCGAAAGCCGAAGCGGTTCCATTTTGCTGGAGCGTAATCAGGGGGTTCTGGATGTACTCACTTTATCCGGCGATGTTGAGCTACGGCATACCCAGGGAAAAGCCGTAGTCCAGACTGGGGCGGGATCTGTTCATTCTGCTGTGGGAGCTGAACTTGAACAACTGCAAATTACTACCGCACAGGGCAATATTGAGATACAGGGTTCGGTGAGTGAGACTTTTCAGCTGAAATTACAAAGCGAGCGGGGAAATATTTTGCTTGCTGTGAATGGCATTGAACAGTGTCGCATTAACACGCAAAGTCGCCTGCCTCTGGAGTCCCGGTTAGTTTTTGCTTCATCCGGGATACAGCGGCTCCAGTATTTACCTGACGGGGGGAGATGCCAGGCTGAGTTGCAAAGTACCTGGGGCCAGCTTGTAATCAGGTAAAAACCGAATTTTTCAGTACGACTTCATTCAAAGCATTCTCACCTGTATTTCCTTTCCTGATATAGGTAAGTAATGCTTTTATCATATGGTATAAGCGGTTTTTGCCTTTTACCGCACCCCATGCCAGATATAACCTGCCTGGCTGGACAAACCTGGTCGAAGTTTTACACTGGCAGGTGACAATAATAACGTGTAACACCAAGGAATCTGCAATGAAACAATTATCTGTTCTGGCTTTGGGTGTAATGCTGGCTCTGGTCGGTTGCAGCAACCAGCAAACCACCGCCACGAATAACACAAACCAGAGTGCAACAAATTCAGGTATTGAACTGGCAAACATGGACACCAGCGTGGCGCCGCAGCAGGATTTTTTCCGTTATGTAAACGGCAGCTGGCTGGAGAAGACAGAGATCCCGGCCGACAAAGCGCGCTGGGGCAGTTTTGACGAACTGCGTGAGAACGCCGAAAAGCAGGTGCTGGCAATAGTGCAGCAACTGGCGGCTGAGCAGCATGCCAAAGGCTCTGATGAGCAGAAAATTGCTGATTTATATCAATCTTACCTGGATGAAGAGCTGGCCGAAGTGCTGGGGTTAAATCCGCTGCGCGCCGATCTGGCACGGATTGATAATATTCGCTCACATAAAGACTTAACGGTGTTATGGGGCGACTGGCAACGTTACCGCGTAGGCACACCGGTAGCGGTGTTTGTCGGGCAGGATCAGAAGCAGTCAGATCAGTATATTACCGGTGCGTCCCAGGCCGGTTTAGGCTTGCCGGATCGGGATTACTACTTAAAAGACGATGCGCGATCACAAGAGTTGCTGGGCCAGTATCAGGCGTTTATTGCCAAACTGTGGGCGCTGGCCGGTATGGAGCATGCTGAGCAGGTTGCTGCCGATATCGTCGCGCTGGAAAAACAAATTGCTGCCGCCCACTGGAGCCGGGTACAAAACCGCGACCGTAACGCCACTTACAACAAGCTGACGATAGCAGAGCTGAACAAGCTGGCACCGGGCTTTGACTGGCAGGCATTTTTAACCGCCGCCGGCCTTGGCAATATTAACGAGCTGGTGGTGCGCCAGCCCAGCTACTTTACCGAGTTTGCCAGGCTGCAGGCCAAAACGCCGCTTGCACAGTGGCAGCAATATCTTAAATTGCATTTAATCCGCAGCAATGCCAGTAACTTAAGCCGCGCCTTTGCCGATGCCAGCTTTGATTTTTACGGCAAAACCTTAAACGGCCTGCAGGAGCAGCGTAGCCGCGAGAAGCGGGCCG
>CAZEGA010000061.1:13297-13748 GCA_964511675.1 uncultured Rheinheimera sp.
ACAGCAACCTGGGCTTTATGGTGGGTAAAAAGTATGTAGAGCAATACTTTAAACCTGAAGCCAAAGCCCGTATGGACCAGATGATTGAAAACCTGCGCCTGGCGTTTCGCCAGTCGATCGACGAGCTGGAGTGGATGAGCCCGGTAACCAAGAAGCAGGCGCAAATTAAGCTGGCTAAATTTAACACCAAAATTGGCTACCCGGATACCTGGCGCGATTACAGCTGTGTCGACATTAACGCCCGCGAGCTGATTGGCAACCTGCGCCGCAGCGCCGAGTGCGAATACCAGCGTAGTATCGGCCGCTTAGGCCGGCCGGTCGATCGCAGCGAATGGGGTATGACACCGCAAACGGTTAACGCCTATTACAGCTCTACCATGAACGAAATTGTGTTTCCGGCCGCCATTTTACAACCGCCGTTCTTTAACGTAGATGCTGACGACGCCATAAA
>CAZEGA010000062.1:0-1947 GCA_964511675.1 uncultured Rheinheimera sp.
TAACTGGGGCCTGGATTTTACCGGCGGTACTGTAATTGAGGTGGGGTTTACCCAGCCGGCAGATTTAGTGTCAGTACGCCAGACCCTGGCGGATAACAGCTTTCCTGATGCCGTAGTGCAGTTATTCGGCACCAGCCGTGATGTATTAATCCGTATCCCGGTACGGCAGGATATACAGCAGGCGGTGCTGGGCGAGCAGATTATGTCAGCACTGAATACGGCATACGATAACAGCGTGACGATGCGCCGGATTGAGTTTGTTGGTCCCAGTGTCGGCGATGAGCTGAAACAGGATGGTGGCCTGGCGATGCTGATGTCATTGCTTGGCATTATGATCTACGTGGCGATGCGTTTTCAGTGGCGGTTATCGGTTGGTGCGGTACTGGCCCTGGTGCATAACGTGATCCTGACCATGGGGTTATTCTCGGTACTGCAGCTGGAGTTTGACTTAACGGTGCTGGCGGCGATACTGGCGCTGATAGGCTACTCGATTAACGATACGATAGTGGTATTTGACCGCATCCGCGAGAGCTTCCGCAAACTGCGTGACACCAGTGTCGATGACACCATTAATGATGCCATTACCTCAACTTTAAACCGCACTGTCATTACCTCGGTTACCACTATGCTGGTGCTGGTGGTGCTGTTTTATATGGGGGGCGCGTTAATTCACGGCTTTGCTACCGCACTGTTGTTCGGTATTGCCGTGGGAACTTACTCGTCAATTTATGTGGCCAGCTCTATTGCTCAGGTGTTGGGTATCAGCCGCGAAGATTTGCTGCTGCCACCACCGGTAGAAAAAGAAGGTGAAAATACCGAGGCACTGCTGTAATTGTCCGGTTAAAGATGCTAAAAATGCCAGTCACTGACTGGCATTTTTTTTGGGGACGACCACCATGAGTAAACAACATGCACCCGGTTTTCTGGCCTTGGTAGAACAGGCTAAAGCACAGATTAAGGAAATCAGCATTACCGAACTGCTTGAGCATAATCAGCCTTACGTATTGCTGGATATCCGCGAAGACCATGAATGGGCGAAAGGCCACCTGCCTGAAGCGATGCACCTGGGCAAAGGCATTATCGAGCGGGATATTGAGCAGACAGTGGCAGATAAAAAGCAGAAGCTAGTGTTGTACTGTGGTGGCGGTTTCCGCTCGGCGCTGTCGGCGCAAACCCTGCAACAGATGGGCTACCAGCAGGTATACAGCCTGGCTGGCGGCTACCGCGAATGGTGCGAACGTAAATTGCCGCTTGAAGTGCCGAAGTAAGTCGTGTGTCTTGGGCAGCAGAAAAGGCGTGACGCTGCACGCCTGTTGCTGTTGCTATAGCCTGTAACCCCGATGCGCAGCCACAGCGGCTGTTACAGACTATGCAGAACCCATTAACGTGATAACGCTTCGGTCAGGTGTGGCCGGATACCTTTTAGCATTGCGGCCAGAACTTTCGGGCTGGCCGCAACGATGTTACCGCTGCGCATCTGGTTGCTGCCACCAACAAAGTCAGATACCAAACCACCGGCTTCACGCACAATCAGCTCGCCGGCGGCGATATCCCAGGGTTTTAAGCCAATTTCAAAGAAACCGTCAAACCGGCCGGCAGCGACATAAGCCAGATCCAGCGCGGCTGAACCGGTACGGCGGATATCGGCTGCCTCTGTCAGCAAGCCGGTTAACATGGCTGCGTGCGCCGGTAAATGGGTTTTATTTTTAAACGGAAAACCGGTTGCCAGTATAGTGCCCTGCATATCGGCCAGGTTAGTCACACGGATACGGGTACCGTTTAACTGGGCACCACGGCCACGTGAGGCGGTAAATAACTCACCGCGCAGTGGATCGAAGATCACTGCCTGGTCTAATTTACCCTGGTGTTTTAATGCGATAGACACCGCAAAGTGCGGAATGCCTTTAATAAAGTTGGTTGTGCCGTCCAGCGGGTCAATAATCCATT
>CAZEGA010000062.1:1957-10501 GCA_964511675.1 uncultured Rheinheimera sp.
CCAACAATACCGTGTGTCGGGAACGATTTTTTTAATACCTGAACAATGGCCTGTTCAGCTTCTTTGTCGACATTGGTAACAAAGTCGTTGGTGCCTTTCTGTACTTTCTGAACCATATCTAACTGGCCACAGGCACGGGCGATCACGTTACCCGCGCTACGGGCAGCGCGAACCGCGATGTTTAACATCGGATGCATAGTCATTACCTTTTTTTGAAAAGAGCTGTGTAAAAATCGGTCAAAAGAGCGGCGCATATTGTAACGGCTGGTGGAAAAAAGTAAAGGTAAAACCATCACCAGCCTGAACCTGGCACGGGTGTTAATCTTTACTTACAAAAGTACCGCCGCAGTATGGGAGTTTAAGTATAAACTCAGGTTAATTATTCAGACGCAATTCAGCCAGTGGCTACTAGTTTGGCTGAGTATTTACCCTGCAAGGAATGATGATGAAAACCCTGTTAATGTCGGCGTTAGTCATAGGCACATTGAGCCTGGGCGGTTGTGGTGCTGTGCATACTGCTGTGGCCAAACGCAATCTTGATGTGCAAACCAAAATGAGCAGCTCGATTTTTCTCGATCCGGTCGAACCGGAGCAGCGCACCGTGTTTGTCGATATCCGTAATACCTCAGATAAACCGGAATTTGATTTAAAGCCGCAGGTGATCCAAAGCCTGCAGGCGCGGGGTTATCAGGTGATTGACAGCCCGTCGCGGGCTAATTACTGGCTGCAGGCTAATGTGCTGCAGGTTGGCCGCAGTAATGCGCGGGCCACCAACGGTGCCCTGGCGGCCGGGCCGGGTATGGCGGGCGGTGCGGTAACCGGTTATGCCATTCACCGTGCTACCGGCGGGGCCTCTGGTGGTGCCACAGTTGGTGCTGTGGTAGGCGGGGCAGTGGCCGGTACCGTGATCGATGCGATGGTAGAGGATGTGTACTACAGCGTGATCACCGATATTCAGATTATGGAACGGTTTGACGGTACAGTACGTGAAAGCTCGCAGCACCAGCTGATCCAGGGCGACAGCGGCAGCACCACCTCAAGTTACCAGCGCCAGAGTGATATGCGCAAGTACCAGACGCGGGTGGTCAGCTTTGCCAATCAGGCTAATCTGAAATGGCCGCAAGCCGAGCCTGAATTAACGCAGGGCATGGTGCGGGCGTTAGCGGGCTTATTCTAAATGCGTATAGTTGTTTTGCTGCTGGCGGTCTGGCTGCTAAGCGCCTGTACTGCCGTGCATACTTCGGTGTCTAAACGTAACCTGGACGTACAAACCCGCATGAGCCAGACCGTGTACCTGGACCCGGTAGAGCCGGAACAGCGCACGATTTTCCTGGATATCCGCCAGACAGCGGCAGAGTACCAGTTGCCGCTGGCCGGCGATATCCGCAATTTACTGTTAAGCCGCGGCTATACCCTGCTGGACAACCCGCAGCAGGCCCGGTACTGGCTGCAGGTGAATGTGCGCACCATCTTGAAAGAACGGCCTGAGCAGGTATTGTCCCGCGAGGAGTATGGCCTGAGCCCTGCAGAAATCGAAGCCCTGCTTAACCCGGCCCTGGGCGAGATCCCGGCGCCTGTTCCCTCTTCAGGTAACATGATAACGCCAGGTATGGTGGATGTCGCCGTGGCCAGCGATATATCGATGGACAGCAAGGACGTAGGCCGGGCTTTAGTGGTGCTGGCGGTGTTTGCCGGTGCCGAATATGTCGGCAACCAGCTGGTACGGGATAAATACTTTACTATGCTGACCGATGTGCAGGTGGCGGAGAAATTACCGGCCGACAGTATCGCTATGGTGCAGGAAAGTGCCCGGCATGAACTGCTGCAGGGCGACAGCGGTATTACCGGGCAAATGTGGCAGCGTGCTACAGACCGGCGCAAATACCAGCTGCGGGTGGTTAGCTTTGCCAATAAAGCCAATCTTAGTTGGCGTGAGGCTGAACAGCCGCTGCATCAGGGGCTGTTACGCTCACTGGCCGGGATTTTCTGAGCGAAAGGTTTTTGCCAGCTGTCTGACATCCATACCGCTGGGGTGTTGGTATACCCGCAGGCCAAACTCCGGCAGGATAGACAGCAGATGGTCGAAAATATCCGACTGTATGCCTTCGTAGGCTACCCAGGCCGTGGTATTGGTAAAACAGTACAGTTCCAGCGGCAGGCCGTCAGCGGCGGGTGCCAGCTGGCGCACCATAGTGGTCATGCCCTGATGAATACCGGCATGATTTTTCAGGTAATGTAATACATAGGCGCGAAAAGAACCCAGGTTGGTAATACGCCGGGTATTCACCGGCTCTTTGCCCTGTTCTGCCAGTTGCTGGTTCCAGTCGTCAATTTCCTGTTGTTTGCTGACCAGATAATCCTGTAGCAGGCGAAAACGGCCGAGACGGGCAATTTGTTCGCTATCGAGAAAGTGCACGCTTTGCTGGTCCAGCATAATGCTGCGTTTAATGCGCCGGCCACCGGATTCCTGCATACCGCGCCAGTTTTTAAACGGATCTGTCATAAAGCGGCGGGTCGGGATGGTCGTGATGGTTTTATCCCAGTTCTGGATTTTTACCGTGTGCAGGGCAATATCAATGACGTCACCGTCGGCATTCAGTTGTGGCATTTCTACCCAGTCACCTACACGCAGCACATCATTTGATGAGATCTGCACACTGGCCACCAGTGACAAAATCGTGTCCTGGAAAATCAGCATCAGTACTGCCGCCATTGCGCCGAGGCCGGATAGCAGGATCAGCGGTGAGCGGTCAAACAGGGCCGCAATAATCAGGATCAGGGCTATGGCATAGAGCGCAATTTTAATTACCTGGAGATAGCCTTTAATCGGTTTGGTTTTGGCATCCGGTCTTGTTTCGTAGACGCTGTTGACCAGATCCAGCAGCCTGGCTATTGCCAGGGCCACGGTCAGGATCACGAAGGCGTTGCAGACGTTGACCACAACAGTGATTATTGTGGCTGGCAGATCAGGGACTAACTGAATACCGCTGGAGATAATCAGCGCCGGTACTATATTGGCCAGACGGGAAATAAAGCTGAAATCCTGTACCAGATGATGCGAGCTCAGGTTGCTGCTTTTGAGTAGCCGGATAATGCTGCCCAGCAGCAGGCGTTTTACGATAAAGTTACCCAGCCAGGCCAGCAGCAGGATCAGGCCGAACGAGGCGGCCAGTTGCCACTGCGGATATTGTGCCAGCCAGTGTATTAGCTCATCAGGATAGGCTGTCACGGCTTTCCTCCGTCAGGCGAGGCCGGGTTTATTACTGCTGTGGCTTGCGGACTGTCTTTGGGGTCGCTGTGTTCCGCTTGCCGGCCACGCCGGCCGTTACGTAATTCGCGGTACACGGCTGCGCGCATCAGCAACATGGCAGTAACCGGTGCGGTTAGCATCACAAAGGCGGTGATCAGTAATTCGTGGATCACCGGCCGCGATTGCAATACGGTGAAATACAGCATAGAGGCGATCAGAAAACTGCCGGTACCAAAGGTAATGGTAATGGCCGGACCATGGATGCGCTGGTAAAAATGTGGCAGGCGCAGCAAACCCAGGGTACCGATCAGGGTTACCAGACTGCCGGCAAGCAACAGTATGGCAACGGCGATGGCCAGCCAGGCCGGGATATTATCGGGTATCTGCATCATTCTATAATTTCTCCGCGCATCAGGAATTTGGCCAGCGCCACAGAGGACACAAAGCCGGTCAGTGCTATTAACATGGCCCATTCAAAATACACCAGGCTGGCAAAGCTGATGCCGAGTACCAGGGCGAATAACATGGCACACATCCACAGGGTATCCAGTGCCAGTACCCGGTCCTGCGCTGTCGGGCCTTTAAGCAGCCGGATGGTGCAGCACAACATCGCTAATACGACGCAGAACTGGGAAAAATACAGGCTGAGTTCCAGTATAAGTTTCATGGTTGTTCCTGCTCAAAAATGCTGATTAACGGTGTTTCATAGCGGGTCTTGATGGTGTCTATCCACCAGGCTTCATCGTGCAGGTCAAATACGTGCAGCGACAGCTGATGCTGCTCGGTCAGCAGTTCCACCCAGACGGTGCCCGGCGTGCTGTTAATCAGGCAGGACAGCACGGCCAGCCCGGTCGGGTCGCGTAAATCCAGCGGCACCCGGATAAACTGTGAGTTAACAGCATTGGCGTTTTTAAACAGGATAATGCGGCTGACGTTAAAGCAGGAGCGGATAATTTCCAGAAACGCCCAGCTGAACAGCCGGATAATAGTGGCCGGCCGGCGCAGCCTGGCCGTTATCGGCTGCAGTGGGGCGGTGAACAACGGCACCGCAATAGCCAGCACCAGACCAAACAGGATATGGGCTGGCGCCAGGCTCAGGTTCAGCATCAGCCATAAAATCAGTACGGCTAATGACATTAACGGTGAAGGTAGCCAACGGCTGGATATCATAACGCCTCCTTCGCAGATGGCACCACAGGATGCTGCAGTACCCGCTCAATATAGGTCGGCACCTGCTGTAAATCGGCACTGGTTTGTGTCAGCAGCTCGGATAACGGGCCGGCAGCAATCACCATGGCAATACATAACAGCAGCAGGGTGAGCACCGGTACGGCTTCGGTCGGGTGCAAGCGTAGCGGCGAACTGTTGTAGAGGGTCCAGAAGGTGCGCACACCAAAGCGCATCAGCGCAAGAATGGCGGTCAGTCCGGCCACCAGCAGCAGTACCAGCAGCACCCAGCGGGTCCACAGCGGGGCCAGGCTGACATTACTGCCGAGGATGCCATGCAGAATACTGAATTTGGCAACAAAGCCCGACAACGGCGGTAAACCGGCCATAATCAGCGCACAGGCGGCAAAAGACAAGCCGAGGAACGCCATAGCGGCCGGGACCACCACACCGGCGGTTTCCTGCGGCTCTTCTTCTACTGCGAAGGCTTCCATACTCAGTGCCAGTACGCTGGCGGCCGGAGTGTAGATCCGGTCGGTCAGTTCGGTCAGCAAAATAAAGGCGGCTACTGCCAGCGTGGAGCTGAGCAGGTAAAACAGCGCTGCACTGATCAGCGTGGCATCGCCATAACCGACCAGTGCCAGCAGGGTGCCGGATGAAATGACCGCACTGAAGCTGGCGATGCGCCGTGGCTCCTGGCTGGCCAGCAAACCAATGGCACCGAAAGCCAGCGTCAGTAAGCCGCCGACCAGCAGCGGAATGCCGCCAAACCCTGCCGACGCACCGGCCTGATCAGAAAACATCAGCCACCACAGCCGCAAAATGACATAGACGCCGATTTTGGTCAGCAGCACCAGCATTGCCGCCACCGGCGCGCAGGCGGCAGAATAGGTGACTGGCAGCCAGAAACCCAGCGGCCACATGGCGCTTTTGGTCAGAAACGCCATGGCCAGAATAGCGGCGCCGGTTTCCAGAATAAAACGGTCAGTGCTATCCAGGCTGCCAATTTTCAGCGCCAGATCGGCGAAGTTCAGTGTACCTGTAGCGGCATACACCAGCGCTATACCGATCAGGAAAAACAGCGAAGCCACCAGGTTGACGACAATGTACTGCATGCCGGCCCGGATACGGGTGATGTTGTAACCATGCAGCAGCAGGCCGTAAGAGGCCGCCAGCATTACTTCAAAAAACACAAACAGGTTAAATAAATCGGCTGTCAGCAAGGCACCGTTGATACCCATCAGCAACAGCTGGAACAGCGTATGAAAGTGCACGCCGCTCCTGGCCCAGCGGCTGTACGAAAACACCAGGGTACAGCAGGCCAGTACAGCACTGAGCAGCAGCATCAGGCTGGTCAGCCGGTCTGCCACCAGGACTATAGCAAACGGAGCTGACCAGTTAGCGGCCAGATAAACCTCCAGATTATCCGGCCAGGCACCGGTATTGGCCTGCACAAACAACACCAAAGCGGTAAATAACAGGGTAACTGTGCTGCCCAGGTTGAAATAAAACTTCAGTTTATGGTGCCGTTCATTGATTAGCATCATCAGGGCGCCGACTAACAGCGGCAGCAGCACCGGGAGCATCAGCATATGCGGGATGACAGACAACATTATTCTGACTCCCGCTCTTTGCCGTCGACATGGTCGGTGCCGGTCAGGCCGCGCGAACCCAGCAGCACCACAAGATACAGCGCTGTGGTGGCAAAACCGATCACTATCGCGGTCAGTACCAGTGCCTGTGGCAGCGGATCGGCATACAGCGCCGGATCAACGGTTTCACCATTGATGATTAATGGTGGTTTGTTCACAGACAGGCGTCCCATAATAAAAATAAACAGATTAACGGCGTAAGACAGCAGTAACAGGCCGGTGATCACCTGAAAGCTACGCGGGCGCAGGATCAGCCAGATCCCCGAACTGAACAGAATACCGATAGATAATGCCATAACCAGTTCCATTAGCGGATCTCCCTCTGAGCCTGGGTCATATTGTCATGCTGCGCATTAGGTAAACGATGACTACGCACTGACTGGTGCGCCAGCGCAACCAGGATCAGCATAGTGGTACCCACCACCACGCAGAACACGCCTAAATCAAACACAAAGGCACTGGGCAGATGCAGCTCGCCCAGTAGTGGCAGGTGCAGGTGAGCGGTATGGCTGGTCAGGAACGGGTAGCCCAGCGCCATGGCTCCAATACCGGCAACGCACGCCAGCGCTATACCCATGGCAATCCAGCGGTGCGGGTTCAGCTTAAAGTGCGATTCAATCCAGACGGTACCGGCCAGCATGTACTGGATAATGATGCCAACGGCAAAGATTAAACCGGCAATAAAACCGCCGCCGGGCAGGTTATGGCCGCGCATAAAGAAATAGATAGCGCAAACGGTGATCAGCGGTAACAGCAGGCGCAGGTATACGCCCGGGATCAGCAGGTAGCCGCTGTTGGCCTGCTCGGCCGGGGTTTGCTGGCTGGCAGGGTCTACCGTATTGGTTTGCTGTGCCGGTATGGTAACGCTTTCTGCTGCCGGGCGGAAACGGCGCAGCAGGGCATAAACGGTCAGCGCGACTATGCTCAGTACCGTGATCTCCCCCAGGGTGTCAAAACTGCGGAAATCGACCAGCAGTACATTGACGATATTGCTACCGCCGCCTTCCGGAAGGGCTTTATGGATAAAGAAGTCACTGATGGTAAAGTTGGCCGGGTGCAGCAGCACAAAGTAGCTGATAACAAACATTACACTGCCGGCAATAATGGCGATAACCAAATCCCGGCTGCGGCGCAATTTATCGCGCTGGCTGGCAACCAGGTTCATTTTGCGTGCCGAAATCCGGGATGGCAGCCAGCGCAGGCCCAGCAGTAACAATATCGTGGTCACTGTCTCCACCATCAGTTGGGTCAGCGCCAGATCCGGTGCCGATAACCAGAGAAACGTCAGGCTGGTGACAATACCGGTGCCGCTGACCAGAATTAATGCCGCCAGCCGGTGATACTTGGCCTGCCAGGCGGCAGTCACGGCACAAACGCAACCAATCAGCCACATCAGCGCAAACGGCAGGTTAAAACCGTCCAGCGTCAGCTTATGGATAAAATCCGGTATGGCCTGCAGCATCAGCGCCGAGGAGAACAATCCGGCCAGCACCAGAAAAAACAACTGGGACTGTAACCGCCGGGTACTGAACATACGCTCCAGCCGGGCCGCTGCGGCTGCCAGGCCGAGCATGGTGCTTTCATAAGCCTGCTTGCCGTTAAAACGGTGCAGCAGCGGCGTATGCGTACTTTGCAGCAGCTTATAGCGCCGTTTCAGCACTTTAAACAGCAGTATGCCCAGTACAAAAGCCAGCACACTCATAATCAGCGGGGCATTTATTCCATGCAGATAGCCAGGTTATAATCGGGCAAACGCTCGCCCAGTACCGCCGCAGATGCAGCTCGCAGCGGCATGCCAATGCTCAGTTGCGGTGCTATACCGACAATCAGGCAGCATAATACCAGCAGCTCAACCGGAAACCGCATCCAGCGCGGCGGTTCATGCGGCGGCTTCGGCAAGTCTGTGGCTTTGGCGCCAAAAAACACGCTGATAAAGCGCATCGAATAGGCTACGCCAAAAATGCCCATGACCACAGCCGCAACTGACATCCACCAGTTAGAGCTGGAACCGACCTGCAAGGCTTCGGCGAAGAACATTTCTTTGGACAAAAAGCCGTTCAGCAGCGGCACGCCAGCCATAGCGCAACTGGCGACAATGGCCAGGGTTGCCGTGTACGGCATCAGGTGCCATAAGCCGGACAGTTTGCGCATATCACGGGTGCCGGATTCGTGATCAATAATACCGACCGCCATAAACAGCGAGGCCTTAAAAATGGCGTGGTTCAGCGTATGGAAAATGGCCGCCACCATGGCCAGTGGCGTACCTATGCCGAGTAAGCAGGTGATTAGCCCCAGATGGCTGATGGTGGAATAAGCCAGTAAGCCTTTGAGATCGTGCTGGAATATCGCCAGGTAAGCGCCAATCAGCATAGTACAGATACCGGCGGCGCCGATAATCCAGGTCCATTCCGGTGTACCAGCCAGCACCGGCCACAGCCGCATCAGCAGAAAGATGCCGGCTTTGACCATAGTAGC
>CAZEGA010000062.1:10511-13697 GCA_964511675.1 uncultured Rheinheimera sp.
GGAAACTGTGCGCTTTTGGTCAGGGCCCCGAGCGCGATAAGCAGCAAGGCTGGTAAATAAGCAGTATGGGCACGGATAATATCGCCGGCGGCCAGTACCTTATCCAGATCATAGCTGCCGGCGATATAGCCGAGTATTAACACACCCGCCAGCAGGCAAAGGCCGCCGATTGACGTCACGGTAAATGCCATGCGGGCACCACGGCGGGCATCGGCCCTGTGGTGCCAGTAGCCAATCAGCAAAAATGACGTCAGGCTGGTCAGTTCCCAGAACATAACCAGCTGGATCAGATTGCCGGAAATGACTACGCCTTGCATGGCGCCCATAAAAGCCAGCAAAAACGCGAAGAAGCGCGGTACCGGATCTTTGGGCGACATATAGTAGCGGGCATACAGTACCACCAGCAGGCAGATCCCCTGAATAAGTACCGTAAACAGCCAGGCCAGGCCATCCATCCGAAACACCAGGTTAAGATCGAACATCGGCAGCCAGGCCAGTTCGTGCCGGATAACGATACCGCTGCTGATTTGCGGGTAAAGACTCAGGGCTAACAGTAAACCGCTTAAGGCGATAAGTGCGGCAAACCAGGCCTCGCGGTTACGGGCATAAGCCGGCATGCATGCTGCGATGGCGCAGCCAAGAAAAGGCAAAATTATCAGCAGGTATAGAATCATGTTTCCCCAAAATCAGCTAAGAACCGTACTATAAACGGTGATGGCAGTTAATGTCGCACTTAACACAACAGCCACAATGATCTGAGGAAGCGCAAAATCGCTCAGCGTATTAGATAAACACAGGCATGTTGGTTAGCATAAAGTTGTTGTTTTTAAAAGTAAGTACCGCCTGATTATATTGAGGCGACAGTGGCAGGTCAACTTTGTGAGTGTTAGCATAGCGGCAGAATGCAGCTTTTTTTGTCAGCGGAGACCCTACAGATGGCACAGATATTCAGTAATGTTGCAGTCAGCCGCACCTTGTTGCTGCTTATTCTCTGTGCCGGGGTGTTCTTTTTTATCGGTTTTCTGGTGCCGGTACTGGCTGCGCTGATTATTTGTTTTGCCAGTTGGCCGTTATATAACCGCTTGCTGCAGTATTGTGGCAACCGCCGGGCGCTGGCCGCCAGCATTGCCATTATTGCCATTATCCTGGGGCTGGTGATCCCGCTGGCGATGGTGTTTTCTTATGCCATGCAGGAGATCCGCGGTTGGATCAGCTGGTTGCTGCATGCGAACCAGTTTGGTGCTCCGGTGCCGTTATGGATCACTGAACTGCCGCTGGCCGGTAGCTGGCTGGCAGAGCAGTGGCAGTTGTATTTATCCCAGCCTAATGAGCTTGGCCATATTATCAGCATGGTGAGTGGCCAGCATCTTAGCGGTATCTCACGCTGGGTGCTGACGTTTGGCTGGAATACGGTAGGTTATGTGCTTACCCTGCTGTTTATGCTGATCACGCTGTTTTTCCTGTACAAAGACGGCGAGATGCTATCATCGCAGCTGGATATCGTCGGTGAGCGTATTCTGCCCAGTCGCTGGCAGCGTTTTTCGCGCGTGGTGCCGGCCACTATCAGCTCCACCGTGATCGGGATGACAGTGATTGCCATAGGCGAAGGTGTGATCCTCGGCGTGGCGTACTGGATTGCCGGGGTGCCATCGCCGGTGGCCTTTGGCGTACTGACGGCGTTTATGGCACTGATCCCCGGCGGTGCCCCGCTGGCGTTTACGCTAATATCAATATACCTTGTGGGTAGCGGTGACCTCACCGCCGGTATCGGCCTGTTCCTGTGGGGCAGTATAGAACTGTTTATTGTCGATAAAACTATCCGGCCCACGCTGGTCGGCGGGCCGATTAAATTACCGTTTTTACCCACTTTTTTCGGCCTGATTGGTGGCGTAAAAACGATGGGGCTGGTGGGCCTGTTCGTTGGCCCTGTACTGATGGCACTGCTGGTGGCGATATGGCGGGAGTGGCTGATCAATAACAGCGATACAGATTGATAACCTGACAGTGCTTGAATTAATGGCTGTTGCCCCCATATTCTTGCCCCCAGAACAGAAGCATAATCGGCTGCAACCCAGCTTTAAGCGGGAATTTTAGTATGTTTGTTATAGACCAGTTTATTTTATTGGCGGCGGTGCTGATCCTGTCAGGGATTATGTCGAGCAAGCTGTCGGCGCGTATTGGCCTGCCGGTGCTGGTGCTGTTTTTATTGGTCGGTATGCTGGCCGGGGAAGACGGCATCGGCGGTATTCGTTTTGACAATGCCGGCAGTGCCCATGCTTTAGGTACCCTGGCACTGGCGCTGATCCTGTTTGACGGTGGCCTGCAAACGCCGTTTGCATCCATTAAGCAGGTGTGGAAACCGGCGTCCGTACTTGCCACGCTCGGCGTACTGGTAACGGCGGTTGTCACTGGCGTGGCGGCGGCCTATGTCCTTGATGTATCGCTATTCTATGGCTTGTTAATTGGCTCCATTGTGGGCTCAACCGATGCTGCCGCGGTATTTTCCCTGCTGCGCAATGCCGGTATCCATATCAATAAAAGGTTGAAATCAACGCTTGAAGTGGAAAGTGCCACTAACGACCCGATGGCGATCTTTCTTACTGTCGGCTTGCTGGAAGTGCTGGTCAATGGCCTGGAGCCGGGGACCGGCTTGCTGATGCTGTTTATTAAGCAAATGGGGATAGGTGCCGCAGTAGGGCTGGCTGGCGGCTGGTTATCGGTGCGTATTATCAACCGTATCCATCTGGTGGCCTCCGGCCTGTATCCGGTGATGGTTGCCTCTCTGGGGCTGCTGGCATTTGGTGTGGCAGCTAACCTGGGCGGCAGTGGCTTTTTGGCGATTTTCCTGACCGGTGTAGTGATCGGCAATAGCCGCTTTGTGTTTCAGCGCAGTACCTTTTTATTTCACGATGGCCTGGCCTGGCTGAGTCAAATCACCATGTTCGTGGTACTGGGCTTGCTGATCAAACCGTCGTCATTGCTTGATGTCTGGTTTGAGGGGCTGGTGATCGCACTGGTGCTGACGCTGGTAGCCCGGCCGCTGGCGGTAGTGCCGGTAATGAAACTGTTCGGCTTTAATATGCGCGAGATTTCGCTGGTGTCCTGGGTCGGTTTGCGTGGTTCGGTGCCGATTATACTGGCCATTTTCCCGTTAATTTACGGTTTGCCCGGTGCCGAGCTGATTTT
>CAZEGA010000063.1:0-13383 GCA_964511675.1 uncultured Rheinheimera sp.
TGCCACCTAAGGTGGCAAAAGCATTAATGTGTTTATTATTGACCCAATAAAACTTGAATGGAAACCGCACATCATTGGCCCGCGCCACCAGACGATTACCCAGGGCATTGATATACTCGTCCAGTAACGGATCGTACACCATCGGCAGGCTGCCGCGGGTCTGGCGCATCAGCACGTCACCCAGCTGTTTTTCTTTTTCCGGGGTAATGGTGTTAAAGGCATTGCCACCTAAATCGGGTAGTGTGGCCCAGGCTATACCGGGGACTGATGACACCAAAAGCGCCAGCATACAATATAGCGCGGGTTTAGTTACTGCAGAGAGTGTCATTGTTTGTACACCTGGCCTGGGTTGTAGAAGTTTCATTGCTGCTGACTTTGGCTGCTCTGACGGCTATAAGTTCCTGCTCCGGTTTGCGGTAATCTATCATATATTTTGCTACAACAGGCGGTTAACTGACAAAATCCTGATTATCTTCGCTATACTGCTGTGCGTTCTCGCATACAGCCATTAACGTCGGAGTGTAAGCATGCTGGAATGGTTAAAGAAGTGGTATGCCAATAAATTTTCAGACCCCCAGGTGGTCACCTTGTTTCTGTTGCTGGTGATGGGGTTCTTATCCATTTACTGGTTAAGCGGTATATTGGCCCCGGTACTGGTGGCTATTGCCTTTGCTTATTTGCTGGAGTGGCCGGTGGCAAGGCTGAGCCGGCTGGGGTTATCGCGTGCAGTCAGCACAATAGCCGTGGTGGCGGGCTTTGTTGGTCTGGCAGTACTGACACTGATGTGGATTATTCCGCTGTTCTGGTATCAGGGCCGTAACCTGCTCCGTGATCTGCCGCAGATGATAGAGCAGGGCCGGGCATACATGCTTGAATTACCTGAAAACTTTCCTGGTATTGTCAGTGTTGAACAAATCAATATCCTGATGTATTCCGTTGATGAGCGTGTTATGGCATTTGGCCGCAATATGCTGGAGCTGTCACTGGCATCTATTGTTGATCTGGTCGCCTTGCTGATTTATCTGGTACTGGTGCCGCTGATGGTATTTTTTATGCTAAAAGACAAGGTGCAACTGACCGCCAGTTTTGTGCAGTTACTGCCTTCTGAGCGCAAGCTGATCAGCCAGGTCTGGCAGGAAATGAATGCGCAGATCATGAATTATATCCGCGGTAAAATTCTTGAGATCCTGATTGTCGGTGTTGTCAGTTATGTTGTGTTTGCGCTGTTTGGCCTGAATTATCCGTTGTTACTGGGGGTATTGGTTGGCCTGTCGGTGTTAATTCCCTATATCGGTGCCGCTGTTGTCACCTTACCTGTGGCGTTGGTTGCGTTTTTCCAGTGGGGGCCAACGGCAGAGTTTGGTTACCTGATGCTGGCGTATGGCATTATTCAGGCATTAGACGGTAATTTGCTGGTGCCGTTGCTGTTTTCTGAAGCGATCGATTTAAACCCGGTGTTTATCATTATTGCCGTATTATTCTTCGGTGGTTTGTTTGGTTTCTGGGGTATTTTCTTTGCCATACCGCTGGCCTCTCTGGTCAAGGCGACTGTTAGCGCCTGGTCGGGCAGGATGCACCCGCAACCTGAGCCTGCCGGCTAGCCTGCGCCGCAGGATCACCAGCGGTAACTGGCGCTGATGCCGGCGCTCAGCCGGCGGCCGGGAGCCGGTTCAAAGGCCCGGCCGTTGCTCTGGTTGACAATCACCGAGCCAACGTAGGCTTTATCGCTGATGTTATCCAAGACCAGCCAGTAGCTCAGCACCAGCTGTTGCCAGTGCCGGCTGTGGCGGGCACTGAGTGAAAATGTCACTGCCGGCGGGGCACTGTCGCTGTTGGCATCGTCGGTATACACTTTGCTGCGGTACTGGCTATACAGTAACAGTGCTGTGTCGTCCTGCCATGGGTGCAGGGCCAGCTGCCAGGATAACTGCTTGCCGGCGATACCGGGCAGGTTATTGCCGTTAAGTTCAGCCCCGGCAAAGCGGGCTGATACATAGCTGCCGCCTAATCTATGGTGCAGATAACCGTTTTGTTGCCAGCTTAACTGTACCTCAAGGCCATGGCGCTCTGTTTTCGCGGCATTACGGTAACTGGTGCGTCCGCCGGTATTGCTGTCAATGACCAGCTCGTTGTCAGAGTCGGTGCTGAAATAACTGATGCTGGTGCTGATACCGGTACTGAGCCATTTAAAGCCACTTTCCCATTGCCGGTTGCTGCTGGCATCAAGCGCCAGATTTACCCCGCTGCCATCGCGCCGGTAGGCTATTTCAGCCAGCGTCGGGCTTTCAAAGCCGGTGCCGGCACTGACAAACCAGCTCAGCCCGGGGGCAAGGCGGTAACTTAACCCCAGGGCAACCGCATCGGTATAAAACTGCCGGGCCCCGCTGTCGTCCGGGTTTTGCGGCAGGATAAAGCGATCCGCTATGGTCAGTTTCAGCGCACTGTAACGCCAGCCGCCCTGTAACTGCCATAAGGCGGCCGGTTGCCAGTTAAAGCGGATATAGGCATCCGTATTGCTGGCACTGTCAGTTTGATCGCGGCGCAGTTCACCACGTTTGCCGAAATCGTTAACAAACCCCAGCCGTTCATCGTCACTTTGTACCAGGCTGCCGCCGATACGTATGCTGTAATTGTCGCCGCTGAGCAGGCGATAGCTGCCGTTTATACCGTTAAAGCGGCGCTGTAACACCACTTCGCCGCCGGCAGAGGACAGCGCGCTGCCGGTAAAGGCCAGCCGCTGTGTGATATGCCTGTCGCCCAGCCAACTGCCAAGCTGCCAGCGCTCCGGTTCATCATAGGCGGATAAGCTCAGGCTCAGCTGGCGGTGGCGGCTGGTTTTTGCGGTGTCGAACTGGATGGCCGCTGCATCGGTTTGCTGCGGGTTGTGCTGCCAGCTGTCCGGGGTTAATCCCAGCGGGTCCTGGAGTCTGGCATCTCTGGCGTAATCAAGCCGTGTGCTCAGGCTGATCCTGTCTGCCAGCACTGTTTTGTACAGCAACTGCGCCTGTTGTTTTTCGGCCGCAGCGTGGGGCCGGTAACCAGCGGTGTTAAACTGCTTGACGGTAGCGCTCAGGCTGCTGTCAGCATTAACCCAGTCTGTCTGCAACTGGTACTGCCGGTGTTGCTCACTGCCGGCAAGGCTGGCGCTGACGGCATTTTGCACCGGTGTGCGGCTGTACAGCGAAATCACTCCGCCGGAAGCATTGCCATACAGCGCCGCCAGCGGGCCTTTTAACACTTCAACCTGCGCTATGCTGTCCAGCAATACGCTGGACAACTGGCCCTGGCCGTCGGGGGTGGTTAACGGAATACCATCCTGCTGCAGGTACAGACCGCGCACACCAAAGGCGCTGCGGCTGCCAAAGCCGCGGATGCTCAGGCGGGTGTCCTGGGCGAAATTCGCCCGGCTGTCTGCCTGCACGCCACTGACCGTATTAAACAACTGGGCGCTGTCAATAATAATACCGTACTGCGGTACCAGGCCCGGTTCGACGGCTGCGGCACTGCCAAGCCAGGATTCTGCCTGGGCTGATGCACTGATGACAATAACTTCAGTTTCCTGTGCCTGCAGGAGCGGACTGCACAGGCAGGAGCAAGTATAAGCCAGCGCCGGCAGCAGCGGGCGGCTGGCGTAGGGCGTAGTTTTGTGCAACAGCTTACTGCGCCGGTGTTAAACGCAGGATCTGGCCATCTGAGCTGTCGGTAAGCAGATACACGGCGCCATCTGGTCCTTGTTTGACATCCCGGATGCGCTGGCCAATCATAATGCGTTCTTCATGGCTGACGGTCTCGCCGTTAAGCTCCAGCCGTACCAGCTGACCGAATTTCAGCGAGCCGACCAGCAGGTTGTCTTTCCAGCCGGCAAACAGTTCAGCAGTGTAAAACAGCAGGCCGCTTGGTGCTATTGATGGCAACCAGTAATGCAGTGGCTGCTCAAGGCCATCCTGTACTTTTTTGCCAATCACGCCGCCGCCGTATTCTTCACCGTAGGTGATCAGCGGCCAGCCATAGTTTTTACCCGGCCGGGCAACGTTAATTTCATCACCACCCTGCGGGCCGTGCTCATGGGTCCACAGTGCTCCGGTATGTGGGTGTAACGCGGCGCCCTGGATATTGCGATGGCCGTAAGACCAGACCTCAGCCCTGGCGTTGTCGTGCCGGACATAGGGGTTATCCTGGGCCGGCGTGCCGTCGGTATTGACGCGGATCACTTTACCGATGTGGTTGTCCAGCTTCTGGGCCTGATCCCGCTGGCTGCCACGGTCGCCGGTGGTGATAAACAACTTGCCGCTGTTATCAAATACCAGGCGGCTGCCAAAGTGATAGCGGCTGTCATATTTGGGCTGCTGGCTGAATACCACAGTGACATCATCCAGTTTTTCGCCATTGAGCCGGGCGCTGGCCACTGCCGTGCTGTTACCACCGGAACCAGGTTCGCTATAGCTGAAATACAGGGTATTGTTACTGGCAAAGTCCGGGGATAATACCACGTCCAGTAAACCGCCCTGACCGCGGGCATCAACAGCGGGCAGGCCACTGAGCGGCGTTTTGCTTGCGCCATCGGCACTTAACAGCAACATACCGCCGTTACGTTCGGTTACCAGCATACGACCATCAGGTAAAAAGGCCATGCCCCAGGGATGTTTCAGGCCGGATGCCAGATTTTCTATCTGCAAGGTTGCTTTTTCTGTGGAAACACTGGCGGCCTGTGCACTCAATGCCAGCAGTGCGCCCAGCAAGCCGGCGCCAACAATGGTTTTTATCATCTGATGCTCCAACATAAGGTTTTTGTTCTGCCGCTAAACATAGCAAGCTTTAGCCGCTCCGGCAGCCTTTTGTCAGACCAGTGGCTGCCGGTATGAGGTGTGTACCCTGATCAGCCCAGGTAATTCAGCACAACCTGATGATGATCCCTGGTTTTAAAACTGTCGAATACCTGTTCTATTTTGCCATCCTGGCCTATCAGAAAACTGATGCGGTGCAGGCCGTCATACACTTTACCCATAAATTTCTTGGTGCCCCAGACACCGAAAGCGTCAGCAACTTTGTGCTCTGTATCGGCCAGCAGGGTAAAGTTTAAATTATCGCGCTGGGCAAATTTAGCCAGTCTCGCCGGGGTATCGGTGCTGATCCCTACAACTGTTATGCCTTTGGCGGCCAGTTCGGCTTTACTGTCTCGCAGCGCACAGGCCTGTACTGTGCAGCCGGGGGTCATGGCTTTGGGATAAAAATACACCAATACCCGCTGCTGGGTTAGCAAAGCCGATAACTGTACCGGGGTATTGTGCTGATCCTGCAGGGTAAAATCCGGTGCTGTGGCACCTTTATTCAGGTAATTCATCTCACTCTCCGTATCAGGTTTGGGCGTGAAAACTGCCGGTTAAATGCATGTGCTGCAACAGCGCCATAATGTCGGCCTCGATCTGCTCCGGCTGTTCCCCCTCGGGCAACTCCAGTGTCATTATCGTGTGCATCATCGTTTGTGCCTGGCCGGCTTCAGCCTTGCTTTGAGACTGTAAAGAGCCGATATAGACGCTGCGGCTGGCCAGTAAACCCGTGATGGCACCCAGGGTGCCAACTTTATCCGGCCCGCTGTATTGCAGTACATAATGTGCGGCTACCGGCTTGCGCTGATGCGCGCTGGTACGTTTGGTCATGGTGGTCAGATCAAGTTCCAGACCCAGGCCCGGCAGTAAATGTTCGATCCGGCTGATGGCCGCCGTATCGCCGGACAACAGCATAATAAAGGTGAATTCAGCACCAAAAATCGCCATGCGGCTGTCGGTAATATTACAGTTGCAGTCTGTCACCAGACGCGCCAGTCTGCTGACAATACCGGTACGGTCCGTACCAATGGCAGTAACGACAAGTTGTTGAGACATAATTTGAAAACCCAGTGAGCAACGATTTGATGGCTGTGCAGTAACGCCGGGCAGAAGTGTAACATACCGCCAGATTATGTCATCCGTTTGTCTGCTGCCTCAGCCGACTTGTGTTTAGGCTGGTGTCTCTTTAACATAGGCGCCCTTACTGAGTAACAAGGCTGCGAGAAAGATGTTCAGAGGAAGTTGGGTTGCGCTGATTACACCCATGACAACACAGGGGCAGATTGATTATGCCGGCCTGCGGCGTCTGGTTGATTTTCATCTGGAAAATGGTACTGATGGTCTGGTGCTGATGGGCACAACCGGTGAAGCGGCAACGATTGCTTTTGCCGAGCAACTGGACGTGATTAACGCCGTTATTGAGCAGGTGCATGGCCGTATGGCGCTGGTTGCCGGCAATGGTGCTAATGCCACAGCAGAAGTGGTGCGCAAAACAGCCGCTTTGTCTGAACTGGCTATCGACGGCTTTTTAACCGTGACGCCGTATTACAATAAACCAACGCAAAAAGGCCTGCAGCTGCACTACAACGCCGTTGCGGCCGCTACAGACAAGCCGGTAATACTTTACAATGTGCCGGGGCGCACCGGAGTGGACATGCTGTCTGCAACGGTGGCAGAACTGGCCGGCGTGGCAAACATCGTGGCGATAAAGGAAGCTACCGGCTCTATGGCGCGGCTGGCAGAACTTAAGCAATTATGTCCGGCGGATTTTTTATTATTAACTGGCGATGATGCCAGTGCCGCGGATTTTATGTTACAAGGCGGCCACGGGGTTATTTCGGTCACCACGAATGTCGCCCCAAAACACATGGCACAGCTGTGTCGCGCCGCTCTGGCAGGGGATAGTCAAAGCGCCCGCCGGATAGATCAGGGCTTGCAGGCATTGCACCGGGATCTGTTTATTGAGTCTAACCCGATCCCGGCGAAGTGGGCGCTGAAAAGAATGGGCCTGATTGACAGTGACATGATGCGTTTACCACTGACTCAGCTGGAACCAATTCATTATAGTGTAATCGAACAGGCATTATCGCAGGCAGGGATTGTGGTGTGACAACACCGGAATGTCGCCAATTCAGGAGTAGTAAAGTGCAACATTGGGTTAAGTTTAGTGTCGCTGCCAGCGTAATGCTGTCCGGATGTTCGTTGTTTCAGGCTGCACCGCAGCAAGGTTCTGCACAGCACAGGCCCGAATCGTTAGCGGTTCCGGCCGGTTTGCATAAACCAGGACAGCCCGGCGAGTTTGATATACCTGATACCTCCGCCAGGCTGGTAGCGGCAGATACCCGCTCACCGGTATTAGTACTGGCTACGGCGGCCAGCAGCCGGGTAGAAGAGGGGGAACGGGAGAGCCGGGTCTGGTTCGACCGGACAGAGTCTACCGGTGATTTAGTACCATTTTTACAACGTATGTTGCAGACGCAGTTTGCTGAGCAGAATATGGAGCTGACCGCACAGGATGAGCTGGCCCTGGTTTATCATACCGGCTGGATTAACCGCGCCAGCGCAAGCGGCTTCTGGTTTTGGTCCTCGGCGGCACAAACTGAACAAGCGCGTTTTACCATTACGATAGAGCCCAGACCTCATGGCCGTTCTGCCAGCCTGAGCGTGACTATGCTGGAGCATCAGTATTTTACCGAACAGGCAAAACTGGGGGCTAATGACGCCAAACGGCAGGAAGTGACGTTACTGAATCAGCTGATTGATCGCATAGGTAAAGAAGAAATTGTTATTGCTATGGCGAATAAAGCCAGGGCGCCTGATGTGGCACTGGAACCCGGGATGGATGCTGACGGCAATCCGGCACTGCTGACGACGCAAACCCTGGATGTGACCTGGTCGCAACTGGAAAGCCTGTTCAGCGAGCTGGATTTAGTGGTGACCGATCGCAACCGCTCGACATATACCTATTATCTGAACTACGACAAAACCAGCCAGGGGCTGTGGTCACGGCTGTGGGGCAGCAAAGCAAAACCGGTATTACCGGTTGCTGCCGGTGAGTATCAGCTGGTACTAAGCCGCAACAACAATCAGACCGCTTTAAGTTTACGCGACAAGGAAGGTGCTCATCTGGATGCTGCAACTGTACTGGCGTTGCATGAGCCTTTTGTGCAGGCCATACGTCAGGCACAGGTGGATCTGTAAAGGTGTATCACCAAGCCACCTGCGGGTGGCTTTGTTTTTACCCCACGCATTGCAAGCCGACCGCTTTTGTCATTACACTCAATAATATCAAGGCAGAGTTGCCAGCCTGAGGATTGACGCTATGAAAAGCTTATTTCACTGTATTCTGTGGTGTGCTGTGATGCTGCTAAGCAGATCGGTGCCGGCCGGGCAGATCAATGATTTATACCAGGCTGACGTGGCTGGCTAAGGTATCAGGCCATGCTGATATCCACCAGCTGCCGGCGATAACCGCCGAAATACGCCGTCCTGCCGGTTACATTAAACAGTTTGAAGCCGTACGCCATGCGGACGGTAACCGGATGCGGGTGTTGCTGGATGCAAGCAAGATAAATCAGTTGCTGCAGCAGAATAATATTGCGGTGTGGGGGGCATTACGGCCGGATATCCTGATCTGGCTGGTAGAACAGCAAGGCGCCGAGCGCCGTTTTGTACGCCACAGTGATCATCTGCTTAATCAGGCACTGCAACAGGCATTCAGCCAAACTGCCCTGCCATTGTTGCCGCCACTGTATGATATGGATGATTTACTCAGCCTGACTGAGACCGATGTCTGGGCCGGTTTCTGGCAACCGGTTAACCAGGCCAGCGCCCGTTACAAGGCAGATGTGGTGATAGCCGCCACCGTTGAACAGCTGCAGCAGGATGGCGTACCGCTGTTTCGCCTGAGCTGGCAGTATCTGGACGAGGGCCGCGTGCAGCGGAATGACGTGACGGCCGACAGCGAAGTTGCCGTGATGCAGGCGTTTGCCCAAACCTTATCGGTACAACTGGCGGCCCGTTATGCAACCCTGCTGTCAACCCGGACCAGCAGCCAGTTTTTGCTGCAGGTGCAAGGCGTTGCTGATTTAGCCGCCATAGTACAGGTGCAAAGGTTACTGCAGCAGGTAGTCGGGGTATCTGAAGTCACTATTGGCGCTTATCAGGCCGGTTCGGCCCGCTATGCCGTTACTGCCGGTATTGATGCCAGTGGGTTATTGAATGCCTTGCGTTTTAACCCGCAGCTGCGTTTACCCGCATCAGAGCCAAAGGCAGAGCTTGATGCCTCTGTTACTCCGGTGCTGGCTACTCTGGAGTATGTCAGCCCCTGATGCAGCCGCTGCAATATACCCTGGCAGTTACGCTGCCGGAAGATGAAACGCTGGATAGCTTTTACGCTGCGGGTCAGTCTGCGGCGGTCGCCTTTTTGAAAAACTACCTGTTGCGGCCGCAACAACAACGGCCGGTCTATTTGTTTGGTGCCAGCGGCAGCGGTAAATCGCATTTGCTGTATGCCAGCTGCGTACAGGCGCAGGAGCAGGGGCTGACCAGCCAGTTGCTGACGCTGGATGATTGTCGCAGTTTAAGCCCGCGTCTGCTGGATGATTTAGAGCAGCTCGATCTGGTGTGCCTGGATAATATTCAGGCTATAGCCGGTGAATTAAGCTGGCAGACGGCGGTGTTTGATTTATACAACCGGATGCAGGAGCAGGGTAAAGCATTACTGATTGTCGGGAACGAAGCGCCGCAGCAACTGGGACTGCAACTGGCCGATCTGGTCTCACGCCTGCAGGCCTGCACTGCGTTTCAGCTGCGTTTGCTCACTGACGACGACAAGCAAAAACTGCTGCAGCAAAAAGCCCGCCTGCGTGGTATGGAACTGCCGGATGAGGTGGCACGTTATCTGCTGAACCATCAGGACCGGGACATCCGAGCCCTGGTCTCAATTCTTGATAAGCTGGATAAAGCCAGCATAGTGCATCAGCGCAAGCTGACGATCCCCTTTGTGAAAGAAATTCTGCAGTAAACCGACAGCAAATTTAAGAAAAAATGCCGTAACAGCCTGCGTTTAGCCGGTATTCTGGTGTATCATTACCGGCTTTGACATTCCGTACACACTAGCTGGTTTGAGGACACGCATGAACCTGACAGCAATATTGGACAATGCCTTGGCGGCTGTCGCTGCCGCCGATGATATCCCGGCACTGGAGCAGATCCGCGTCGAGTTTCTGGGTAAAAAAGGCAGTATTACTGAATTATTAAAATCGTTAGGGGCGATGGACCCTGAACAGCGCAAACAGGCCGGTGCTGAAATTAACGAACTGAAGCAAAAAGTGCAGGACGTGCTGAACGAAAAGCGCGATCTGCTGCAAAATGCCCAGCTGGCTGCGAAGCTGGCGCAGGAGCAAATTGACGTAACGCTGCCGGGCCGTATGCTGGAAACCGGTGGTTTGCATCCGGTTACCCGCACTATAGAGCGGATCAGCGCTTTTTTTGCCGAGCTGGGGTTTGAGGTTAAGCAGGGGCCGGAAATCGAAGATGATTTTCATAACTTTGATGCGCTGAATATTCCTGAGCACCATCCGGCGCGTGCCGATCACGACACCTTTTATTTTAACCCGAAGCTGATGCTGCGCACCCAGACCTCTGGTGTACAAATCCGGACTATGGAGCAACAACAGCCGCCGCTGCGGATTATTTCGCCGGGCCGGGTATACCGTAATGATTACGACCAGACGCATACCCCGATGTTTCATCAGGTGGAAGGCTTGATGGTTGACACTAAAGTCAGCTTTACCGAGCTAAAAGGCATATTGCACGACTTCCTGCATAACTTCTTCGAAGAAGACTTACAAATTCGTTTCAGGCCGTCATTTTTTCCATTCACCGAGCCTTCAGCGGAAGTGGATGTGATGGGTAAAAACGGCAAATGGCTGGAAGTGTTAGGCTGCGGTATGGTGCACCCTAATGTACTGCGCTCTGTTGGCATTGACCCTGAAGTGTACAGCGGTTTTGCTTTTGGTATGGGGGTGGAGCGGTTAACCATGCTGCGTTATGGCGTAACCGACCTGCGCGCATTCTTTGAAAACGATTTACGTTTCTTAAAACAGTTCAGATAAGTGGAGTTTAGCTAGATGAAATTCAGTGAAGCCTGGTTACGTGAATGGGTTAACCCAGCCATTGATACCAACACCTTATCTGAGCAGTTGTCGATGGCAGGCCTTGAAGTCGATGCTATTGACGCCGTTGCCGCTGCGTTTAGCGGCGTGGTGGTCGGTGAAGTGGTCGCCTGTGCCCAGCACCCGGATGCCGATAAATTACAGATCACCAGGGTTAATATTGGCGCTGATGAACTGCTGGACATTGTCTGCGGTGCGAAGAATTGCCGCGAAGGCTTAAAAGTGGCTGTTGCTACTGTCGGCGCTGTGCTGCCGGGCGATTTTGTTATTAAAAAAGCCAAACTGCGCGGCCAGCCGTCAAACGGTATGCTGTGCTCCTTGTCTGAGCTGGGGATGGCAGAAGCCTCAGATGGCATTATTGAACTGCCGCAAGATGCGCCGGTCGGACAGGATATCCGTGCTTACCTGCAGCTGGATGATTGCATTATCGAGGTGGATTTAACACCAAACCGGGCTGATTGCCTGGGTATTAAAGGCCTGGCGCGAGAAGTGGGGGTGCTGAACCAGCTGGACGTGAATGAGCCTGCTGTTACGCCGGTAGCCGCCAGTATTACGGAGCAAAAGGCCATCCGCTTAAGTGCGCCGCAGGCGTGTCCGCGCTATTTGGGCCGTGTGGTACGTAATGTTAATGTTAAAGCGCCAAGCCCGTTGTGGCTGAGCGAAAAACTGCGCCGCTGTGGTGTGCGCAGTATTGATGCGGTAGTTGATATTACCAATTTCGTGCTGTTAGAGCTGGGCCATCCGATGCATGCCTTTGATCTGGCAAAAATTGATGGTGATATCAATGTGCGTCTGGCGGTGGAGGGCGAAAAACTGCAGTTGCTTGATGGCAATGAAGTCACGCTGAAAGCCAATACGCTGCTGATTGCGGATAGCACTAAAGCGCTGGCGATGGCCGGTATTTTTGGCGGTTTGCACAGTGGTGTTACCAGCGACACCAGAGATGTCTTTCTGGAAAGTGCGTTTTTTGCGCCGCTGGCCATTGCCGGTAAAGCGCGCCAGTACGGCCTGCATACGGATGCGTCACACCGTTATGAGCGCGGTGTCGACCCTCAGCTGCAGCATCTGGCGATGGAACGGGCTACGGCGTTATTACTGCAAATTTGCGGTGGTGAGGCCGGCCCGGTGGTTGAGGCGGTAGCAGAGGCGCATTTACCCAAAGCTGCGCAGATCAGCCTGACAGAAGCCAAGCTGGCGCGCATTCTGGGTATTGCTATCGACAAGGCTGCCGTCAGCGCGATTTTCCGCCGTTTGGGACTGAGCGTGGCAGACACGGCTGAAGGCTGGCAGGTAACTGTGCCGGGCTACCGGTTTGATATCAGTATTGCTGAAGATCTGATTGAAGAAGTCGCCCGGGTTTATGGTTACAACAATATTCCGAATGTGGCGCCACAAGCCAGTTTAACCATGCGCAGCTTTAATGAAGCAGAACTCAGTGTGCAGCGGCTGCGCACCGTGCTGGTCGATCGCGGTTATCAGGAAGCTATTACTTACAGCTTCGTCGATCCTAAGGTACAGCAGTTGTTATTTCCGCAGCAGCAGGCGCTGGTGTTACCTAATCCTATTTCAGCCGATATGTCGGCAATGCGGCTTAACCTGTGGCCGGGCCTGTTGCAAACGGTACAGTACAACCAGAACCGGCAGCAAAGCCGTGTACGTTTGTTTGAGTATGGCCTGAAGTTTATCCCTGATGCCAGCGCAGAAGGTGGTGTGCGTCAGGTGGCGGTACTCGGTGGTGTGATCATAGGCAGTATGCACAACGAGCACTGGAATATGGAAAACCGCAACGCCGACTTCTATGATATTAAAGGTGATGTGGAGGCTCTGCTGCTGCAAACCTCGGCTGCTGAACAGTTCAGTTTTGCCAGTGCCCAGCATAGTGCGCTGCATCCGGGGCAGACCGCCGCTATTTACCGTGGTGAGCAGCTGGCCGGTTTTGTCGGTGCTTTGCATCCGGAAACAGAGCGCAAGCTGGGTATTAAGGGTAAGGCCTACCTGTTCGAGCTGGAGCTGGCTGCACTGGGGCTGCGCGATATCGTCCAGGCGCGGGAATTGTCAAAATACCCGGCAAACCGCCGCGATTTAGCCATAGTGGTGAAATTGGACGTGCGTTTTGCTGATGTAGCTGCTACGATAAAAAAAGTTGGCGGAAATCAACTAGTTGACCTAAAATTGTTTGACGTGTACACAGGACCGGGTGTGGCAGAGGGTTTTAAATCGCTGGCCATAGCTCTGACCCTGCAGGATATAGCGCGTACCCTGGAAGATAAAGATATCCAACAGTTGGTAAATCAAGTAGTTAGCGCGCTTGGAGAAGAGTTCAACGCAACGTTGAGGGATTAAGAATGGCGCTTACCAAAGCCGATTTAGCAGAACGT
>CAZEGA010000064.1:0-12760 GCA_964511675.1 uncultured Rheinheimera sp.
GGCGTCATAGGCATATATCGCATTACCGCTTTGTACTATCTGATCACCCAAGGCATAGCTGGCCGTCTGGTTTACTACATTACGTAACAGGCTGCTATGGCTGATACGGTTGCCATTTGGGTCATACTCATAGGCTTCTGTAACAATACCGTTTTGTTTAACCTCCACCAGGCGGTATCTGTCGTCGTAGCCGTAGTGATATACCCGCTCGCTGCCATCATGCTGGCGTTCGGTTTTGCTGATAATCTGGCCCACAGCGTTATATTGCAGGTTGTAACCTAAGCTTACCTGATTACCCAACTGGTACTGTACGTTGGTGGCCTCGCCATAGCCATTCCATTGCCAGCTCTGGCTGAGTTTGCCGTCGCTTAACTGCTGTGGCAGGCCATTATCGGCACGGTAGCTGATATTAAAGCCATGAATACCGCTGACCAGGCCGTCTTTATCGTAGCTAAGCGCCGTGCTGCCACCGGCGTAGTTTAGGCTATTTACCTGCAAGTCACTGTTATAGCTGTAGTTCAGGCTGGTATTAAGCTCACCGCTGTAGTGCAATGCCGTCAGCACAGTGCCATCGTAGCTGTAGCTTACTGCCTCATTGCCTTCGCTTACCTGCACCAGTTGGTCGCCCTGCTGGTACTGATACTCGCTGCTACCTTCCGGTGTTTGCGTACTGACTAAACGACCATGCTGATAAACATAGTAAATACTGTCACCTGAGGGTAGTTCTATGGCAGTGAGCTGTTTATCACGGTTGTACACATAGCGCGTGGTGCTGTTAACCGGCCGGGTTTCACTGTCGGTATTGCCAACGCCATTTACCGTAAAGTCGTGCTGCTCAAAGCTGGGCACTATTACCCTAACCGCATTGCCGTTGGCATCGTACTGCGTTTGTGTGCTATGGCCATCCGGATAGGTAACACGGGTTACCCGGCCTACGTCGTCGTATTCATACGCCGTTACCTGGCCATCGGCGGCGGTAATACTGCTAACCAAACCACGTGCTGTCGCATCGTAGCTGTATTGCGTATGGCGCTCGCCGGTACTGCTTTGCAGCAGGCGGCCACGGCTATCATAGCTGTAGGTGGTATCCAGCAGGCCCGGTACGCTTAGCCGGCTTAGCAGCAAGGTGGCCGGGTCCAGATAACGTGTACTGCTGCGCCCTTCTGGCGAGGTACTTTGGCTGATACCGGTACGGGCATTGACCTGTGTGGTACTGGTTTTGCCATTGCTGTGAGCTGTCAGGGTATAGATTGACGTATCAGCACCGTTTTCGGCATAGGTTTTAGTAATGCTACTGCTGTTACTTAAACCACTGGGCAAGCTGGTCACAATAGTATGTGGTATGGGCCGCAGCGTTTTGCTGTCCAGCACATTGGTTACCGTTGTGGTTACACCATAGGCTGTGCTGGTTTCGCTTAGCTCATCTGCGCTGATGCTGTATACCGTCTGGCCACCGGTTTCATTACTGGTGGTAAACTGCACAGCGCCATTGGCCAGCACCTTACGTTCAGTCTGGTAGCTGTTGTTTTCGGCGGTATGATAGCCATAGCGGTTTACACCACGCGCATCACGCGTATCAAAGAACTGCCAGTCGGCTCCTTCCGGTGCCGTAACCCGCTCTACCCGGCCCAGTGCGTTGTAGTGGCGGCCAAATACAGCGTTATTCGGGTCGGTTTTTTCGGCCAGCAGGCCGCCTTCACGGTAGTAAAACTGGTACTGGCTGCCATCGTCATAACTTACCCGCGTCAGATGGTTATGCTGGTCAACCGACAGCTGGGTACGCTGGCCATCTGGTGCGACGATTGCCGTTACCCGGCCGCCGGCGTTACGTTCAATATACAGCGTATTGCCAAAACGGTCGGTAATATGGCTAAGCTTACCGGCATCATCGTACTGGTACAGGGTTAAATCTTTACCGGCGCTGTTATCAAAGGTGGTGGTATGCTGGCCTTTGCTGTTAAAGCGAAACGGCATACGCGATGAAGTACTGTCCTGCCGTACACAGCGCACATGGTAAGCATCTTCCTTCTTAAAGTGTTCACTGTTAAAGCTAATGCTTTCAATAGCCCAGGCCTGTTCATCATCCTGCAGGTTGGTGGTACTGCTCCAGTACGGGTTGCGCTGTGGCGCGTCGTAGTCCCATGGTACGCCGGCAGGTAAGGTGGTGTAATGCTGAAACACCTGGTTTGGCAGGGTATATAGCAGCTCGTTAATATTGGGCAGGCGCCAGTCGTCAAAACCAGCATGTTCAGAAGCCTCGCAGTGGGCAATACTGGCCTGCCAATCCAGCTTCACACCGGTGTTGTCGGCGCTGTCCTGCCACATCAGGCCGCTGTTTTTATCGACTACCACGTCCAGGCTGGCATTGCGGCTTAAACCGGTAATAGTGCTATTATCCAGCTTATTACCACGCAGGCACACTGCGGCAATCAACCGGTTGTTATCGTTAAGCGTGTTCTCATGCCACATACCCCGGGCCTGGGTGATGCTATACATCATTTGCCCACTGCTGGCACCGGATTTATCAATGGTGTAGCCCACTTCTTTTGGTGTGGGCAAGCGCCAACTATGTTCGTTATCTGTCGGTATAGCGGCACAATAGGCGCTGGCTTCCGCTTTGGTGCGGAACCTTAGCGAATTAGCGGCATTTTGCCATTCCAGCCCGGTAACGCGGTCTACCACGGTATTGTCGCTGCTGATAACATAATCGGTATTACGGCCACCGGCCTGATAGTAGCCATCGTCACCCTCAATATGGCTGTAGGTCTGGCCGGTACGCAGAATAAGCGATGAGGTTGCTACATCAGCTACCATACCGCTGCCAAAGTACACTTTGCCTTTAGGGTCAAACTCGTGCACGTTAGACAACGACCAGCCCTCGGCCAACTGGCTGTCAAAGCTATTTTTAATGCTGACACCACGCTGCTGCCAGGTAATCACATTTTGCCGGCCCGGCACCTGCGTTACCACATCGCTTAATGTGGCCCAGGCCACCGGGAAGCTGGCTAACGGCTGGCCGGTTGCGGCCGCATTGCCCGAGCTTAAATACACTGTCGGGTATTCAAAACCAATACTGATACGACCACTGACTATGCCCTGTGCCCGGCTGCCATCCGGGTGGGTGCCATCCCAGATAAACTCGGCTTCTACATTCGGTGCCGGGTTAAACTCCTGCTCAAACACCCGGCCGGCAATTTCAAAGCGGGCTATCATTTTCTCCAGCGCGGCGGGTACGGTATTACCGCTTACCGCAACATGAATTTTATGCTTATAGCCTGAGGTACGCTGGCTGGAATAATGCAGGCGTAAATCAGTACCGGCAATGGCAATATCCTCATGGAACGACTGCTGATACGGCTTGGCAAAAGAGCCGGTATTAGCATTTTCACAATTCTTCTCATCTTCCGCACCGGTATCACCATCCAACAGCTCTATGGCATCAGGCGCTTGTGCACCTTCTGCTGCCCAGTTCAGGTCAACCGGTGTCATATGGTTAAAGGCGGCGCGCCATAACGTATCACCGGCACGGTAACCCGCAAGGCCAATGGCTTCATCGGCCGTGCTGCCATTACCGCTGATATCATCGGCAATGCCATCGTCGTTGTAATCTACACCATCAACAATGCCGTCACCGTCCTGATCCAGCAGGCGTACAACTACACCGTTAGGTGAGGCTATCCATTTGGATATAGTGCGGTCAAAGTACCCTACCGGCACAATTTCACCGACCGGGAAGCCCAGGAAGTTATCCAGGTACAGCACCACATCGGCGTTGTAATGCACCGAATCGGTATAATGCGTACCATCAACATGCAGGTCGGACGCCCAGGTAAAGGCGGTTTCAAGCGGTAACTCACCCGGCATAGAGGGCGGGGTTTCAAACTCGGTGGCGCTAAACATAAACTGCGACACCGGGCGGCGCGCACCATTGCGTGAGCGGATCTCGGCTGAGGTAATGCCGTTAAACACCACCGTTGCCTTACGCTCACCAAATTCGTCGCTAATCAGTGTTGACTGGTGTACCTGTGCGGTGCCCGAGGTTAAATCAATAAAACTTTGTTTGCTGTCACGCTGCAGTAAAGTGACATCCGGCAGGGCCGCCCAGTTGCTGCTGGCGCCGATAGTGGTACGTTGCAACACCACATAGCCGGGTTTCTCATATACCAGGGTGTGCTCACCGGCCGGGCCGGCCAGGATAAAGCGGCCGTCGTTATCGGTGTTAACCGAACCATAGTCCGGCGCATGAAGCAGGCTTAGCTGCACACCGGCCAGTGGGGTGCCGTAACGGTCGTGCACCACACCGCTGTAAACGGCAACCGCCAGCGGGTTGATGTTACGTACGGTGGCATTGTCGGCAATATAGTCTTTTAACAATGCAGCCTCAGTACCATTAAGCACCGAGGTGTCGGCAGCCTCGCCTACGCTGATATAAACGCGGTTAGATTCAATACCGGCCAGGCTGACCGACACTGTGGTATCACCGCTTTGCTCGGCATAAAGTACGCCATTTTGCACCGATACGACGGAATAAGTATCGGCACGGAACTGTGCCAGGGCGGTTAGATCACGCTGGCTGCCATCCTGGTATATACCGGTAACCGTTAATTGTGTGCTCTGCCCTACCACCAGGTGAATACTGGCCGGCGTGATCTGTAGCTGGCGCAAGCCGCTAAGTTCAGCTTCGGTGGCGGCAATGTCCAGCTGATGTACCGGGCAACCCTGTGCCTGGCTCACATCTACCGTCTGAATACGGTTTGTATCCCAGTCTGGCCCCTGATCAATGGTTTTAAATACCGTTACCGCGCCTTGCAGCGTGGGCGGATTGCCACCGGGCTGATAGAAGCCCTTGGCCAGACCAAAACCGGCTACACCTTCCGTTGTGCCATCAGCATGGTTGTCATCCAGGCCGGTTTGCAGCAGGTGATAACGATGGCCCCAGGGTGTACCGTCAATACCAAAGGCGACAAACCAGTCTTTGTCTTCATAAATCCAGCCATAAATTGACGTTGCCAGTGCATAATCATCGCTGACCGGGTTTGTGCCGCTGGTACTGGCAACAGATTCCGGTTTGCTGATAAAACTATCGGCAAATTGATTAATATAACTGTTGGCCTGCATACGCTGCATAGGCGAGCGGCCATCATTGTAATGGCCAATTACCTGGTTACGGCTATGAATATAAGTAGCATAAGTTTGTGCTACATCCACCATAGCTGCGTCATAGCCAGCGTATGGCTTAATACCACGGGCTACCCGTTCGGCATTGACTAAGTAAAGGCCTTTTTGCTGCACATTCATGGCATTCCACTGTGCCTGCGACGGCATCAGCAAATACTGGTGTACCGAAGGGTCCAGGCTACGGGCATGGTTAAAGGCACGGGCAATATCGTCTACTGTTGCGGCATTGCCACCGGTCCAGGCAATATTATCGTCCGGGTATAAACCGTTATAGCTGCGATCATCTGTTACGGGTACTAACGGACATACTGCCAGCTCCCGGGGTGGTAAGACGGTTAATTCAGTGATTGCGGTATCCGTTAAGCCCACTTCTGACGACACCTGCAGCGTTAACTGATAAGCGCCTGCAGCAGGTACATTCAGCGTAATAACAGCCTGGTCTGAAATAAACTCACCATCCAGCGACCAGTTGTAATTAAGCTGGCCGCTAACAATATGGCTGGAGTTAGCATTTAACAGTATTTCAGTATCAGCGTAAGCAGATTGGGGGCCATCTATTACTGCTACAGGTACATAACCGGCCTGTACGGTAACCTCTGCGGTACCGGTTAAACCGGAGTTATCTTCAACCTCAAGACGGTACTGATGTAAACCTGCCGCTATTGCATTAAGCACTAATGTATCTTGTCCGCCAACCAGCGTCTGCTCAGGTAAACGGTACCAGCGATAGGCGACTATCTGGCCATCGGCATCGGTACTGGCACTACCGTCAAGAATGAGGTCTGATTGCTGAGCAATAACCGAAGGAAAAGGCTTCACTTTAGCAACGGGGGGCGATTTAATAGCAAGTATCAGTGAAGCAGTATCTGTTAAGCCATGTTCTGACGTAACAACAAGCCTAATGGTATAGATACCGGCCGCAGCAAAGTTTAAGCGCAATTGCTGCTGTTCTGACTTAAGCTCCTCGTCAACAAACCACCTGAAGCTTAACTGCCCTTTAGCAACATAACTTTCTGATGCGTCAAAGAGCAGCTCTGTATCCGTAAGGCCAATCACATCGCCGGTAATCTTTGCTACTGGAGGAACTTCGGTAACTGTAAATACTATGGTGTGGCTTACTGTTCGGCCATCGTCAAAAACTATTTCCAGCCGATACATCACTTCGCCAGCTTCATTCACCACAACATTTAATGTCGCACCTTCGCCCAGCAAAACGTTGTCGGGTAGCGAATACCAGCGAAATGCGGTTATTTCACCGTCAGTAAAATAACTGCCTGAAGCATCAAGCAGAATATTATTGCCAATTATCAGCCCTTCTGTTGGCACAGTAACTGACACAACAGGTACTGCTTTTACATGCACGGTAACAACGTCTGCCGAGGTTTTCGGAATACCAAGCTGATCCCAGACTGTCAGTTCAATTTGATACTGCCCGGCCGTATCAAAACTGACATCAATGGTTTCACCTTCACCCAATACCTGCTGATTTGCCAAATTCATCCATTGGTAGCGAACCACTTCACCTTCAGTTGCATAACTGCCACTGGCATCCAGGCGGATAATATCATTCACGTAAACTTGGTAATGTAAGTGAGTTACTCTCGGCACAGGCTGGCTGTATGTCCGCACACAGCGGGAATAACCACTAACTAAACTACTGCCGTAGTTAATCTGTGAAGTTAAATCACTAACCCAATTCTCATCACCTCTGCGGTACTTGAAAAAAGTGCCTTTATTTGCCGATAACCAGCCACCAAAACTCGCTCCAGACATCATGGGCATATATTTAAATTGAGGAGGCATTCGCGGCTCGGCTCTTGTTATCATTCCACCGCCATACTCGTCAAATAACACGGCTAATGCCTGGGACTCAAAATTATTTGGCAGCCTCCAGTCATCAAACCCTGCAAACTGCAGATCTTCACAATACCCGGCTTGTTCTTCCCAACTCAGAGCAGGTTGCCCGACAATTCTTTGTTGGTCTTCCCACAGCAATTGATGCGTAAAATCAGCGACAACATCAGTTAGTTCAGCGCGGACATACTCAGGATGATAAGGCTTGTCACCGCTAACACATCGCACATAAGCCATATCCGAGCGGTTTATTGCTTCGGGAAAGAGTCCTACAATAATTTCCCATAACCTTGTCTCCATATTATGTGTACCGAAAACTTTTTCAGCGTGATAGTTTTTTGATTTCGATACCAGATAAGAATACGTCCATCCATTTATAAACGCGTTTTCATAACGGATTGCCTGCTGATTAGGCAGATAGGCCAGTTCCAAACGAGTTGGTAAGCGCCAGTCTGTAACTCCGCCCAGTTCAAGACTTTCGCAATAATCACGGCTATCAGAATGGGTGCGTTTAATTTCGTTAACTTCACTATTATCCTGCCAAACCAGACCCGATACCCGGTCAATCACGACTTCTCTGACGTGATCCCGCTCAAACACCCGCTCGGTACCTAATCGGGTAGCGCCATCTTCCAGCGGGTTGTCAAATGTAACAGCCCCTGTTTGTGGTACACGAGAATAGCCAGGTGGCAGGGTGTCAAGGGTATGAAAAGTTTTTACTTCAATACTGTAGGTTAGCTCTGAGTATTTACCGTATATGTCTGCGGCGCGGATAACTATGTCGTGCTGCCCTGTTTGCCCAGTCGTTGGCACCCAAAGAATATCAATAGTGTTGCTATTGATAGCAGACAGGTTAAACCCGGCAGGAGCGCTGATCAGGCTAAAGTGAATATCATCATAGTAATTATCATCATCTTGTGCCGTTAACTGGTCGGTAAAAGGCACCGTATTAAATGCGGTGATCCTTGGCTGGCTGGTAAATACCGGCGCCTGGTTCAAATCCGGGATCTGCAGCTCAAATTCAGCTGTGTTATAGGTTTGTGTATCAGTAACCACCTTAAGCCTGATCTGCCGGCTACCGATGTCACTTCGGTCGGGTGACCAGCTGGCAAGACCACTGTCTGCCCCGATATCCATCGTGTCGGGTGCTGATTCTAATATAAAGCATGCCAACGCATTGTCAGGTGTGTCAGCAGAAAATGGTAAATATGCCTTGTTGAAAATACTGACTGTCATATCTGCTGGTGGCTGAATGCTAATGTCAGTGTTACGCTGGAAATTCATCAACATAGCGTTATCATAACGGCTAAACAGTGCAGCACAGTTTGCTATGACGCTATCAGGTAAGCCGATATTTAACTGTTTTGGTTGCTCTGGCCATGGCTGGTTAAAGCCGTCATAGATCTCAGCAACATAAATACTGCGACTTTGCTCTCCAGCAAACTGTAACCGTTCAAGATGGCTGTAATGACTAAAGAAGTTAACCAGGCGGATTTCATCGCTATCGGCATAGGTTTTAATAAATAAATCAGCGCCCATGCGGCGCATATTCTGAAACACCTCATCGCGGCTTATACCTGCCGCAAAGTTGAGTATGACACCTAAGGCGGTATCCCCCAGCGTATGCAGCACATCCTTGCCGTGGCCCGGGGCAAGTTCCAGCGTTATTGTTTGCCCGGCTTCAGATGCATCACTGTACGGTGTATGAGTGGGTGCAGTGTACTGTACGATAATAACGTCATCACCGGCTTTGGCATCAATAGTAGTAACCGCCATGCGGTTTAGCAGAATATCGCCCTGGGCGGTACCTTGCAGTAGTGTTTCACCGGCGCGGCCTAATATCAGCTGGCGGGCGGGTAAGGTTTGTGCCGGTGCTGTGGCACTGAATACCTGAAATAACTGCTGGCGGGTCAGTGTCTGGCCGGAATGTAGTTTAAACACCTCGACCGTATTGGCCAGGCTGAAAAAGTTCTGCACGGTTAACGTCTGGCCACTTTGCCCTATGCGCAGCATTAAGTCGTTACCCGAGCGTACCAGGCCACTGCTGATATCAGCCCAGACAAGATCTGCGGTAAAGTGCACTTCATTCGTACCAGCCGTGTCGATGATCACATCATTGCCATCACCCATACTCACCATATAACGATCATTACCGGCACCGCCGAGCATAATGTCATTGCCCGGACCGGCGCGAAATAGCGAGTTTCGCTGATCGGCAATCAGCAGGTCATCTTGCTCTGTCCCTTCGATAATAACAAAGTCAGACTCATCCGGTGTGGTACAGGCATTGCCCTCACAGGGCGCGGTGTCATCATCATCGCCACCTGAGCCAGCATCGTCGTCGCCACCGCCATCGTCAGCGCCACCGCCGTTGTCATCACCAGAGCCGCCTGAGCCTGGTGCATTGTTATCAAAGCTGACACCCGGCGCGACCATATAGTAATGCTGCACCTGCTCCGGTGTGGCAACACCAAATAAACCCAATAACTGCCCGGCACTGATCTCACCACCGCTGGCAAAGCGGATACGCGCTATGGTATTGGCGCGGGTAAAAAATTGATATACGGCAACTTCACTGCCGTCACGGCTGTTGATCAGCACTAAATCGTCGCCACTGCGGCGTAAATTCATCGCGATATCATTAAAAGCCACATCGGTGCTGAACAGAATAGTGTTGTCGCCTTCATAGGCGACTATCAGGTTTTTGCCACTACCCATACCGAATTCCATGGTCACTGCAGGACCGCGTGGCACCAGAATATCGTTGCCGGCAAAGCTTTGCATACGCAAGGTGCCATGGCGGGCGATCAGCACATCAGCTGCTGCGCTGCCGGTTAGCTCAGTATCCGGTGCCTGGGCCGTGATAAGCTGGGGTACCACACCGGTTGCGGTCGGCGCGGCCAGACCAAAAGCACCAAGCAACTGGGCACTGGTGAGCACCTGGCCATTACTGAGACGAAACTGGGCAATAGTGTTTCGCTGTGAAAAGAAAAACTTAACCGTCAGTGCCTGACCGGCCTGGCCGATATGCAGAATAAGGTCGTCACCCGATTTCATTAAACCACTGGCGACATCGGAAAAGCTGATCCCGGCACCAAACTCGACACTGTTGTTGCCGGCCAGTTCGTAGATCGTATCGCGGCCATCATCTTTGTTAATAACATAGACATTATTACCACTGCCACCAACGATAAAATCGTCCCCTGCACCTGCCTCTACCCGGGCGGCATTGGGCCCGGTAACAATAAAGTCACGCCCGTCAGAACCAGCTATTGGGTTGCCCGTTGCCGCATGAACATAGCAGGAGAAAAGCAGCACTTTGACCACAATAAGAGTACTTGCTTGTTTTGTAATACGTTTTAGTAAAGCCGGCATGATGTTCCTTTATCGGTTTATCAGGTATTCCTGCCGGCAAATGCACGATCAGTTCAGTACCCACGGTAAAAAATATGTGGATACTAATTACAAAAAATCACATTGTAAATAGTTATGTTAATTAAAAACAAACTTAAATGGCATAAAAACAAAAAAGCCGCTTAACAGCGGCTTTTTTGTGGTAAGTAACAGCTTACTCTTCGTCGTCATCCAGTTCGATGTCGTCTTCGTCACCTTCAAAATAGGTGCCCCAGCCGTCGTACTCGACTTTGTGTTTCTTCGCCAGTTCTTCCAGTTTAATGGCGTCGGCCACTATGCTGTCGGTATCCAGCGACTGTTCGCGTATGGCGTCGAATACCCAGGCGCTGCCGCCGTCTTCAAATTCCACTTCTTCGGCGTCGGTGACTTCATAACCCAGCTTAAACAGCTCTACCGCCAGTTTTTCCAGCTTGGCGAAGTCGCGGTCGTAAAAGTGGTGCTCTATGGTGTAAAGCGCATCCGGATCACTGCCGTCTTCCAGTAAGGCGGCGATAGTGTCTTCAGTAAATTCCTGCCAGTTTTCCATACTATTACTCTTTTGCTGCTTGTGTGCTGGCAGTGTAGTCGTTGCCCAGTTCGCTATCAAGCAAAGCAATTTGCCCGTGCATCTGCCGGTGGATATTTTGCGCAAAATCACGGATATTCAGTTGCTCTTTGCCGGGCAGTTCTACCGGCGCCAGCAGCTGGATAATGACCTTGCCGTTGTTCCAGCGGTTCAGTTTAAACTGGCCGTGAGTGCTGCTCATGCAGACCGGCACCAGCGGTACGCCCGCTTCCAGTGCAATATGAAAGGCGCCCATCTTAAATGGCAGCAGGCCACGGCCATAGCTGCGGGTGCCTTCGGGAAACATCCAGACCGAGACATTATCGCGGCTAATACGCTCGGCAGCGCCTAACATTGCCCCTAAGGCCCGGCTTTTATTGTGACGGTCAATCAGGATATTGCCGCTGAGCCAGTACAGCTGGCCAAAGAACGGGATGTACTTCAGGCTGGTTTTGCCGATAGTAACGGTGCGTGACTGCACGGCATTACTCATGACAAACAGATCGAGGCTGTTCTGGTGGTTGGCAATATACACATAAGGCTTGCCGCTGACGATGCTGCTGTCACGGCGGATCTCTACCGCTATACCCAACAGCCAGGCCACTTTGCCGTACCAGTGCGAAAAAATACGCACGTTTTCCGCATGAAACGGCCGTACCAGGCACACCAGCAAACCTGCCACGGTGCTGACAAGAAAAAACAGCACCAATAAAATTAACCGAACTACTGCTATCACCGTATTCTCCAGCCGGCAGCGCCGCAACAGCGGCGGCCAAAACAAAAAGGGCGCCGTAAAAAAGCGCTCAGTATAGCGGTTTTAATCGCTGTTGCTGGTTTGATCACTGCCGTTGTCTGTCTGATTTACCAGCACTTCGTCGATACGCTGCAAGCCGCGCGGCAGTTTGTTACCGCGCCGGCCACGCTCGCCGTGGTAGTGGCTCAGATCATCGGCTTTCAGCCCCAGCTTACGCTTACCCGCCACCAGGGTAACGCTGCCTCCGGCCGGTACTATGGCCAGCTGGCACACGTATTCTTCGCGGCTGGCCGCGCGGGCCGAGGCAATCGACATCAGTTTATTGCCTTTACCCTTGCTCAGCTTAGGTAAGTCTGCCACCGGGAATACCAGCATGCGGCCTTCGTTGGAGATACACAGTACCAAATCGGTATCCGGCTGCCGGACCACCAGCGGCGGCAGTACCCTGGCGCCCGGCGGCAGGCTGAGCACGGCTTTACCGGCCTTGTTGCGGCTGAGCAAATCGCTGTATTCGGCGACAAAACCATAGCCGGCATCGCTGGCCAGCAGCAGGGCCTGTTTTTCATCGCCCAGCAGCACATGGTCAAATGTCTCGCCGGCTACCACGGCAAAGCGGCCACTGAGCGGCTCGCCCTGGCCACGGGCAGACGGCAGCTCGTGCGCTTCGGTGGCAAAACTGCGGCCGGAGGAGTCTATAAAGACCGCCTGCTGGTTAGAGCGCCCCGTTGCCAGGGCTTTAAAGGCGTCACCGGCTTTATAGCTTAAGGCATTGCCGTCAATATCATGGCCTTTGGCACAGCGCACCCAGCCTTTTTCTGACAGCACGACAGTAACCGGCTCACTGGGCAGCAGCTCTTTTTCGCTCAGCGCTTTGGCCTCACCGCGCTGTACCAGCGGGCTTCTGCGCTCGTCACCGTATTTTTCGGCATCGGCTAACAGTTCATCGCGGATCAGTTTGGTCAGCTTTTTCTCTGAGCCTAAAATGCCCTGTAATTTGTCCCGTTCTTTGGCCAGCG
>CAZEGA010000064.1:12770-13178 GCA_964511675.1 uncultured Rheinheimera sp.
GGCCAGCGCGTCCTGCTCGCCACGGATCTTCATTTCTTCCAGTTTGGCCAGGTGGCGTAACTTCAGCTCTAAAATGGCTTCGGCCTGGCGCTCGGTAATAGCAAAATGGGCAATCAGTTCTGGCTTGGGTTCGTCATAAGTGCGGATGATCCGGATCACTTCATCAATGTTTAGAAAGGCAATTAATAAACCTTCTAATACGTGCAGCCGATCCAGCACCTTGTCCAGCCGGTATTGCAGGCGGCGGCGCACAGTATCGCGGCGGAATACCAGCCATTCGCTTAAAATGTCATGCAGGGTTTTTACCCGCGGCCGGTTATCCAGCCCCAGAATATTCAGGTTAACGCGGTAGCTTTTTTTCCAGATCGGTGGTGGCAAACAGGTGCTGCATCAGTTGCTCAACGTCAA
>CAZEGA010000065.1:0-3953 GCA_964511675.1 uncultured Rheinheimera sp.
GCACTTTCCTTGGCCAACTGGTTGGCGGCGCGACTATCTTTGTCTGGGTATTCGGTTGCAGCCTGCTGGTCTGGTATGTTCTTAAACTGGTCGTGGGCATTCGTGTCAGCGAAGAAGCCGAGTATGAAGGCGTGGACGCCTCAGAGTGTGGTATTGAAGCCTACCCTGAGTTCGTTGCGTCGGTAAAGTAAGCAGCCCGGGAAGAGTTGGTGGAACTTCCCGGGAGCCAGCCAGCGCAGCCGTACCTTGCGGTACGGCAACGCTAAGCTGAACGTTACTCCACTAAACTACGTCTATCCTTGTCCTTTGTCTTTTTATCTGACACCCCGCGCCTCTGGTGCGGGGTTTTTTTATCTGTGGTAGCGGGTTTTCTGGCAGGTAATAAAAAAGCACCGTCAGGGTGCTTGAATATACGGGGTGGGTTTTCTGCGTCCGGCCAATACCAGCAAGGCGATAGCGAATAACGACAGGCTGGCGGGAGCCGGCACCTGAGTCGTTGGGTTAGTGGTTTTAGTGGTCAGGCCGCTGAACTTAAGGTGGTCATCCCCTGCCGTTAGGCCATTGGCAAAATACTGATTATAGGCACCAACCAGCCAGTACTTGGCGCTGACACCTGTAGTGGTTTTATTCTGATTAGCACCGGTGTTCAGCGAGTAATAATGATTAACCGGCGATGCGCCGACATTAGAGAAGCTGGATGACGCCAGGGCATAACCGCCTATCTGCTCCCAGCGCTGCATGGCGGAGCCGCCACTGAACGGGTTGCTGTTAAAGGCTGCGATAGAGATATCAGAGTCAGCGTTGGCATAGGCAACGCTAATGCCGGCCAGTTCAACTTCTTCACTGAACGACAGCAGAATAAAGTCATAGCGGCCATTATTATCAACCCAGTGCGCTTCGCCCTGACTGTTAAACACCAGGGTGCCCCACTGGCTCAGCCATAGCTCGGCCTGGAAAATGTTTTCATTGTTATAGGCTGACCAGGCGGTCATATTAACTGACATGCTGTTGTCGTCATCCGCCAGGTTAATATTGTTAGGTACTGTATTGCGGTTAAGGCTGCTAACACCGCCGCTGCCAACAAAATCCCAGGTTTGGGTGGCGGCATAACTGGTACTGCTCAGTGCAAGCAAACTGGCAACAAGTAGCTTTTTCATGGTAGTAACCTTCATTCCAGTGATCTGATACTGCCTAAGCCGTATGTTATTCCGTTAAGCCAGGCTGTTGTAGAATAGAGTTAAATATGCAAGAAAAATACCACGCAAATAAAAATGGTTAAGATCAGCAGCTTAAAAAACTGTACTGCTGGTTTGGGTTGCGGAGTGTAAAAAATGGCGACACTTGCAGCACCAGGCCTACCAACGCTGCATCTCAAATAAGCGGGAGCTGCAGCGTGCAAACGCAAATGCCAGCTGCCTGGCCTGGTAGAGTTTGTCGATCGGGGTTTCTGCCGTTAACAGCAGCCGGCATTTACGCTCATAGCATTCGTCTACCAGGGCAATAAAACGCCGTGCTTCATTATCCAGCTTACTGACATAGTACTCTTTGTGTTCGCGCTGATACTGATCTTCAATGCCATGAACTATGGGCTTGTCGGCCTGATAACTAAACTGCGGCACTGCATGCACCGCAATGGCGTTGAAGCGGGCGGCCAGCACCATATAATCCAGCTGGCTGCGCGGCCCGGAGCACAGTGCCATAAAGTCGAAACCGATAACTTTATCGTTGTGCCATAACGTGGCAATATCGCGGTGATTGATGTGTACGCTGGCCGTTGGGGTAACAGCGCCATAGTGTTGCTGTGCCAGTTGCTGTAATTGCAGCAGGCTGCCCTGCGGTAAATAATAAGGCTGGCTTTGGTTAGTCTGGCGGCGGTAATCAATACCATTGTCCAGTGTCACAACATCGCAATACTGGTGCAATAAGGCGATAGTGGGTAAAAACCGCTGCCGTTGCAGGCCGTTTTTATACAACTCGTCCGGTGGGGCATTGGAGGTGGTAACTAGCACGACCCCCAGGGCAAATAAATGCCGCCATAAGGTGCCAAGCAGCATGGCATCGCCGATATCATTGACAAAAAACTCATCAAAGCAGAGCAACTGGTATTGCCTGGCCCAGTTGCCGGCAATCAGCTGCAACGGCTCGGCTGTGCCGCTGATGCTATGCAGCTCCTGGTGTACCCGCGCCATAAAATGATGAAAATGCAGCCGTATTTTATGCCTGGTCTCTACCTGCTGGTAAAACTGATCCATCAGCAGCGTTTTGCCGCGACCCACCGGGCCACAGATATATAAGCCGCGACAGCCAGATCCGGGCCGCTGGTTTAACTGCAGGGCTAGCGCATTTAACCGGCCCAGCAGCTGGTATTGCTGTTCGTCATAATGCAGCTGACCACTGCTAACCTGTTGCTGATACCGGGCTAACATTGCTGGGTTCCGTGTTGGTTTATCAGCGCTTGCGAGCCAGAAAGCTGTCTACTGCCTGATTTGATGCCGCCAGCATTTTGCGGCCCTGCGGGCAGGTTTGTGTCAGCAGGATAAACAGCGTATCTATTACCAGCTCCTGGGCGTTACGCGCCAGTATCGACGATAAGCGGGCTGAGCTTTCATCGGCTACGGTATACAGTTTTACTCCGGCCAGGCGCGACACGCTGTTGTTGCCGTAACCGGTAATGCCGATAATCTGCACGCCATTAGTGGCTGCTTGTTCGGTAATTTTCACACTGTCGGGGGTTTCACCCGATTCGCTCAGCACGACCAGCACATCATCCCGGCTGTAGTTGGCAATATTGGCCAGTTGCACGTGGGTGTCGGTTTCAGCCAGGGCTGCCATGCCCAGTTTTTGCAGCTTGTAGGAAAAATCTTTCGCCACCAGGGCCGAGCCGCCCTTGCCACACAATAAAATGCGTTTGGCACTGCGCAGCCATAATGCTGCCTGTTCATAACTGGTCTGGGCGTTAATAGCATGGGTTTTCTGCAGCACGTTGACTTTGCTGGCCAGCAATTTCTGGCTCATGGTGCTGAAGCTGTCATCCAGTGAGATTTCGCCGTGCAGTTTGGCGGTATTCGGGGCAGGGTTTTGCCGGTGCAGGCTGTCACTGATAGCAAACTTAAAATCCGGGTAGCCTTTATAGCCCAGTTTCTGTGTAAAACGCACCACACTGGCCTGGCTGATGCCTACGGCTTTGGCCAGCATTTGTGACGGCATATCACGCAGATGATCGGGGTTGGCCAATATATAGTCTGCCAGTTGCTGTTCGGCACGGGGGAACTTTTCGCGCAGTGCGTGAATTTTATCTAATACTGACATCTGTTAATCCTGTTTCAGGCTGCCTGGGTACAAATTCGCACTCACTGGCTTTTTATTGCTACTCTGCAGCAGTTTATTCGGATAAATTATTCATTACCAGCCCGTTAAGACAGAGCAGCATAAAATGCACCCACATATTGCCCGTTTATATCAGATCGCCGCCAAGCCCAGCCGTAAAGTGATCGGCCTGATGAGCGGCACCTCGCTGGATGGCCTGGATGTGGCGCTGTGCGAGCTGAGCGGTGATGGCCTGGATACCCGCATTCAGCTGTTGCAGTTTACTACGGTAGACTACGATGCTGACTACAAGCAGCGGGTAAAGGCGGTGTTCTCCAAACGTGAGGTTGACCTGCAGGCAGTAACCCTGCTTAACCCCTGGATTGGTATTGAACATGGCCGTATCATTAACCGGTGCCTGGCACAGTGGCGGCTGACCAAGGCTGATGTTGATGTGATTGCCAGCCACGGCCAGACCATTTTTCACTGCCCTAAGCGCCAGCATAACCTTAGTGATTACGGCAATGCCACGCTGCAGATTGGTGATGGCGATCATCTGGCCATGACTACCGGTATTACCACCATCAGTGATTTTCGCCAGAAACATATCGCTGCCGGTGGCGAGGGCGCTGTGCTGCACGCCCAGG
>CAZEGA010000065.1:3963-6901 GCA_964511675.1 uncultured Rheinheimera sp.
GTGATTATTTGCTGTTTAGCAGCCGCCAAGAAAACCGCATTATGCTGAATATCGGTGGTATTGCGAACTTTACCTGGCTGCCGCAAACGCTGGACGCCGAAGCCGTATTCAGCAGCGATATCGGCCCTGGCAATACTATAATGGATGCCTTTATCCAGCAGCATTATCCTGGCCGGTATTATGATAACGACTCCGTGCTGGCCAGGGCGGGTAAGGTAAGTGAGCCTTTACTGGCTGCCCTTAAACAAGACCCGTTCTTCGCGCTGGGTTTTCCCAAAACTACCGGGCCGGAGGTGTTTAACCTGGCGTATCTGGCGCGCGCGCAGCAGGTATCCGGCAGCGCAAATTTAAGCCATGCCGGTATTATGGCTACGCTAAACCGCTTTAGCGCCGGGATGATTATCCACGCCATTAAACAGACGACACGGCAACTGGATAAGTTTGTTATCTACGCCAGCGGTGGTGGTATTCATAACCCGCTGTTAATGGCGCATATTCAGGCCGCATTGCCGGAGGTAGCCATTAAAACCACGGCAGATTTAGGTATAAACCCCGATGCGAAAGAAGCGGTACTGTTCGCCGTACTGGCCAATGAGTGCCTGGCAGGCGGCAAGCAGAAATTCAGCAATGCCCGCGAGGGCATACCGGGAGTCACCATGGGCAAAATCAGCTTTGCCGATTAGCACGCCCGCTATTTACGGCTTTGCTGCATCAGGCTTTTATCAGCCCAGGACGGCATCACCTGCTGCCTGATACTGCAGTTGCCGCCGTTGCCAGAAAGGCGCATTGGCCCAGCGGTGCTCTGCCCGGTAAAAGTTTTGCCGTAATTGCTGGTAAGCCGCAAAATGGTTGTTCAGATCCTGCTGGAACAACTGCCTGGCTGACAGGGCGCCGCTCTGCAATACGGGGCCGGAACTATGCTGTTTAAGCTCTGCCATCACCAGATGGGCAGCATGGCAGGCAGAAGAAACAGCAAACCCCAGCCCCATTGAGGAAATGGGATCAAACGCACAGGCGGCATCGCCGATGGCAACATATTGGCGGATCTGACTGGTATCACTGTACTGGCTGCAGGCATTGCGGACCCAGGGATGGGCTGACAAAAGGCTGCAGCCGCGCAGCCGGTGCTGCAGGAACTGGCTCTGTTGTAACAGCCGCTGCCAGTGTTGCTGCTGGTTTAACCGCAACTTACTGATAATGTCGGTATCGGAAAAAAATGTAGCCACATAGTGCTGATTCGGCAGCATGGCACCATACCACCAGCCATCTTCACAGCTTTCAATAATTTGCTCCTGGGAGTTTTCTGCATGCTCCGGACAGGAAAAAAAACAGCCGGCCCCCATCAGCTGATCCAGTTTATGCAACTGGCCACCGCTTTGGCGGCACAGCGAACTGTTGCGGCCCGTGGCATCAATCAGGTAGCGGGCCCGTATCTGAAAAGATGCCTGTTCCGGATGAGAGCAATGCAGTAACCAGCCTGATGCAGTGTCAGGCTGACGAACGCTGCAGTGGGTGCGTGGGTATACAGTACCCCCTCTGGCCAGGATATGTTCGAGCAGGGTTAAATCAAAAGCTTCCCGCTCCAACTGAACACTGGCACTTTCGCTGCTGAAAATGGCATGGCGTACCCTGGGCAAAGCGCTACCCCAATAAGCCGTATCGCCATAACAGGGCATAAAACAGCCGGCAGGAAAATCTGCTTTGCTTAATTTCAGGTAAGCCAGCAGCGAAAATAAGCTGTCTGAGACATGCTCACCAACCCGGATCTGGCTGAAATCAGACTGTTCCAGAACCACTACTTTTAACGCTGAATACGTTAATAAACTGAGGGCAGCGCAGGCTCCGGCGGGGCCTGCGCCGACAATGACCACATCAGTTTCGATGTTTGCTGGCGTCATCGTTGGTTAACGCCTTACTCTGGTGCCGGAGCGCGGAACACCCAGGCCGGCCGGTGCCTGTGCAATAGGCTTAAAGGCTCTTTGTTCCATGGCGTTAACCATATCGAGTGCCCTGGCACTTTTACTTTTAATCTGCTGCGGATTTTGCTCGATATAAAATACCGGAATGGTGGTTTCATTATCATCGGTATTGCCGGTGATCTGGCCTACACCTACTTCTTTATACGAGAAAATTTCATGATTACGCTCGGTTTCAGTAAAGTACGGATAACCTTCTCCCTGGCTGTTCTGGTCGCGGATAAATGCCAGGGCTGACCAGTGTTCCACCATCTGAACAAAAGAATTAATGCCACGGGCATAATTCATTTGTTGTCCGGCCGGCAGATGGGATGCCGCCTGTGCTTCTGCGGTAAGATCGCCGGTTAATACATCCCACGGGCTTTGCGGTGGCCACCAGTAAGCATAGTAGGTTGGCGGTAAGGGCGTACCATTGGCCTTGTTTACTTCCGGCACGGTAAAATTCACTGTTTGTACTGTGCATTGGAAGAAATCCGCCTGCCACGGGCAGGCCATCCTTTTGGTTAAATCACCGGGCTGGCAGCCGCCGCCTTCGCATTCATCGCGCGATGGCGTTAGCCCTGTGCTGTTATATCCGCCCGGTCCTTTCTGATCGGCAATCTGATAGGGGGCGGCATAAAGCCTGGGATTTTGCAGGCTCCAGGTCACTTCAATGCCCGGGCACATCGGCAAACCAACACAGTTGCCGACACTGCCCTGATCCAGCGGATGGAGCGGATAAGGCTGTGCCTGCGGTTCGGCGTCAAAATGTCCTTCGGCCCACTGGCTTAACAGAAATTGCTGGGTTTCATTCAGGGCCAGAAATTTCATAATCAGCTCATTACTGACGGAATTACTGCCGGAATTAAGCGGCAGCATAGGGAAGTTATCTTTAAACAGCATTTGCTGCGGTTGGTTGGGAGAAGGATCGCCTTCTTTGTTCAGGCCACGGAAGTACGAGAAATAGTGTTGCCGGTTAGCTT
>CAZEGA010000065.1:6911-13174 GCA_964511675.1 uncultured Rheinheimera sp.
CGTAATCAAACTGCCTGGAGTTAAATGCGCTCATTGCCTGCACATTTGCCACCCATTGATAACGGCTTAACCTGTCAATTACCGGCAGGATATCCCGTTGATAATTCGCCCGGAAATCAGGATTAAACCGGCCGTCACGGTAAAGTGGTGGCACTAAATTATAAAAGCGTACCCCAACATCAAACATCGTATCTGACAAGGTTGAGATATTGACAATTTCCGGTGCAAAGTCAGGCGAACCGACCACAATCCAGGCTTGTAGCTGTTCGCTGCAGCCATCCTGATAAGTCACTGTACAATACACAGGCCCGTCGGCAATATCGTCATGCCAGGAATTTGAACCGCCATAACTGGTAAGCGGCTCGTTGCCGCCGGCGTGGCCATAGCCCCCAAGCACAATAAGGCGGCCGGCATCGTCGGTCAGCAGATCGCCCAGTGTGGTCACTGGCGTACCGTATTTGACCGTGCTGGGAGGATAGGAAACCGGATACCCCTGCGGTGCGTTGCCCTGATCAAAGCCAATATTCTGCCGACGGCCACTGACGATGCGCGGGCCTGGATCAATAATCAACTGCTGGCGCGCCGGTTCACTGATCTGAGTCGGATTGCGAAATGGCACTTGCTGATGTTGGTAGCTGTTCTGCGGGCCATACAGCAAATTGCCTTTTAACTCGCTGTACTGGTACCAGGCTGCTTTTTTATTGGCCAGATGCACTGTCCAGTGAATTGATTTCACACCAGGGCTGTCCAGTGTCAGTTCGTTGCCTTCAGCGGTAAATATCCTGAAAGGCTGCCCCTGACGCCGCACCCGGCCGGCATCATCTTTGAAATGCTGCACCGGGCCATGCCGGTTGCCAAAACTGTCAGCTTCAAATGGCAACTGCCCGGTGTGCTCCGGTGCCAGATAAAATTGTTCAGGGCTATTGCCCAGCCGGGCTACACCAACGGAAGGATGAATACTCAGAGCCATAAATATATTCCTTATTGAACATTCACTGAGTTTGTTCAGTTGAACGCAATGGCTTGATGCGGATGCAAAAAGCCATCAGAGGATAGTTGGCAGAGCAGGGAAGTGCGCTTATGAAATTATGATATCGTGGTGATATTTGCCTGATAACCTGGCTCAGGTGTAATTGCTGCGGGTTTGTTACATTCCGTCGCAAACCACTTTGTTACGGCCACTGGCTTTGGCCTGGTACAAGGCGTTATCGGCCCTGGCCAGTAAGCGTTCATAGCCGGTTTCGTCGCTAAGCCCGGCAACACCAAAGCTGGTGGTTACCTGCAGGTCATCGGCCAGATCGGTAAAACTGAGCCCGCTGATATGCTGCCGTAACGTATCGCATAAGGCCACCGCCTGCTCGGCGCTGGTTTCGGTAAACAGCAGGACAAATTCTTCTCCCCCCCAGCGGGCGACGAGATCGGTTTCACGGCAATATCTGGCCAGTACGCCGGCAACACGCTGTAATACCGCATCGCCGGTGGCATGTGAGTAAGTGTCATTAATGGATTTGAAATGATCGATATCGGTAATGGCGATACTGAGCGGGTGCGGGTAGCGCTGGATACGCTTGAACTCCTGCTCTGCCTGTTCGCCAAAGGCACGGCGGTTGTGCAGCCCGGTCAGGGTGTCCTGCCGGGCCTGGGCAGCAAAAAATTCGGCCTGCTGCTGGATTTTCCCCAGCAGTTGCTGGCGTTCTTTGTCCATCACCATCAAATGATCAGTCTGCTTTTGCAGGACCTGGGTTTTTTCTGCCACCAGTTGCTCCAGCTCGGCGGCCCTTTGCCTGGCGCGGCGGGTGCGCAGATAAAGCAGGCGCTCGGCCACTATCAGCGCTATGGCAATAATAACAAACCAGAACAACTTGCGTTGCCAGATAAACGGCTCTACTACTATCGGCAGGCTGATATGCTGGCTCCATTGCCCACCGGCATACTCTGCGGCGGCCTGCAGGTTATATTCTCCCGGCGGCAGCTTGGTGTATTCAATGACACTGAGATTACTGCGCTCATTCCACTGTTTGTCAAAACCTTCGAGCCGGGTGCGAAATTGTATCCGCTCCGGTGCGACAAAACCCAGGCCTGCCAGATGAATTGCCAGCCGCTCTGTACCGGCCGGCACGGTAACAGCGCCGGTAGACAACGGTAATAACCGGCCATCTGCGGCCAGGCTTTCTACCCGGGTTTGCGGTGGCTGCAGGGCAAAACGTGACAGCAGGCCGGGTTGTATTTCTGTTGCGCCGCCGGCAGTGGCAAAGACCAGGCTGCCATCCCGGCGTTTCAGTGTTGCCGGGTTGGAGCCACCGTTAGTCTGGGCGTTACGCATGCCGTCTTTTTCGTTGAACAGCTGCAGTGGCAACCCGGATACCTGCCCGTCCAGATATGCCATGGCATCGGCAAGCTTAATACGGATAATACCCCGGTTGGTACTGAGCCACAGGCTGTCAACATCGTCCTGTATTACCTGCAGGATCGTTTCGGACGGCAGCTCGGCTTCCAGTGCAATAAAACTCAGCTTATCCTGTGCCGGCAGGTAACGGCCAAGCCCTTTATCCGTTGCCAGCCAGATAACATGACTGCCTGGCGCCTGATAAAAGCTCAGTACCCGGCGCGGGCTGAATGTCGTGTTGTCGCCGATAAGCCGGAACTGGTTATCGCGCCAGATACCGGCACTTTCGTTAGTGCCCAGTAACAGGCTGCCGTCACTCAGCCACAGCTGTGACAAAATAAAGCTGTTACTGGCCGAGGTGGTAAAATGTGTAATTTTGCCACTGTTGCTGTCAAGCATATGCAAGCCATTAGCGGTGCCCAGCCATACCTGATCACCACGCACGGTAATAGAGCGTACGTTAGCTGATAACAAACCATGCTCAGAATGAAAGTGCTGGCTGAGCTGTTGCTGCCGGATGCGCATGACTCCCTGGCTTTGGGTGCCGGCCCAGATGCTGCCGTCTTCCCCTTCGGCCAGGCTAAGCACTGAAGTGTGTTCCAGCACCGGCTCAATATGGCCGTCTGGTGTTTGGCGATCCAAGCCGGCTATGCTGCCAATCCACAGGCTGCCATCGCGGCTTTCCAGTACGGTGCGGACAAAGTTATCCTGTAAGCCGTGATAACGGGTCAGGTTGGTAAAAGGTACTTCCCGGATACGTTTTAAACCGTTGCTGGTGCCGGCCCAGATATTATTTTCGCGGTCCAGAAACAGCGACAGCACCCGGTTGGCACTGAGATCGTTATCCAGCCGCAGTGGTTCGGCCCTGCCGTTGTGCAAACGGTATATGTCATTGCTGACGCCGCCAAACCATAGCTGGCGGTAATTATCCAGCAGCAGCGTCGCTGCCGGAATATCGCTCAGCTGGGTAAATTCTGGCTGGGTTTGCCAGAGGGGGGCATAAAACACGCCTTTGGCGGTGGCGGCGTAGATACCACCACTGTTATCTGCCAGCAGGGCATAAACTTCAGTACCGGCAAACAGCTGCTGCATAGACGCCGGGTTCAGCTCCTGATCCAGCAATAACAGGCCTTGCGCCGTTGCCAGCAGCAACTGGCCTGAGCGGGCTTGTTTAACGGTGTATATATATTCCGAGGGCAGGCCATCCCTGCGGTTTAACTGACGCTGTAGCTGTTGTTGCCGGATCTGCAGCAAACCGCTGCCGGCAGTCGCCAGCAGATAATGGTCTTCTGACAGTGCCAGAATATCAAACACCATACTGTTGGCCGGCATAAAACTCTGCCACTGGCCGGCGTTTAAGCTGATGACATTGCCATTTACCCCACCGAACAGCAGTGTGCCGGTAGCGGTGATATGCAAGCGACGAATGCCGGGGTTAGTCAGGGCTGCGGTGTCCCGGCGGTTAAAGGTTTTAAACTCCCGGCCATTAAACCGCACCGGGCCTTCCCAGGTCGCCAGCCAGATATAGCCCTCCGGGCTTTGGGTAATATCATTGATGGAAGAATGCGGCAGGCCCTGCAAAGTGCCCCAGCTTTCGATATTGTAGTGCTGTAATGACAACGGGGCAGAAGAAGCCACAGGCGCGGCCTGGGCAAGGTTGCTTATACAGCAAAGTGCGCAAAGAAAAAGCCTGTAGATCATCCATAACTCCTGCGTCGGCTCACGCTAACTGCGTTATAGCACATATCAGCATACCGGCCATAGTGTTTGTCTGAAACTTATAAGGGGCAAATCCAGCTGTTACCGGCTTTCGCCCTGTAAGTTTTGGCTGTGTCAGTTAAGTTATTGCCAAAAAAGGGAATAACGATTATTTTAAGTGAGAATCATGTTAAAAGTACGGCAAGATCTGTGTTTAAAGGCGGGTTTTTCCGTTGAAAAAATACTGTTATGCCAGATTTGACTGCCAGCACCGATGCAATATGATAGAGCTATACTTTTCGAGGGTTAGGTAAATGCCAGTTATCAGTCGTTTTTACGGGATTTTGATCGCCATGTATTTTAACGATCACAATCCGCCACATTTTCATGCTAAATATTCTGGCTACGAAGCACTATTCGCATTCGATGGAACCATCCTTGAAGGGGAGCTGCCTAAACGTGCGACGTTATTTGTTCAAGAGTGGATCTTGCTGCATCAGGTTGATTTGGAAGAAAACTGGCGTCGAGCCAGAGCAGGCGAATCACTTAACTACATCGCACCACTGGAGTAAGTTATGTTACACATTAAATCTGCGAAGTATGTGTCTGATTACAAAATCTGGGTAGCCTTCGATGACGGAACTTCTGGTGAAGTTGATTTGAATGGTGTTTTACTTGGCCCTGTATTTGAACCACTAAAGGATCTGGTCACTTTTAAAAAAGTGACAGTTGATCCGGAATTAGAAACTGTTATCTGGCCAAATGGCGCAGATCTGGCACCGGAGTTCCTAAAAGAACTGCATAACAAGCAAATGCAGCCGATGCAAAAAACACACAGCTGATTTGAGCGTTAGGGCGTTTAGGAGTTCAGGGAAGATTTGAAGATCGAGCAATCGTCGCCAATCTATTCACATAGGTGCTCGATTTGGCGGTTAAATAATAAGGCTAAATGGCAAATGATTTACCATCAGGGGACAACATGCGCTCCGTTTTAGTCAGCTGCCCTAACAGTTGCCATCACAAACGCGGCCTTTGAGCGCGGGATTTGCAACAAGTTGCCCGCCGTTTAGGCGAGTATTAGTCTCGTCTGACATTTCATCTTCAGAATTTATGTTTAGAGTAAAAAGGGTGTAATTTTTACTCATGATTACATTTGAATTTGATGAAGATAAAAGCAGAGGTAATCTTGAGAAACATAGAATGGATTTTCATACAGCGCAAAGCTTATGGGACGATCCAGACCTTATTGAGATCCCTGCTAAAACAAACGACGAACCGCGTTCTTTGGTGATCGGTTTGCTTAATGGCAAGCATTGGTCAGGAGTAATTACTTACCACGGTTCAAATATAAGGATCATTTCAGTGAGACGTTCGCGCGGCGTATCAGTGCCATGTTACTGGATCTTTTAGCAGCAAACGCTGGCAAACTCAGGCCAGCGTCAGCTTGCCGGGCTTTAGTGGCCACCACCGAGTGATTTGATGGCCTGGATCATCGCTACCATCACCTTTTGCGCATCGCCGTATACCATCTGGGTATTGTCGGCATAAAACAGCGCGTTTTCCACACCGGAATAGCCTTTGCCCTGGCCGCGTTTAACTACATACACCTGTTTGGCCAGATCAACATTCAGTACCGGCATTCCGTAAATCGGCGAGCTTTTATTGGTGCGGGCGGCCGGGTTTACCGTGTCGTTGGCGCCTATCACTATGGCGACATCGGCGTCTTTGAATTCGTCGTTAATATCTTCCATATCAAAGATAATATCGTACGGCACGCCGGCTTCGGCCAGCAGCACGTTCATATGGCCCGGCATACGGCCGGCTACCGGGTGAATGGCAAATTTTACCTCGACCCCGGCGTCCTGCAGCAGTTTTACCAGCTCGTATAACTTATGCTGTGCCTGCGCCACGGCTAAGCCATAGCCGGGAGCAATAATCACCTTACCGGCATAGTGCATATTAATACCGGCGTCACCGGCATCTATCGGTTTCTGGCTGCCGCTGATTTCACCCTGTTGCTCGTCGCTGGGAGCACCGAAGTTGGAAAACAGCACATTGGCGACCGAGCGGTTCATTGCTTTGGCCATTAGCAGTGTCAGCAGCGAACCGGCCGAGCCGACCACCATACCGGCAATCATCAGTGCCGGGTTGTTCAGCACATAGCCTTCAAAGCCCACGG
>CAZEGA010000066.1:0-13046 GCA_964511675.1 uncultured Rheinheimera sp.
GCCGGCAACTTAAAAGGCGGCAGAACCGACCGCATCACGGAACGGGCCATAGTAGCTTGATGCATACTTGGCCGAGTAGGCCATAATGCGGGTGTTAACAAAACCGGCCTCTTCCAGCGCTTCACGGGTAGCACCTATGCGGCCGTCCATCATATCGGAAGGTGCCACCACATCGGCACCCGCTGCCGCGTGTGACAAGGCCTGCTTGATCAGCGCTGCGGTAGTGATATCGTTCAGCACATAGCCGTTGGCGTCAATGATGCCGTCCTGGCCATGGGTAGTGAACGGGTCCAGCGCGACATCGGTAATAATACCCAGTTCGGGCACATGCTGCTTTAGCAGCCGCACCGCACGTTGTGCTAACGCATCCGGGTTCCAGGCTTCTTCGGCCGGCAGTGATTTTTTTTCGGCTGAGGTCACCGGAAACAGCGCTATAGCCGGAATGCCTAACGCCGCCAGCTCTTGCGCTTCACTTAGCAGCAAATCCAGGCTTAAGCGCTCAATACCCGGCATTGAGGCAATGGCTTCACGTTTATTTTCACCTTCGATAATAAACATCGGGTAGATCAGGTCGTTTACCGTCAGCTGATGTTCTGCCATTAAACGGCGACTGAAATCGTGTGCGCGCATCCGGCGCAAGCGGCTGGCCGGGAAAAACCGGTTAGTATTCATGTATGGCTCCTGTTGCAACGTCTGCCGGGGCTTTCGCAGCAAACGGATAACTGTGTACCTGATTACGGCCGGCGTGCTTGGCGCGGTACAGTGCAGCGTCGGCAAAGCGGATATACTCGTCGTTGTCACTGTCGGCGGCCGGTGCGGCGGCATAGCAGCCGGCGCTTATTGTTAACTGGTAAGGCTGGCCATTTAACGTCAACGGGCAATTTTGCAAAGCCAGGCGAATTTGCTCTGCCAGTTGCTCTGCACCTTGCAGACAGGTCGCCGGTAAAATCAGCGCGAATTCTTCACCACCATAACGGCACACTTTGTCTGCCGGGCGTTTCAGCTGTTGCTTGATCACATTCGCTACGGCGGTAATTGCCTGATCACCGGCCAGATGGCCGAGGGTGTCATTAATCTGCTTAAAGTGATCGATATCCAGCAGTACCAGGGCCAGTGCCCTTTGCTCGCGGCGGCTGCGTTTGATTTCAGCCCGCATTTGCTGGTCAAAGCTGGCACGGTTGTAAACGCCGGACAAGCTGTCTATCCGGCTTTGATGTTCCAGCAAGCGGTTCTTTTCTGCCAGCTCATCCAGTGTGATCTGTAGTTCAAAACTGTGTGTCCGCAGCTGGCTTTCCAGTTCGGCGGCAGCCTGCTGTGCCCGGGCCAGCAGACAATAAGCGATAACACCGGTGATAGCGGCACCTGTCAGAACACCAATCAGGATATAGGGTAAGATGTCAGCCATATAGGTTAAGCCTTTGCGCCTGAGCAGGCAGTAAAGCCGAATAATAGCTGGCTGTTATGCCAGCAGTGTGTTGCCAGCTCAGCCAGCGAGCATCCCCGGAGCCTGGCCACCTTGGCGGCTATGGCAGGCAGCAGTGCCGGCTCATTGCGGCGGCTGGCGGGTTTGGGGCTGATAGTGCGGGGCAGCAGGTAGGGGGCGTCGGTTTCCAGCAGCAACCTGTCCGGCGGAATATAAGTGACAGCCTGTTGCAGCGCCTGGCCCCGCCTTTCATCGCAGATCCAGCCGGTAATGCCAATGTACAGGCCAAGATCCAGGTAAGCTTGCAGCTGGGCGGTATCGCCGGTAAAACAATGCGCCACGCCGTGATGTATCTGCTGCTCCCTGAGCATGGCCAGCTGGGTGTCAAATGCATCGCGCTCGTGCAGGTAAACCGGTTTCGCCGTGTGTTTCGCCAGTTGCAGCTGCTCGGCAAATACCTGCTGTTGTACTGCGCGGGGCGAAAAGTCGCGGTTGAAATCCAGGCCGCATTCGCCAACCGCGGCCACCTGGGGGGCATGCAGCAGCTGTTGCAACTGCGCCAGCCAGTCTGGCTCTGTGCCGGCGGCCTGATGTGGATGCACGCCTGCCGTGGTTTTACAGCCCGGTTGCTGCGCACACAGCAACAGGTTGCGCTGGCTCTCTGCTATATTACTGCCAATCAGTACCAGCCGGGTTACGCCCGCCTGCGCTGCGCGCAGCAGCACTGCAGCCCGATCGGTATCGAACTGTGTACTGTATAAATTGACGCCGCTATCGCACCAGACATCCATATTACTGTTTACGTTTTACCCGTATGGTACGGTTATTTTTGTCGTTGCCAAGCAAGAAGGAGCTCAATACACCCCGGCGGATCACATGCGCTTCGCCCTCGGCAATGTGATAGTACTCCGAGCCAATCTGCTGCCAAATCTGGCCATTGGTAAATTCAACAATCAGCTCTTTGCGCGGGCTGTACTGCAGCGATTTCACCACCACATTCAGTTGTTCAGCCATGTCTTCCTGCGGGCGGTGTTCCAGGCCAAATTGCTGTGGTGCGGGTTCAGTCAGCGTCGCCTGGGTTGGTGTGGTGTCCGCCGGGCGGGATTGCACTGTGCTGCCGTCTGTGGCGATGGCGTCATAGCAGGTCAGCCGGCGCAAGGCATTTTGTTCTGCCCGGCACAGCTCCAGCGCCTGCTCCGGCGGTATTGATGCCGCCGCAAGCGGCAGGCTACCGAGCAGGGCGAGGAGGGCAATAAATGTTTTCATAACTGTTGTTCCTGGTTTTCTTGTTGTTCTGTCTTGGGTTGATAAAACCGGCTTAGCACCAGACCGAGCTCAAACAGCAGGCACATTGGCACGGCCAGTAAAATTTGCGATAACACATCCGGTGGTGTCAGCAGCATGCCGAGAATAAAAGCGCCGACGATGAGATAAGGGCGTTTTTCCGCCAGTGCCGCCCGGGTCGTTACACCGGTCCATATCATCAGCAGGATCGCCACCGGGATCTCAAACGACAGGCCAAAGGCGAAAAACAGCTTCAGGACAAAATCCAGGTAACTGCTGATATCGGTGGCGACGGTGACGCCTTGCGGTGCCACACTGGTAAAAAAGCCGAATATAATTGGAAAAACAATAAAATAGGCAAAGGCAATGCCGCCGTAAAACAGTAAGGTGCTGCTGACCACCAGCGGTGCCATCAGCCGTTTTTCTTTGCTGTACAGCGCCGGTGCGACAAACTGCCAGATCTGGAACAACACATAGGGAATAGCCAGGCAGATGGCGACGATCAGGGTCAGCTTGAATGGCGCGAAAAATGGGGCAGCCACATCGGTGGCGATCATGCTGCTGTTTTCCGGTAACACCGCCAGCAGGGGTTGCGCCAGCAGATGGTATAAATCCTGGGCAAAGGCGGCCAGCGCGGCAAATACCAGCAATACGGCAACAATGCAGCGCAACAGGCGGCTGCGCAGCTCGATCAAATGGCCGAGCAGGCTGTTTGGATTAACGTTCTTGCTCATGGTGTTTTTCGGTATCCGGCTTATGCAACGGGGCATTGACGTCGGCAGCGGCTTGTTTCAGCTCGTCCAGCGCGGCCTGCTCTGCTGTGGTCAGGTTTAACAGACCTTTGGCTTCGGCATCTTTCAGCTTTTGGTGTAATTCGTGCGTGCGCAGTTCGTCATTCAGTTCTGCCTGCATTTGCTGGCCAAACTGCTTGATGCCGCGCACCATTTTATGCACAGAACGGATCGCGCCGGGCAGCCGCTCCGGGCCTAACACCAGCAGCGCCACAACGCCGATAACAACCAGTTCCCAGAAACTCATTTACACTTTGTCTTTTGGTGCAGTTGCAGCAGTGCCGGTTTTTTCGGCATCAGCTTTAGCCTGGTCCGACAATTGTACCGTTGCTGCCGGCTCGTCCGGTTGTTCCTGGTCGTCTTTGATCGAATTGCGAAAACCGCGTACCGCAGAGCCCAGATCGGAGCCGATGCCACGCAGCTTTTTCGTACCGAACAGCAGGACGATAATGGCCAGGATGATAAGTAATTGCCAGATACTGATATTGCCTAACATGTTAAATCCTCTTTGACGAATAAACCGGCCAGATGCCGGTGCCACTATATGGCGCTAGTATGACAGCGTTGTGATCGGCTAAGCTAATGCTTTGAGTGCAAAGCCGATACTGGCAGCCAGTAACAATACGGCAAGCGGCAGGCTGCCCTGAACGAACACTATACTAGCACTGATCAGGCTGGCAGCCGCAAAGGTTGCCGCAACTATTTGTGTTCTGGTCCTGTGCTGCTGTTGCTGTAACTGGGCCAGCTGTTGCAGCAGCTGGCGTTGCTGCTTAGGCCCCTGCTCCAGGTACTGATGCAGTAAATCAGGCATTTGCGGCAGCTTTTCTGCCCAGAATGGCAAATTGTCTTTTATCTGCCGCCAGACGGCCGGTAAGCCCACCTGTTGTTTGACCCAGTTTTCTAAAAAGGGTTTGGCGGTTTTCCATAAATCCAGTTGCGGGTACAGCTGGCGGCCCAGCCCTTCAATGTACAACAGGGTTTTTTGCAGCAATACCAGCTGCGGCTGTACCTGCATTTCAAAGCGGCGTGCGGTATTAAACAGGTTCAGCAGCACATGGCCAAAGGAGATCTCAGCCAGCGGTTTCTGGAATATCGGTTCACACACGGTACGGATGGCACTTTCAAACTCCTCTACCTTGGTGTGTGCCGGTACCCAGCCGGAGTCTACGTGCAGCTGGGCGACTTTTTTATAATCACGGTTAAAAAAGGCCACAAAGTTTTCCGCCAGATAACGTTTGTCTTCTGCGTTCAGCGTGCCGACAATACCGCAGTCGATGCCAATATACTGCGGGTTGTGCGGTGTCTCGCGGGAGACAAAGATATTGCCCGGGTGCATATCGGCATGGAAAAAACTGTCGCGAAATACCTGGGTAAAAAACACTTCCACGCCACGTTTTGCCAGCAATTCCATATTGGTGCCCTGCGCTTCAAGGGCGGCAATGTCGGAAACCGGGATACCGTATATCCGCTCCATGACCATCACATTAGCCCGGCTGTAATCGCTGTAAACAAACGGAATGTACAGCGAGTCGGAACTGTCGAAGTTGCGCCGCAGCTGTATGGCATTGGCGGCTTCGCGCTGCAGATCCAGCTCATCCAGTATGGTTTTGCGGTATTCCTGCACCACTTCCCGCGGACGTAACCGCCTGCCGTCAGGTAAAAAGCGCGCGGCAGCATCGGCCAGCGTATCCATCAGGGCCAGATCGGCCAGAATTTGCTGGCGGATATCGGGACGGATCACCTTAATGACCACATCGGCCAGCTCACCGCCGGGCAGGCGCAGGCGGGCACTGTGTACCTGGGCAATGGAGGCCGATGCCAGGGGGACAGTGCCGAAGTCGTCAAACAGCTCGTCAATGCTGCCAAGCTCCAGCGCCTGTTCTATCAGTTGTTGGGCCAGTACGCCGTCAAATGGCGGTACCTTGTCCTGTAATTTTGCCAGCTCGTCGGCCAGGTGTGGCGGGAACAGGTCGCGCCGGGTTGACAGCATCTGGCCAAATTTAACCCACACCGGCCCCAGGTTTTGCAGTGCCAGCCGCAACCGCACACCAACAGGTTCGTGTGGGTGGCGGTTACGCAACCAGAACAGGCTGCGTCTTAGCAGGCGGGCATACAAGGGTTGCCACTGCTGCGGAATAAGCTCATCCAGCCCGAACTGTAACAGGGTTTTCTGGATCTGGTAAAAACGGCTGATACGCACTAGGTCTCCTGTATCGTATCGAATTGTTGCTGCAGTTGTTCTGCCCGGGCGGCTAACTGGCTGACTGCATCACTGAACTGTGCCAGCTCAATGGCGCAAGGCGTCAGCTGCAGCTCGTCCTGTACCAGCTCGGTACCGGCCTGTTGCAGTGTACTGACCCTGGCGCTGACGTAATGCTGCAACTGGGTCAGGCTGATGGCAATTTTGTGCGCCAGGGCATCGCCGACATAGCCCGACAGGCTTTGCTGCCAGTCGGGGTCCAGTTGCTGGAAAAAATAACTGTACTGCTGGGCGAGCTGGATATCACCGTCGATCTGCAAGGCATCAGCTTTAATCAGCCGGGTTAACTGGCTTGGGTCCCGCAGTAATCGCAGGCTGGCAAGATCGGTCTGAATGCGGCAATCGGCACTGTCTTCATGCTGATTGAACAGGATAGTGTCAGCCGTGGCGGTTAATACCAGGGTGGCGGGCCACTCTTTCAGTTTAAACGCCAGTTGCCGGCCGGCAAGGCGGCTCAGGTAGCCGGGTGCTGCCGGGTCCATGGCGATGAGCCGGGCAGTGATTTTTTCTGCCAGGGCACAAACGAACTGGGGCAGCAGCGTCAGCATCAGAATTTGTATCCGCGGTGCAGCGCGACTATACCGCCGGTCAGGTTGTGGTAACTGACCTCGGCAAAGCCTGCACTTTGCATCATGGCTTTTAAGGTGTCCTGATCCGGATGCATGCGGATGGATTCAGCCAGATACTGGTAGCTGTCTTTATCATTGGCGACCAGTTGGCCGATAACGGGCAGCAGTTTAAATGAATACAGGTCGTATACTTTGCTTAACCAGTCATGCTCTGGCTTGGAAAATTCCAGCACCAGCAGGCGGCCGCCGGGTTTAAGCACTCGAAACATGGAGCGCAAAGCGGCGTCTTTGTCGGTAACGTTACGTAAACCAAAACCGATACTGATAATATCAAAGCTGTTATCGGCAAACGGCAGGGCTTCTGCATTGGCCTGGACGTATTCAATATTGCTTACCAGCCCCAGATCGCGCAGTTTATCGCGGCCGACATTCAGCATAGAGGCATTGATATCGGCCAGTACCACTTTACCGGATGGCCCGACCCGCTTTGAGAACAAGGCGGTAATATCGCCGGTGCCGCCTGCCAGGTCCAGTACCTGTTGCCCCGGGCGTACGCCGCTGCAGTCAATGGTGAAGCGTTTCCACAACCGGTGAATGCCCAGCGACATCAGATCATTCATCAGGTCATACCGGGAGGCCACGGAATGAAACACATTGGCGACCATCGACACTTTTTGCTCGGCGGCTATGGTTTTAAAGCCGAAGTGGGTGGTATTGCTGTGCTGATCGGTCATGCTGCTGGCCTGTTGGCAAAATAAATGCGGCTAGTGTAAAAGATTACGCCCTGTCAGCCAACTTATCTCGCGGCTTTTATCTGCTCAGGCCGGCAACATGGCCTCACTGGCTACCTGATTGCGGCCGCGCTGTTTGGCCAGTTGCAGCACCTGGGCGGTGCGGCCAAGAAACTGATACCAGTTTTCTCTGTGCTGAAACAGCGAAACACCCAGCGAAATAGTAATTTTAGGTAAAGTGATTTTATTGCGGGAAGAGACAAAACGCAGTTTTTCCACGCCACGGCGCACCTGCTCGGCAATTTCACTGGCACTGCGCAGGTCGACATCGGGTAACAGAATTAAAAACTCTTCACCACCACTGCGTACCGGCAGGCCGCTGCTTTGCACGTAACTGCTGACTTTGCGGGCTACCTTAGACAGAATGACATCACCTATAGTAGAACCATATTGCTGATTAAAACGGTTGAAATGGTCCAAATCAATGGCAATGGCTGCAATGCGGCGGTCCGGCTGCTCGCTAAACCACAGATCAATCTGGTTTTGCATCGCCACCCTGTTATACAGGCCGGTAAGCGGGTCCAGCAGGCGCTGCTGTTTCAGTTGCTCCAGATCCTGGCGTAACTGGTGGCTTTGCTGGTTTGCCAGCAATAATTGCTGTTTCAGCTGCTGCTGGCTGGCACGGAAGTCGGATGTCAGTTGCTGCATCCGGCTGAACAGCTGCACCACCTGTGCAGTGTCGGCAGGTTGCTGCTGTATCTGGTCTATACCTGTATCTAGGTGTTGCAGATATTCATCCAGTTGTTCAGCAGCAACATCGCTGTATGCTGCCATCCGGCTTACCATGCCGGAGGCATCATGTAATAGTTGTTCCTGTTGCTGGCTGGCCGGGGTCAGAAAGCGGCTGTACAGATCGGCCATAACAAAGTCGTCAAGCAGGGCTTTGGCGGCCAGTTTTTGTTCTATGGCATGACAGAGTTCAGCGTTATAGCCGCTGATATAATCATAGCAAACAGCATAATTTACCGGATGAGCTGCCAGGCCGACGTGTTGTAAAAACGCCTTGACCTGAGCGGCTTTTTCACTGGCCTGTTGTAGTGAATCCTGATACTTCATAAGATCACATCTGACTCCGTTTGCTGCCTTGCCCTGGTGTTGCAGCTGAAGTTAACCTGCATAATACCAAACCATAGTACGCGAATATTTGATGCTGGCAACAGCTGTTTGTTTACAAAATACCAGGCCGCTGAAAAATCCGGCAGTTTGCTGGACTTTTCCGCATTTTTTCTGTGAAAACGGCGGCTTAAATAAGTTTAACCGGGCCTGGCGCGGGTTAAGCACCCTGTATTCTGTTGTTAAAGCCGTTACAATCTGACGGTGATTAATTGTGGGAATAAGTACAATGAACCTAGCCAACACCACTAAAGTACCGCTCTTTCTCGTTGCATTGTTGTTGGGCGGTTGCGCCGCTACAGTGCAACACGCGGATGATGATTTCAGCGCGCTGGCCAGCCAGCTATGGCAGGCAGAGCAACAATTGCGCGAAGCCGCTGCTGCTGAATTAACCGATTTGTCGCCGCAGGCACTGCAGCAGCGCCAGCAGCAGCGTTTAGGCTGGCAGGCACGGTTGCAACAGGTTGACGTCGGCCGGTTATCCGGCCAGAACCGGATTAACCATGCCATTCTGAGCTACCGGCTGGCGAACGAGATTGATGAATATCAGTTTGGTGCCCACCTGATGCCGCTGACCTCAGAGTCCGGCTTTCATACCAGCCTGGGGTTTTTGCCACAGTACAGTAGTTTTAATACGCTGGACGACTACCGCAACTATATTGGCAAACTGGCCACAGTACCGCGCTATATGCAACAGCAGATGTACTGGATGCAGCAGGGCCTGGCGACAGGGATGACACAGCCCAAAGCGGTACTGGCCGGGTTTGAACAGAGTATTCTGTCCTATGTTGCGCCGGACCCGCTGCAAAGTGTGTTTTACCGGCCGTTCAGCCGCCAGCCGGCCTTTATCAGTGCTGCCGACTGGCAACAACTGACGGCGCAGGCGCAGCAGCAGATTATTACTGCCGTTAACCCGGCATACCAGGCGTATTATCAGTTCTTTGTTGACGAGTACCTGCCGGGTGCGCGTGAGACTATTGCTGCCGGGGCCTTGCCGCATGGTGCCGCCTATTACCAAAACCGGCTGGAACATTACACCACGTTAAATATGACACCAGAGCAGGTGCATCAGCTGGGGCTGGAAGAAGTTAAACGTATCCGTGCCGAAATGCAGACCGTGATAGACAACCTGGCGTTTACCGGCAGTTTTGCAGATTTCATTCAGTTTTTACGTACTGATCCGCAGTTTTATGCCAAGACCCCGGACGAGCTGATGCGTTATGCCGCGTATTTATCGAAAAAAGCCGATGCCGAATTACCCAAGTTGTTTAAAACCCTGCCACGCACACCTTACGGCGTAGTGCCGGTGCCGGCAGAGATAGCACCCAAGTACACCACGGGCCGTTACTCCGGGCCATCGCGTGATGATCAGGCCGGTTTTTACTGGGTCAACACATACCGGCTGGACCGGCGGCCGTTATATGAAATGGAAGCGCTGACGCTGCACGAGGCGGTGCCCGGCCATCATCTGCAGGTAGCGCTGGCGCGGGAGCAGGGCGATTTGCCGGATTATCGCCGTAGCTTCTATACCTCGGCTTTTGGTGAAGGCTGGGGTCTGTATGCTGAATATCTGGGGCTGGAAATGGGATTTTATCAGGACCCATACAGTAACTTTGGCCGGCTGACTTACGAGATGTGGCGTGCCGCCCGTCTGGTGGTGGATACCGGTATGCACAGCATGGGCTGGAGCCGGCAACAGGCGATTGACTTTCTGGCCGGGAATACCGCGTTGTCGATGCATAACGTGACGACAGAAATTGATCGTTATATCAGCTGGCCCGGCCAGGCCTTGTCTTATAAACTGGGCGAAATTACGATAAAGCGTCTGCGCCGCGAAGCAGAGCAAGCGCTGGGCGGGCGCTTTAATGTGCGTGAATTTCATGATGTTGTACTGGGCAATGGCAGTGTGCCGCTGGCCGTCCTGGAGCAACAGGTGCGCACTTACATCCGGCAACAGCAGCAATAATATTTGTGCTGTGGCAGCAATACAGTAGTTAGCAGGAATTCAGTATGGTTTGGGCAATGTTTGTCGGTGTGTTAGTGGTGGCTCTGTTGTATATATTGTGGCAGATGGAGCAGGTAGGCAAAGCTAACAAACGGCTCAAACAGCAGTTAGCCGGCAGGGAGCAGGAGCTGTTGAAGCTGCAGCAGGCGGCCTACCAGCTGGCCGAGCAGCAAAAGCAATTGCTGCAGCAGCAATTGCAACTGGTGCCTGCCGCCTCTGTGCTGACAGGCGCTGAGCTTAAAATGTGCCAGTTGTTGGTGCAGTCGCTGCCGGTGCTGGTCAAGGAGTGTTGCAGTAAAGCCGTGACACCACAGCAGGTGCTCAAAGCCCAGGCGCAGCGTCTGCCTGATGGGGCCCATCTGGAGTTGATGATGAAACGGCACAGCAGGCTGACAACCCTATGGCAAAACAACAGCATAATGTCGCATTTGCAGTTGTGTGCTGTAGTGGTGGCGCTGGCGCAGGAAGAAGCACAGGCTAAAGCGGGGTAATCCCCGCTTTTACCGTAATTCAGTGCCTTAACATTACCGCGGGCTCAGTATTAATTTGCCCGTCGATATCAATTGCCGCCAGTTTGGCGCCGGCAGACAAAACGGCCACGCTGCCATTAGTCAGGTGGCGGACAAAAAGCAGGTCATAACCAAAGCGCTGTAGTTCAGCGACAGAAAATTTCTGTGCCAGATTCAGATCGTCCCAGAAAAAATGTATATCCTTATCCATCTGGCGCCTTTCTTGTTTCATAACAGGCTCCAACCATCAGGGATAACAGGTTTCAGGTGCAATCGGATTTGCGGCTTAGCTCAGCTGCAATATCGTTTGCCACTGCTCAGGTGTAACCGGCATAACAGACAGCCTGCTGCCCCTCTGTACCAGAGGCAGCCCATTGAGCTTAGCTGAGCTTTTAAGTTTGTCCAGCGGGATAAGGTGGGGCAATTTACGCTCAAATACCAGCTCCACCGCAACCCAGCGCGGCGCATCTCTGGCAGATTTCCCGTCAAAATAGACACTGGCAGCGTTAAACTGGCTCGGATCAGCATAGGCTTCGCGCACCACGCGGGCCACGCCGGCTACTCCGATCAGTTTGCAGCTGGAGTGGTAGATAAACACCAGGTCATCCTGCTTTACCTGGTCGCGCAGCATATTGCGTGCCTGATAGTTGCGCACGCCTTCCCACACCACAGCTGTGTCAGGGGCGGCGGCAAAATCGTCAATGCTGCATTCCGACGGTTCTGTTTTAAATAACCAATAGCTCATCTTTGCTGATCTCCGTGCTTTGCGGCAGAATAGCATGGTATTTTACCCGGATGTAACAGGAGAGGTCGCGATGAGTCAGGTACTGAAGAATTTGCTGGATTTGCTCAAACTGGAAACCATAGAGCAGGGCTTATACCGCGGCCAAAGCCAGGATTTGGGCTTTAAGGCCGTATTTGGCGGCCAGGTGATGGGGCAGGCGCTATCTGCGGCCAAGGAAACCATAGCCGAAGATCGCAAGGTGCATTCGTTCCACTCTTACTTCCTGCGCCCGGGCGACGCCAGCAAGCCCATAGTGTATGAAGTGGCCAATATCCGCGACGGTAAAAGTTTCAGCACGCGCCGGATCAGTGCCATTCAGTTTGGTAAGCAGATATTTTATATGACGGCGTCATTTCAGGCCGAAGAGAGCGGTTTTGAACATCAGGACCTGATGCCGCAAGTGCCGGGGCCGGAGCAACTGGTGTCCGATCTGGAGTTTTACCAGCAGCATGCTGAGCTGATCCCGGAAAGCCTGCGCAGCAAGTTTATCTGTGAGAAGCCGATAGAGATGCGGCCGGTAGACTTTCAGAACCCGTTCAAACCCCAGGTCAGTGTCGCCAGGCGCTATGTCTGGTTTAAAGCCAATGGCGCCATGCCGGATGACCTGCGCGTACACAAGTATTTGCTGGCCTATGCGTCAGATTTTAATTTCTTGCCAACGGCGCTGCAGCCCCATGGTAAGTCTTTTATGGCGCCGAATATGCAGGTTGCTACCATTGACCACGCCATGTGGTTCCACCAGGATTTTCGTTTCGACGACTGGCTGCTGTATGCCGTAGACAGCCCCAGTGCATCCGGCGGCCGGGGCCTGGTACGGGGCCAGTTTTATAACCGCGACGGCAAACTGGTGGCATCAACGATGCAGGAAGGCGTGATCCGCGCTTACCCCACCAGCCGCTAAGGCGTGCTGGCGGGCAAGATACTCTGGATACTCTGCAACACCTCGTTGCGCAGCAGCAGGCTGACAGTATCGTTCAGCTGTTGTAACTGTGCCGTGGCACTGACACGGCTGTGCGCGTCGCTCTGGGTGTAGCCGTTATCTTTCAGGGCGTTAACTAAAGTGGCAAACAACTGTTTGTCGTAGTATTCCGGGGCGTTGATGCCGTGCAGCTGCAGCAGGCGCTGTGCCAGTTCATGGCTGTGTTGTTCCAGTTCACTGCGGCTCTGCGGCCCCTGGCTGTCAATCAGCTGTAATACCATGGCATAACGTTGCAGCGTATGTTCTGCATTGTGTGCCAGCAGGCTGAGCATGAAATAGCCGCTGCTATGCTGTGCCGGCGCCCGGTATTGCCCGTTGTGCTGCTCTGCCAGCCCGCTTTCAAGCAGGTAGTGCAGGATGGCGCTGCTGTACTGGCTGATATCGGCCACACTAAGGAACAGCTCCTGCTGCAACAGCGGGTACAACTGTTGCACTATAGCGGTCAGTTCGTTGCTACTGATCGTCCGCTGGTGCAGAATCGCGCTGGCAATAATGGCTGGCAGCATAAACAGGTGCAGCACATTATTACGGTAATAGC
>CAZEGA010000067.1:0-1026 GCA_964511675.1 uncultured Rheinheimera sp.
GGCCCTGAAACAGCGTAAGCATAAACCGATGTTTCTGGTCGATCTGGCGGTACCGCGCGATATAGAACAACAGGTGGCCGAGCTGGAAGACGCCTACCTGTATACGGTAGACGATTTACAGTCTATTGTGGCGCAGAATTTAACCAACCGGCAGCAGGCCGCCGGGCAGGCCCGGCAAATGATTGCCGTTGGCGTAGCCGAATTTGCCCAGTGGCAGACATTGCAGGGCAATGTCGACTGGGTGCGCGATTACCGCCAGCGTTGTGATGCCGTACGTACCGAATTGCTGGCCAAAGCGGTTAACCAGCTGTCGGCCGGGCAGGATGCAGAAAAAGTACTGGCCGAATTATCGGTTAAACTGACTAACCGGCTGATGCACAGCCCCACTAAAGCCATTCGTCAGCTGGTGCAGGACGATGAGCTTAATAAACAGAATATGATCAACAACTTGTTAGATCTGTAACCAGGCAAATACAACATCATGAAAGAATCGGTATACCGCAAGCTGGAAGGCCTGGCTGAGCGTTACGAAGAAGTGCAGGCGCTGTTGAGCGAGGCGTCAGTCATCAGTGATCAGGGCAAATTCCGCGAACTGTCGAAAGAATACAGCCAACTGGAGGATATCAGCAAAGCTTTTGCCGATTACCAGCAGGCACAGCAGGATTTGGCCTCGGCTGAAGACATGCAAAAAGACAGCGATCCGGATATGCGCGAGATGGCGCAGGAAGAATACAAAGCGGCCAAAGAGCGGATAGAGCAGCTGGACAAAGAACTGCAAATTTTACTGCTGCCCAAAGATCCGAACGACAATAACAGTTGTTTTCTCGAGATCCGCGCCGGAGCCGGTGGTGATGAAGCGGCCATTTTTGCCGGTGATGTGTTCCGTATGTACAGTCGTTTTGCCGAAAAACGGCGCTGGAAGCTGGAGGTGATCAGCGCCAGTGACGGCGAACACGGCGGCTTTAAGGAAATTATTGCCAGTGTGCAGGGCGAGGGTGCCTACGGTACGCTGAAGTTTGAATCGGG
>CAZEGA010000067.1:1036-12894 GCA_964511675.1 uncultured Rheinheimera sp.
AACGAAGCGATAGAAATTAACCCGGCCGATTTAAAAGTAGACACCTACCGCGCTTCCGGCGCCGGTGGTCAGCACGTTAACCGTACCGATTCGGCCATTCGTATTACCCACTTGCCTACCGGTATAGTGGTGGAGTGCCAGGACGAGCGCTCGCAGCATAAAAACCGCGCCCGCGCCATGAGCGTACTGCAGTCCCGTATCCAGGCGGCAGAAGATGAAAAACGCCGCCTGGTGGAAGAATCTACCCGCCGCTCGTTAGTCGGCAGTGGCGACCGCTCCGAGCGTATTCGTACCTACAACTTCCCGCAGGGCCGCTTAACCGATCACCGTATTAACCTGACCATTTACCGCTTGAACGAGGTGATGGAAGGCGATTTGGATCAGGTGCTGGAGCCGCTGAAGCACGAACATCAGGCTGATTTGCTAGCAGCGCTGGCCGACGAGAACCGTTAAGTGACGCAGCTGGCCCAGGCACTGCAACAAACCCAGCTGCAACTGCGCAGCGTTACCGACACGGCTGATATTGAAGCGCGGCTATGCCTGTGCCATATACTGAAGGTGACTCACAGTTATTTATATAGTTATCCGGAGCGCGAGCTTAGCACGGCTGAACGGGTACAGCTGAGTGAACTTGTTGCCAGCCGGCTGCAGGGCCAGCCACTGGCTTATCTGTTCGGTTACTGGCACTTTTTTGATTTGCGGCTTGACGTTGCGCCCTGCACGCTGATCCCAAGGCCGGATACCGAGCTACTGGTAGAACAGGCGTTATCGCTGCTGCTGCCCGCACAGGCCAGGGTGCTGGATTTAGGCACCGGCACCGGTGCTATCGCCCTGGCGTTGGCGCATAACAGGCCGCAGTGGCAGTTAACGGCGGTCGATTATGTTGCCGGAGCGGTGGCACTGGCCGAACATAACCGGCAGCAGCTGCAAATAAACAACTGCACCGTGCTGCAAAGTAACTGGTTTGCTGCGCTTGGTACGGCAAAGTTTGATTTGATTGTGTCTAACCCGCCTTATATCGACCCGCAGGACCCGCATTTAACCGCACTGAAATATGAGCCTGTTACTGCGCTTACCGCAGCACAGCAGGGGCTGGCAGATATTGCCGATATAGTGCGCCAGGCACCGCAGTATTTAACTGCCAATGGCTGGCTGTATCTGGAACATGGTTATGATCAGGCCGATGCCGTGCGCTTATTGCTGCAGCAGGCTGGTTTCAGCCGGGTAGAATCAAAGCGCGACTATGGCAACAACTGGCGCATCAGCGGCGGTTGTTTTTCAGGATAATCAGCTGTTTTCATCACTTTCCTTTGACCCTGCCCTGGATACGGCATATAACTAATTATCGGTTGTTCAGATGAGAAAGAGGCTAAGGAAAAGCAGATGAACGATGACTTTTTATTTGCCGAAGAGCCAGAGCAGACAGAGCCGACGTTAAACGGCAGCTGGAAGATCCTGATTGTTGATGACGAACCTGAAGTGCATGCCGTTACCAAGCTGGCGCTGAGCGATTTTACCTTTCAGGGTAAAAACCTGATATTTATCAGCGCTTATTCGGGGGCTGAAGCCAAAAGCCTGATCCAGCAGCATCCGGATACGGCGGTTATGCTGCTGGATGTGGTCATGGAAACGGATGATGCCGGCCTGCTGGTGGCCAGTTATATCCGGGAACAGCTGCATAACGATCATGTGCGTATTATTCTGCGCACCGGCCAGCCAGGCCAGGCGCCGGAGCGGCAGGTGATCATTAATTACGACATTAATGATTACAAATCAAAAACCGAACTGACCGCGCAAAAACTGTTTACCGTGATTATGTCCAGCCTGCGCTCCTACCGCGATATTATGTCGCTGGAGCAAAGCCGGCACGGGCTGGAAAAAATTATTAATGCCTCGGCCGATTTATTCTCGTCGCATTCGATGGAGCAGTTTATTGATGGTGTGCTGCTGCAGCTCACCTCCATTCTTGGTTGTGATGAAAATGCCTTGCTGGTCAGCTCATCACTGGTGGCGGGTAATATCAGTGGCGATGTCAGTGATCCACACAAACTGGTGGTGTTTGCCGGCCAGGGCGAGTTTGAACGGCAGGAAGGCCGGCCGGTGCAGGACGTGCTGGCGCCGGAGCTGCTGGACGCGTTTGATGCCGCATTAAAATCACGCAGCATCGTATACCGCGATAATTATCTGGTGGCGTATTGTACCAGTAAGTTTACCCATGGCTCCTTGCTGTATATTTCCGGTTTACCCGGCCTGATGACAGAAAACCAGAAAAAGCTGATTGAGCTGTTTTCGCAAAACGTACAGATAGCCTATGAAAACGTGCAGTTACAGCACGAAATTGAAGATACCCAGCGCGAAATTGTGTACCGGCTCAGTGAAGCGGTAGAACACCGCTCGATTGAAACCGGTAACCACGTCAAGCGGGTCGCCTTTATTTGCTATGATCTGGCCAAAGGCTATGGTATGCCGGACGAGGAAGCCGAACGGCTGATGTTTGCCGCCCCGCTGCATGATGTCGGTAAAGTGGGTATTCCGGATGGTATCCTGAATAATAGCGCAGGATCACCATGAAAAATGGGACGGCAGCGGCTACCCCTCTGGCAAAAAAGGTAAGGACATCCATATTTATGGCCGTATCGCCGCGCTGGCCGATGTATACGACGCGCTGCGTCACCGCCGCTGCTATAAATCGGCCTGGTCGCTGGAGCAGGTGATGGCACATATCGAAGCCGAATCCGGCAAGCAGTTTGACCCAGAGCTGGTAGAAATATTTAAGCAGCGGGTCGACAAACTGGAGGCAATACTGCAAAAATACCCGGACAGCGAAGAGTAACCTCAGCCAGCGCCAGCTGGCTGTTTTTTTACCATCAAGGATATTGCACTATGTATATGGCGTATAAGCATCTTCACCTGTTGCTGGTGGTTGTCAGTGTCAGTTTTTTGTTACTGCGTTATGTCATGAGCCTGAAACCGGCGGCTGTGCTGCAGCATAAATTTTTTAAGATCGCGCCCCATGTTATTGATACCTTGTTGCTGCTAAGCGCCGTAATGCTGATGCTGACGATAAAACAATACCCGTTTACCTCTGGCTGGCTGACCGAGAAGTTTATTGCTGTGCTGGCTTATATTGCGCTGGCGGTAATGGCATTTCGCGGCCGTACAGCGTTTATCCGCTGGCTGTGTCTGCTCGGGGCGCTGGGCTGGCTGGGGCTGGCGGTGCGGGTGGCACTAACTAAGCAACCGGTATTTTTGCCGGTGTTCTGATAACAGCATAATTTTTACTCTGGATTTGACATGAACACGAACACCATTCAGGTTGCCGGTATACCGGTTGCCAACCATTTACCCTTTGTGCTGTTTGGCGGTATGAATGTACTGGAATCACGCGATTTGGCCATGCGTATTGCCGAGCACTATGTTGCAGTAACCGGCAAACTGGGTATTCCTTATGTATTTAAAGCCTCGTTCGATAAAGCCAACCGCTCTTCGGTGCACTCTTACCGCGGACCGGGGCTGGATGAGGGCTTAAAGATATTTGAAGAGATCAAACGTACCTTTAAGGTGCCGCTGATCACCGATGTACATGAGCCGTATCAGGCTGCGCCGGTGGCCGAAGTGGTCGATGTGATCCAACTGCCGGCTTTTCTGGCCCGCCAGACCGATCTGGTGGTGGCAATGGCGAAAACCGGCGCAGTGATCAACGTGAAAAAACCACAGTTTCTGGCCCCGCATGAAATGCGCCATATTATTACCAAGTTTACAGAGGCCGGTAATGACCAGGTGATCCTGTGCGAGCGCGGCAGCTGCTTTGGTTATAACAACCTGGTGGTCGACATGCTGGGTATGGATGAGATGAAACAGTACGGCCCGGTGATCTTTGATGCCACCCATGCGCTGCAAAAGCCGGGCGGGCGGGAAAGTTCTGCCGATGGCCGCCGTGCCCAGGCGGCGCAGCTGGCACGTTCCGGCATGGCGCTGGGCCTGGCCGGATTATTTATCGAAGCCCACCCGGACCCTAACCAGGCCAAATGTGACGGCCCCTGTGCCCTGCCACTGGCAAAACTGGAAAATTACCTGCAGCAAATGCAGGCGGTAGATGATCTGGTAAAAAGCTTTGCGCCGCTGGATACGGCGGCAAACTGATTAAAGCGCCGCCCGCTGAGCGGCGCTTTGTGGTTTAATCTTCATAAAACTGCCATTTTTGCTGCTCCAGGCTCGGGTATGCTGTCATAACACTTTCACTGACGGAGCCGGGTGTTGTCTGCCGGGGATGATTTACTGTTACCTGAACTGGAGCAGTGTGAGCAGCTGATTGCCCAGGCTCCGCCATCGCTGCAGGTAGAGCAACTGGCTTTGTTGCCGCATATGCTGCAACAGTTGCCGCTATATGCGCTGTCACTGGGCCGGCGTGACGCTGCCGCCCCCGCTGTGGTGCTGGTTGGCGGAGTGCATGGGCTGGAGCGTATCGGCACCCAGGTGGTGCTGGCTTACCTGCAAACGCTGTTGCAACGTTTGCCGTGGGATCTCTGCCTGCAGCACACGTTGGCGCACTGCTGTATCTATTTTATTCCGCTGCTGAACCCGGTGGGCATGGCCAACGGCTGGCGGGCCAATGGCAACCGGGTTGATCTGATGCGCAATGCCCCGGTGGAATGCACTGAAGGCGCAGCCTGGCTGGTGGGCGGCCAGCGTATCAGCCGGGCTCTGCCCTGGCACCGGGGCCGCAGTGACGCAATGGAAACCGAGAGCCGGGCGCTGGTTGGTTTTATTCAGCGTGAGCTGTTTAAGCGGCCGTTTTCTGTGGTGCTGGACTGCCACTCCGGCTTTGGCCATACCGACCGCTTATGGTTTCCTTATGCGAAAAGCCGGCGCCAGCCGATAGTGCACCTGGCAGAAATGTACCGCTTGCGCGAGCTGCTGTTTCAGACCTACCCGCACCAGAATTATATTTTTGAACCGCAGGCGCAGCATTATTTGTGTCATGGCGACCTGTGGGATTATTTATATGGCTTGTCGTTGCAACATAACACGACCATGTTACCGCTGACACTGGAAATGGGCTCATGGAACTGGGTACGCAAAAATCCGTTCCAGCTGTTATCCAGCCTGGGCATGTTTCACCCGGTCAAACCGCACCGGGTAAAACGCGTGCTGCGCAGCCACCTTATTCTGATTAATTTTTTAATTAACAGTGCTATGTCTTATCAGAACTGGCTGCCGCTGGCCAGCCGCGAACAGTTAACTACACAGGCGACACAGCTATGGTATCCACAGCAGACAAACCCCTGACGCCGCCGATCCCTGTGCTGCTGATCCGTGGCCTGAGCCGTGAGCAGCGTCACTGGGGCCGGTTTCGCGATCTGCTGGCGGCCGCGCTGCCTAACCCGGTGCTGAGCCTGGATTTTGCCGGTTGCGGTGCCCTGTATCAGCAGCGCTCGCCGGCCAGGGTGGCTCAGCTGCGCCAGTCCGTGCGCCGGCAGTTACTGCAGTCGCCCTGTTATAACGGCAGGGTTCATCTGGTGGCAATGTCACTTGGGGGGATGCTGGCAGCTGACTGGGCACTGGTTTATCCCGCTGAAGTGGCATCTGTCAGCCTGATTAACAGCAGTGCCAGGCCGTTGTCGGCGTTTTACCAGCGGCTTAACTGGCGCAATTATGCGGCAATTGCCGCCTTATTGTTTGCTGATGCCGCCCGGCGCGAGCAGCGTATTTTACAGCTGACTACAGCGCAGGCGTATCAGGACCTGCGCACGGTACGGCAATGGCAAACCTGGCAGCAGCAGCGCCCCGTTAGTATAGCTAACGCTGTGTGTCAGCTATGGGCCGCCAGCCGGTTCAGGCTGAATGCGCTGCCGCAGTGTCCGGCACTGATCATCAGCAGTAAGGGAGACCAACTGGTCAGCGCGCAGTGCTCGGCGGCTATTGCAGACTACTGGCAGGCTCCTCTGCTACAGCACCCGTGGGCCGGACATGATATAGCACTGGATGATCCGCACTGGCTGGCAGGGCAGATTGCCGGCTTTATTCAGCCGCTTGCAGGCTAAGGTGCGGTTTACCGGCAATATAGGCGCGGCGGAACAGCGCAAAATACTGCTGTAATGCCGCTGCCGCTGCGGTATCCTGTGCCAGTTGCAGCACCGCAATGGCCACCTCTGCCGTACACAGCTGGTGTAAATGCGCCGCTTCACGCAACTGGTAAGCAGAAGGCTGCTGTGGCTGAATACCCAGTACCGGCAGGTTTGCCAGATACGGGCTTTTAAACATTTTTTTCGCTTCGCGCCAGGTACCGTCCAGCATAATAAACAACGGAGTTTTACCCTGCTGTACTGTGTTTAGCTCCAGCGGGCTGCTAATGCAGCGCTCAGCTTCGGCATACTGCTGCGGAAATACCACCACCGGCGCATAGCGCTTGTCGCTCAGTAGCGCCAGCATAGCGGCATCGGGCCGGGTGCGGTCCCAGACAAAGGCATGGTTGTCGCTTATCACATCAGCAATAATGCGGCCGGTATTGCTCGGTTTATAGCACTCGCCGGTATACATAATAAAGCAGAAAGCGCTGTGGCTGTTAACCACAGGCCTGGCCGCGCAAATACACTCAGTTAACGGCAGCAGGCAGTTTTCACAGCGTTTTACCTTGCAGCCACGGGCTAGAAATACCCTGGTCGCTTTGGCCAATTCCTGCCTGCGTAGTACTGAAACAGAATTAAGGTGTGACACCAGGTCTCCGGTTATGGGCTGCCAACGGCTGAGGGCGGCTATTGTAGCGGCTTTTATGCTAGACTGCGCACAGAATTTATTGCTGAGAACTACGGTGTCTATCGCAAACCAAGCCTCAGAAATTACCTTACCGGCGGTGAATAACGGCTGGCAAACGGTATTGCAGTTTTTGTGCTGCCAGTTTCCGTTTATCAGCGAAGATGTCTGGCGCCAGCGCATTGCACAGGGCAAGGTACACTGGTTTAACGGTGAAGCCATTACCGGGCTTACGCCCTTTTGCCCCAGCAAACGGCTGTGCTATTACCGTGAAGTGGTGGCAGAGCCGGTGATCCCGTTTTTGCATCATATTATTTATCAGGATCAGCATATTCTGCTGGCCGATAAACCGCATTTTCTGCCGGTAACGCCGGGTGGCGACTATGTTAATGAGTGCTTACTGGCGCGGCTGAAACGGGATACTGGTATTGCTGATATCGTACCGGTACACCGGCTGGATCGCGACACGGCCGGTATAGTGCTGTTTTCCGTGAATGCGCAAAGCCGCGCGGCTTATTACCAGCTGTTCAGCAGCGGCAGTATACAAAAGCAGTATCAGGCCGTGGCACCGCTAAGCGCAACGGCAATGCAACCGGATTTACCGCATTGCTGGCAAATTAAAAACCGCATTGAAAAAGGCACACCGCGTTTTATTAACGCCATAGTGCCGGGCGAGGCAAACGCGGTATCTGATATCTGCCTTACCGCCAGAGACAACGGACTGGGATTGTTCCGCTTAACACCGCATAGCGGCAAAACCCACCAGTTGCGCTTACATATGTTAAGCCTGGGTATGCCGATCCTGTATGATAATTACTACCCGGTATTACAGCCGAAACAGCCGCCACAATTTGACAGGCCACTGCAGTTGCTGGCACAGCAGCTCACTTTTATCGATCCGCTAAGCAGGCAGTTGCGCCAGTTCACCAGCCACCAGACATTAAGCGCCAACCCACTTTCAAGGGGTCAGAACACTTGAAAATAACCCGACACGATGTTCAAGTGCTCTGACCCCTTGAATGTTGTTGCAGTAGCTTATCCAGCTGGTTGGCAAAGGCCTGGCGGTCGCTTTGGCCCAGCGGTGGCGGGCCGCCGGTATGGACACCGCTGCCGCGCAGGGTGTCCATAAAATCACGCATCGTCAGTTTTTGTTTAATAGTGTCCTTGCTGTACAGCTCACCACGCGGGTTCAGGGCATGGCCGCCTTTGGCAAGTACCTCCGCTGCCAGCGGAATGTCGGCGGTGATCACCAAATCGCCGGCCTCACAGCGGCGTACTATTTCGTTATCGGCTTCATCAAAACCATGCGATACCGTTATGGCTGAGATAAAACGTGACGCTGGCACCCGTATCAGCTGGTTCGCCACCAGCACGGTATGAATTTGCATCCGCTCTGCTGCCCGGAACAGGATATCTTTAATCACCACCGGGCAGGCGTCGGCGTCTACCCATATTTTCATACTTTACTGCGCCTTATACCGGCAAACAGGGTGAGCAGTGTTAAACACAGCAGGCCGGTTGAACCACCCGACGGGGAATAACCGGGGCGGTGACTGATAGCGGCAACCTTTTCTTCTTTAACCCTGGTGGTAAAACGGCCCAGCTCTTCATCCAGCTGCACTGTCATGTCGCCCACTGCCAGCTCAAAGCCCTTACGGGACTGGGTTATGCGGGTGTCGTCAATCCGTATGGCAGTGCTGCTATCTTCCAACCGGCTGATACCCGGTGCCCGGAACAGCATTTTGCGGCTTTTGATATCGAATACGGCGGTATCAACAAAGGTTTGTACGCTGTTGTCACTACCCGGTACCAGATACATACCGGCGATGGTCCAGTACAGCAGCGATGCTTTGTTATCTGAGGTCTGGAGCAACTGATCGTACGATACCAGCGCTATAACGTCGATATCGTGCAGGCGGCCGACTTGTTCCAGTGTGGTAAAGCCCTGGCCGCCATTAAGGTACATACTGGGAATAATTTCAATCCGGTTAATAAAGTCATACCGGGTAAACGCCTGCTTTACTTTTTCCAGCAGGGCTATCTGTTCGGCGTTGGCCAGCGCAGATGACTGCCACTTGGCCGGCGGTACAAATGCCAGAGCGACATTAACCGGCAATTGCAGCTGGGGCAGTTCGGCAGTATGTTCGGTACGGCTGTTTTTGTCCGGATAAAGAAAATCCATCAGGCTGCTGGATATTGTGGTTTTCTGGCTCTGGTTGCTGAGCAGGCTGCCACAGGCAGCAACTGACAGGGTACAGGCAACGAATAAACAGCTTCTGAAAAAGGTCATATTGGGTCCTTATTGGTATCTGAACAGACGCTGCCAGCTTAGCCGATCCTTTAGCGGCCGCATATAGCCGGCAGCAAATCATGCCCTTTCAGGGCGGGCTGAGCTCCTGCTGATAGCGGTGATAAAACCGGATACTGTCCGGGTAGGGAAAAATATCTTCAATCACGCCACTGCGCACATTCTGCTGCTTTTGCCGCCAGTAGGCCGCATCCAGCAGCTCCGGGTGTTTGCTGAATAACAGCTCACGGATCTGCGGTTGTGGTGTGACAAAGGTGGCCATCTGCTGCGGGAACACATCGCCCGGTGCCGCGCACACTGTGCCTTCAGCAAACAACGCCTCTTCATAGGTATCGGCTTTCGGGAAGCTTCTGAAATTCACATCCAGCAGGTACTGCACTTCGTCGTAGTCATAAAACACCACCCGCTTATGCCGCGTTACGCCAAAGTTTTTCAGCAGCATATCGCCGGGGAAGATATTGGCGGCGATCATCTCTTTAATGGCCTGGCCATAGTCATCCATAATGCTGGCTTTCTCGTCATCGTTGGCCTGCTCCAGGTATAAATTCAGCGGGATCATGCGCCGCTCGATATATAAATGCCGGATAATCAGCATATCATCTTCAATCTGTATGGAGCTGCCGATAACGTCCTGCAGCTCCTGCAGTAATTCCGGCGTAAAGCGCTTAACCGGCAGCGCCACACCGGAGTACTCCAGCGTATCGGCCATGCGGCCGACCCGGTCATGCTGTTTCACCAGCTGGTAACGGGCTTTTACCGTGTCGCGGCCAAATTCCTTGCTGGGGGCAAACTTGTCGCGGATCACCTTAAACACATAAGGGAAAGACGGCAGGGTAAACACCATCATCACCATACCGCGGATACCGGGCGCCGCCACAAACTGATCTTTGCTGTTTGCCAGATGGCTGAGTAACTCACGGTAAAATTCGGTTTTACCCTGTTTGTGCAGGCCGACAGAGGCATACAGCTCGGCCAGGGTTTTATGCGGTAACAGTTCACGCAAAAAATGCACCAGCGCCGAGGGCACCTGGGTTGCCACCATAAAATAAGCGCGCGAGAAGCCGAAAATAATGGTCATTTGCTTGGCGTCGGTGACCAGGGTGTCGATATACAAACCGCTGCCTTCGTGGTGCAGCAACGGAATAATAAACGGCTGCTGGCCATCGGGCGTCACCACCCGGCCGACAATATAGGCGGCTTTATTGCGGAAAAACGCCGCTTTTAAAATATCCAGGCGGATCTGGTATACCGGGTGGCGGCTGTGGCTGCTGTGCTGCATAAAGCTTTTTACCATCAGCCGGATATCCCGCTCCAGATTGATAAAGGGCGTAATAAAACCAAAGCTGGCAACAATATTGCGGAGGCTTTGTTTCAGGCCATCCTGCGCCGGAAAATAACTGTCGTACACCGAGGCTACCGGGGCCGGTAAATGCTGTTTGCTTAAGGTCGATTCAACAAAAATATTCTGGTTGTGAAAGTACTTGCGCTCAAACAAACGGCAGAATACCGAGTTATAAAAGGTTTCTGCCAGTTCGGCCTGCGGGTGAAATAACAGCAGCTGCAGATAGTGCTGCTTTACCTGCTGCCACAACGGCTGGTTCAGGCACTGGGCAGGCAACTCCTGCTGCAGCTGGGCAATAGTTTCGTCTACCCGCTGATCATAAAACGAGATGCGATCTGAACTGTCCTGCTGGAACGCCCGCCAGTCGGCCAGTTCAAAGCGTTGTTTGGCTTTGGCGGTAATAGCCTGAAACAGGCTAAAGTGGCGGCGAAAGCCTTTTAAGATAATTTCGGCAATTTGTCGGGCTTGCGGCATAGGCTCTGCTTCTGTTGCACTAAGCCGCTATGCTAGCAGCACTGTAGCCCTGACAAAAGCCCGTTTGCTGCCATTTGTCACCAAAATTAGCACAAATGCTGAATTTTACGGACTTTTCCGGCAATTCAGATATTGCTGAACTATGTTTAGCAAAAGGTCTCAGCACCTTTGTCCGGAAAAACAAGGAGCTTGTATGAGAAAGACAATGTTTCGCAGTATCAGCAGCATGCTATTGTTACTGCCTGTCGCTGCTGTCGCCGAGATTAATATCTCGGGTTTTGCCACTGTAGCCGGTGGTAAGGTATTAAGTGGCAGCGGGGTGGCAGAGTTTGGTTTAGCGCCCACCTTTCTGGCAAATTACCCGCAGGTCGGGGTGTATGAGGAGGAATGGTCATTTAAGCCGGATAGCCGCATCGGCTTGCAGCTCTCGGCTGATCTGATGGCCGGCCTGTCCGTTACCGGGCAAATTGTCGCCCGTGGTGCAGATGACTTTGACGCGCGTTTTGAATGGGCCTACCTGTCGTACCAGTTAAACGATACCTGGACCATACAGGCCGGGAAAAAGCGCCTGCCGCTGTATTATTACTCTGATTTTTTTGACGTTGGTTTTGCCTACCTGTGGCTGCGGCCACCGGCAGATAACTATACCTGGCAGATTTTTAACTACACCGGCATTAATGCGCTGTTTAACACCCAACTGGGTGGCTGGGACGTCAGCGGTAATATCTATACCGGGCGTGAGGACGATAAAGAAAACAAACTGTTATCGCAGTTTTTTGGCTCTGATCCGGTGCGGGAGATCTGGAAAGACATTGTCGGTGCTGTAGTCAGTTTTAACCGCGACTGGCTGGATATCCGCCTGACCTATATGACCTATGTTAACGAACGCTATGTGACCAGGAACGGGGTGGCTGAGCGGGTAGACTGGGACGGCGAGCTGGAGCGGCGGGGTAAATTTGCCGGTATATCCGTTAATATTGA
>CAZEGA010000068.1:0-12468 GCA_964511675.1 uncultured Rheinheimera sp.
CGGATAAACTGCGCAGCTGGGCAATCTGCTCCGCTGTAATTTTTAGCTCAATACCGTTGCTATAGTTGTAATACCTGTGTTCCTCCCCATTCATATCAACGGTGGAGCAATCTTCCTTAGCCAGAAACAAGCCTTTGGTAAATAGAGATCCGGCAACAAATACATTGCTTTTTTCCTTGCTAAGGTCAACCTCTAAAACATAAGCATCGTGTTCATCAAAAGATGCAGTACAAAGCCAACCCACCACCACAATATTTTCCATCAGTCTCGGCTCATCAAAATAAGCCAGTAATTCGGTTAAGTGCCGCTGGGTTGGTCCAGCGGTTGATACGGCACTAACTTCATCAGCTCCCACTTGTGCCACCCCCGCATTTAATAACAACGCGGCTACTATATTAGGAATTTCCATACTTTATCCTCTAAATCGCCCTGCTGCTTTGGCTATTTCAGCGTCTGTCATTGAAGCTTGTTTATTGTCCCGCTTGTCCCACTCTTTCTTTACATGATCATCCAGGCGCCTGATACTGCTGCTTTGCAATGTAACTAATGTATATACCCCGTTTATCCGCTCTATTGCCCGAATAGCTCCGCTTGGTGTAAAAATAACATTAATAACATTCCAAGCCTCCGAAATATCAACATCCCCATGTCCCGGCCACTCTCTGTCAAGATCTCTATCCATCTGGCCGACCCTGGGATGGGTATGCACTACAATTCGCATACCCGGTTCACGCGTTACCGTACAAGAATAAGGTGTACAACCTTCGGTAATGACATCTGAAATGCCCCCCTCCTCGCTTATCCAGACATAGGCTTCGTTTGCACCTTTTTTCCGCGATGGTAGCGTTAATGACGCAGCAATAATCAAGGCCTTTTCAGCTTCGGTAAGAATTAAATCTGGTTTGGGTTCTTTAGCATCATCACAGCCCTCATCAGCGGTTTGCACCGCCCATACATACAGGGTACCAGATGCTTTTTGCTCTGCTGTCGCCGGGCACATGCCACCGCCCGGTGGTTCAATACCCCAGCCAGGTGGTGTCCAGCCTCCTCCGCCGCCCGGCGGTGTCCAGCCTCCGCCTATATCGCCGCCGTCTCCTCCACTCCCTCCGCCTGAGCCACTGCCTGAACCATCGCCCGAACTGCCGCTATAATAGTCGCCTAAACCACTATCCCGCCGCGCGGCATTACCCGCACGGCTGGCGTAACTCCCGGCCAGCTCCAGCATATCGCCGGATTCCTGCCCCGCTAACTCCTGCGTTATTGCCGCCACCTGGCTGCGCTGTACACCACCAAAATAACTGAATACCGTTATGCCGCTGACCGCAATTAATGCCACGATAATGGCGTACTCCGTCATGCCCTGGCCCAGGGCAACCCGCCAGTGTCTTAACATCAGCACTGTTATTCCTTTATAATTTGACGGTAATGTCACAAATGCGGGATATATAAATCAATATTTCATTTATATAAATCAACAAAAAGCTTTAACATATCAGGCAAGGCTGCCAGGTCAGCAGCCTTCTTTGACATACGCCCAATTGGACTGAATATCCTGCTCCATCAGGGTTCCTGCCGTTTGCACCCGCACCCCAAACACATCAAACTTAATACGCTTCAGCTTTTCTGGCTTAATATCAAAATAATCATATAAATTCACCTGAATGGTCACAGACTCGCCCGGTGCCAATTCCATCATTTCCGCTGCTTTATTGCGGGTATACAGGTATTTTTGCTGCCCGGTAAACAGCGCCAGGCTGTCGTCCTGGTTTTGTACAATAAAATGGTTAACCACATAGCTGCCATCTTCGGCAAACTTGTGCGCAGGCAGCAATAAGCTGAAGATATACTTCGGGGTGTCTTTATGCACAATATGGGTAGCATTTATCACCTCAACCTGCGCGATAAGGCGCTTACCGGGTTCCTCACAACGTACACTCAGTGTCGCTGGCAGGTAATCAGCATAAATCAACATTCGCCCTTCTGCATGCACCGGACATAACACCAGCAGCAAACCCTGTATCCATAACCGTTTCATTGGCTTTGCTCCTTTATACAGTAATCCTCAAAATTCATAAAATCTGACTCCAGGCTTATCGAGCGGATACTGCCATCGGCAAACTCGATATCCTCCCAATAGCTACTGAAGCTAATACGGTTAAACCCCTCTTGCGGGATAATAAATTGCTCGTCCAGATTAATAATGCTTTGTAAAACCCCGCCCGCAGGCAGCACCACGCTGATATCCTCCAGTACCCGGCTCTCATAATGAAAACTATTTATTCTATCCCGCCGCGCATGCCCATCATTGGTAACAATCGTAAAATAACTGCTATTCCAGTAGCCGGCCGATCAACCCTTATTAATCGTCCCCGCAGCGGCTCATTAATGCGGTTGTAAAAACGCACGGTCGCCACATAGGGCCGCTGGCAGGTAAATTCCAGCTCCACCGCAATAATATTCTCCAGTGGTGGCACAAAATCTTGTCTGGCCGCTAACAAAGGGCTAAACACCAGCAGTAAAGCATATAAGGGTCGCATCCGGCCTCCTACCATTCCTGAGATAACAGTACTTCTAAAAAGTAAAGTTCTTCAATGTTCTTTCTCAATTCATCTTCACGACTTGCATCAAAGGGCAACATATAAAACACCTTAAGCCGCGCGCCCTCAACGTGAGCAGGTGAGAAACCATCTTTATGCTTCATCCCTACCTTATGCGCATACTCATGCGCTATGGTCAAAGCCTGGCCTTTGGCGTTATCTTTCCAAAACGGCTCTGCCAAATAGATATTGCCCGTAATGGGGCTATAAGCGCCCTGAATACCTGATGCACTGGCCCGGAAAACTTTCGAGGAGTCATCCTTTGCATGCTTCAGCTCAGCGTCTATCGCCTGAATAACAGGTAATAATGTACTTTGCAAAAAACCAAAAAGTATGTCTGCACTGCCACTTAAACCATAAAATTGGGCTATTCGCTCTCTTAATGCTTTTTGCGCTGCACTTAATGCATCACCATCACCCGACAGCGCCGTAATTATCTTTGCTAATCGCGGCAACGCTGCTGTAATTCTCTCTTCAAACAGCTGTTTTTCACTGTTAATTAAAGACGATACTTTGATCGTTGGACTAAATTCCCTGTGTATTACCCACTCCCGGCATTCTTCTTCACTTTGCGCCGCCCATACATACAGGGTACCAGATGCTTTTTGCTCTGCTGTTGCCGGGCACATGCCCCCGCCCGGCGGATCAATACCCCAGCCAGGTGGTGTCCAGCCTCCTCCGCCGCCCGGCGGTGTCCAGCCTCCGCCTATATCGCCGCCGTCTCCTCCACTCCCTCCGCCTGAGCCACTGCCTGAACCATCGCCCGAACTACCGCTATAATAGTCGCCTAAACCACTATCCCGCCGCGCGGCATTACCCGCACGGCTGGCGTAACTCCCGGCCAGCTCCAGCATATCGCCGGATTCCTGCCCCGCTAACTCCTGCGTTATTGCCGCCACCTGGCTGCGCTGTACACCACCAAAATAACTGAATACCGTTATGCCGCTGACCGCAATTAACGCCACAATAATCGCGTACTCCGTCATGCCCTGGCCCAGGCTGCGTTTTGCTGTTAACATCCCCAAATGCCCTTATCACTTTTATTATATTTTTTGCCTGCCACTTCCGTTTCCGTACCAGCAGGCTAACCACATAGCGTTATTCGGTAACAATTAAAGGTTTCATATTCGCTGGCAGCGCCTGGGCCGCCTGGCTTTGTGCCGATATCAGCGGTAAATCCACCTGCAAATGGCTCAGTGACTGGGCATACATATAACTGGCATGATCCTGTTTTACGCCATCGGTCAGCATCTGCAATACATTGCGGCTTTCACCACTTTGAACATCGCTGTAAGGCGTTAAAAACAACATTACCAGCACCATCAGGCCAACCAGATACTCAACAGCACCAAATCCTTTTACTTTTTTCATTACCCCCCCGTTTGAATTACCAGTAACTGGGTGACCCCGTTTACGCGGGTTACCGTTATATTCATCTCTGTATTGCCTTTTTTCACCATAAGCCCGCCGGCCTGGCGCCCGGTATTGTGTACAAAAGTGGTGAGCCACCCGTCTGATCCCAGCCTTTGTTGGTAAAAACTAACATTGGCGCTTACTGACAATTTATTATGCAGCCATAACATTCTGGTTTTTTTGCCACCATCATCCGATGTCATATCATTTAATACTTCAGTGCCGCCTGGCATAGAAAAACCGCTGCCCAGCGTAATTTTGTTAGCTTTACTGACAGTGGGCAGGTTTGATAATGAAATAAAGCCTTCTATTAAACTGCCGGCAGCCTGGTTGATGGTGTACTGCACGGTATAAAGTAACCCTTTATTCAAATGCGAAATAACATGCAGGCCATCTACTTCAACTATCCGTATTTGTTCTTGCCATTGCTGGCGGTAATATGCCTCAATGTCAGTGCGGGATTTAGTGGTAGTAAAGCCGCTAACCGACATGGCGACACCATTAAATTGCATCTGATCAGCCACTATATGCAGATTAAAAAACTCCGGTACCGGAAATACCCGCTGTGCGGCCATTGCGGTATAACAAACACAAGCAAACGACAACACTAATCCCTGCAGCAATAGTTTAAGAACCTGCATCACGAAAAATCCTGTTATTCTCTGTAGCGATAACGATATTGCTGCAATTGCGAATCTATGCGCCTGACACAGTTAGCCGGAGTACTTACCCGGCCCCTGCCGTCTGTCGCGCCCAGCCGTGAACAGGGCATGGCATCAATTTCAACTTTACCCAGCTGCAAATAGTTGCTGCCCAGTTCATTAGCCATGGGTAAATAACTAACCAGGTCCAGCACCTTATCAATACCGATATTGTCAAAAAAGCTGGTAACCGGCACCAGCCCCCGGATATTAGACTGCGCCAGCGCTGGCCCGCCTATGGTCCAGCCCTCGGCCAGCAAGGCATTTTGCCGGGTCGGGTTAAGTGCTTCTGTGCCTAATTCACTAAACCAGCTAAGCGGCTTTAGTTTCATACCTACTTCGGCCTGATATAACCCTTTGGTGTTTAAACTAAAACCCGGCGCTAAATTCATCACGCTCACCAGCTTGTCCTGCACATCAGCAAAACCAGACAAGCCGTGCTGCGAAGTAACGCTTGTTACCACGTACTTACTGCCCTCAGCCGTTGATTCATACAGGCTGACTCGCTCGCCGGTTGCTCTGTCTGTTAGCCTGAGATTAGGGTTAAGCGGCTCTGCCACTTCAGCGTCTTTTTGCTTCAGGTAAACTGCGACATCTTTGGCTGACAACACCCGGTTTTGAATTTCTGCTGCTATATTGTTGTCGGTTTTAACCGGCGCATTGGCCACCGCTTTCTGGGGCGCAACCTGGTAATAGGCGGTGCGCTCCCACACTGAATAACGCGCTGCCTGCTCCATATACTGCCGGCTTTCGATATAGCTAAACAGCACCGGCAACAACATAATAAGCGGCATAATAATAAAGCCGGCTACCACCACAAACTCTGCCAGTACCCCGCCGTGCTGTCGCTGTTTAAACCGCTGTAAAATCATCTGCTGCCCTGCCAGTATTTTTATTATTACAGGCTGATAGGATCAGACGCATAATGTCCGGCCCAATGCTTATTGGGTAATTCAATACACCATTGCCAGAACGCCTCCCGCAGGGCGGTTTTATCCTCACCTTCTGTTCCTTTAAGATATTGCGGTATCAAGCCGAAGTAATGCAGACTTAAGTCATGCTCTAACCTTTGACCTTTGTACTCAGTAACCCTGGCTTTTTCTTCATTAAACAGGCGCATGGCGGCATCATTCTCGTGCTGGTAGGTCATATCAATTACTCCCGCCTTTGAAAAGGTAAATTCATGGCACTGTCTGATTTGCTTATCCACACTTTTACTGCCAGCCAGCTTTTCCAGCCGTGAATAAGCAGTAAACATGGCTTGCGGCCCCGTTTTACCCTCTAATGCTGCCAGCGGAAAGAAAAATTGGTTCGACCAGTCAATCTCATGCTCTGCAACCAGTTGTGCAGCGCTGGTCCGGCCCGTGTCAGCACGGTTAACAACTTCGGATAACGTTTGTAACGCGCCAGCCGTATCTTGAATATCCTGAGTTTTGTTACTGCTGCTATCACCACAAGCACTAAGTGATAAAAAGCACACAGACAGGGTTAACCCTGCCCCCTGGCGTGAAAGGTATCTTGCAGTCTTCATCTATGTTTGGCCTCTATCTCTTTTCGTGCTTCCGCGTCAAGACGCTGCTTTGCCTCCTGGGTAAATAACTTAACCGGTAATTCGGCAAGGCAATGCACCCAGAATTGGTCCCGCAACTTACGCAAATCCGGGCCATCATATTTTCCGTCAGCGGGTCCCGTGAAAAATGCGTAATGCGCTTCAGCAAAATCACGTACCAGCCATTTTGATACCTGGCGTCCGTCATTTGGATCAATGATTAATATATGTTCGTCAAATCCATCGCGTAAATTACGCGCTATTTCCTCATGCCTGACTTCATCTCCCCCGCGTTTAAATGCTTGCAGCCAGCCGAGCAGAAAGCGCTGTGTTTCCGTTTGACAGGTAAGCATCTTATTCAGCATATGAAACTGGCCGTTAAGCTGAGCGTCATACAGGGCTTTACGCTCAACCTTGGTATCCCAGTTATAACGCTGGTAAAAGCGCATATCTTCGGCTTGCTCCACTGGTATCCGCGGCATGGCCTGCACCTGTTGCACCTGCAGTAAGGCTGCAATGGCCACAACAACAGTTTTTTTCAGCATTATTTTCTCCTGTTACAACACACCGGCAGCAATTAACAACGGCAGTACCGTTTTATCGGATGGTGCCAGTGCGGTTTGCCAAAACGGGTTATATAAGTTGGCATATTCACGCAGGCCATCATGCCGGCCCCACTGAATTTGCCATGGCGTAGTGCGGCCACGGACTGCCGGCTCATGCGGCCGGGCAAAGTAACTTTTGGCGCTGGCCATGGCATACAGCCGGTTAGATGGCACAGAACCTTTTTCGGCGATATCAAAGGTGCTGCTGCGTTCAAAACCGGTTGCCTCATCTTCAATAGTGCGGCGCAGGCGCAGCTTGCTGGCTGGTTTGGAAATAAATAAGGTAAATTCGGGCATTTCATCGGTTTTCTGATCCGATGTCATATCATAAAAGTTACTTAGCCCGCTGGTCTCTTTAATATTATTTTCTTCATACGACTCAGAGCGGTGACCGCCAATACCCGGGTAAGGTAGCATGTCGCCAGCATTCTCGTTATTCCAGGCTGCGCCCCAACCGCGCAGGCTGGCATTGCGGGTATAATTAACATTACGCCAGTTATTATTGGCCGCATGTATATGCTGCGAGTAACGCTTGTTCGCCCGGCTGGTATATTCAAACGTATCGCCACTGATATCCTCATTTAGCGCATGGGCAGCCCCCCAGCCCAGTGGCATTTCTGTGTTTCTGGAACCAAATAATAAACGCACACGCTGCCAGGCCGAGATAGTATCGGCTGCTGTCCAGTTCCAGCGCACAGCATTGCGCCCTTCTGGTTGCATGGCAAAAAAGTCTGAACCGCCGTTTTTATCACCCCATACCGAAAAAAACGGCGTTACTGAGATACTGCCAAACCAACGGTAAGAGCGCTCGGCACTAAAGCGATCGCGCGAATCATTAACCAGGTTGCCAAATTCAAAAAAGCGCTGGCTGGTTTTTTCATCGCCACCAGAACGGCTTTGCTTAACCTTATCTCTGTCGTATTGAGCTATGGTACTGTTCCAGTTATTAAAAAATGCTGCAATGTTAAACGCTGACAAAATAACCGAACTGTCAACATCTGGGTCGTTACGCGTTAAAATATCGCTGTACACCGCCTGAGCCGAGCCCAATGTCATAACATGGTTTGCTTGTTGCAACATGCCCAGGGCTTTAATCAGACCTTCCTGAAAGCTTATAAAACCACTGCCTTTTTCCAGCACTGACACCATCATGCCAGTTACCTTGGCAATAATGTCGGTTACCTTGGCAATAATCTGGCCAATGTACGGCACCCATTGTACCCAATCGCCGATCGTTTCCAGGTTTTGCGCAAACTCATTTACCGCACTACCCCAGGATACCAGGCCAATATACTGGCCAACGGCTACCTGGTTCGCCACCATAGCGCGGTTGGTTATGGCAATCATATTGTGGTCACGGGTTTGGGTATTTACGACGCTGTATACCGTGTTATCGGCGGTGTTTTGTATCCGGATGCGCTCGGTTGCCACCCAACCGCTGTCATACAGTGAATACACTGCCAGCATAATGGCAGCGAAAAAAAACAAAATTAATACGGTGGCATAGCCGGTTTGTTTACCTAACCCACCGTGCTGTTTACCGGCTTTCTTAACATAACCGACAGTTGCAAGGGTAGAAGACATAAATTACTTATCCGTAAGCGCCGTATTGGTAATACGCAGCCAATCCAAGCCCGGTAATTTATTACCAGCAGATACAAAAAAGAACAGCCTGCCACGACCGTTATTAGTCGTGGCAGGCTGTTTAGGGTTATTTGCCGCCTGCAGTGGCGGTTTTGTCGTATGTGCTCAAACTAACATCGGTTGCCGCAACCGTTTTAGCTTTTTCACCCGCCTCCGTAGCTGCAGCTATGGCGGCAGTACTTTCTTTACCACCCAGCTCAGACGCCATTGCCGCCACCTGGTTACGGGCGGTTTTACCAAACAACGTAAAAGCACCAATAGCGGCAATAGCAATCAGCGCTACGATGATGATGTACTCTGTCATACCCTGACCTTTGATACGCTTATTAATAGCTTGCATTTTTACACTCCAAATTAACACAAAATTCAACAGCCATTATAATGACAAGTCAAAAACAACAAAATACCTCAACAAGAGCAAATATTACACATATTAACAAACAATATAAACAAAAAAATACTCCGCACGGAGCATTGCAAAACAACATGTTAACCAGATGGGAACAGTTATCTGCAGCAACTAAGATTAAAGATGCTTAAATAAAACACCAAGCTGTGTACGATTTTTTACCTTGGTTTTACGCAGTATCCGTTGCATGTGGGTTTTAACGGTATTAGGAGACAGGTGCAGGTTATCGGCTATTTCCCGGTTCTCCAGCCCTTCGGCAGACAGTTGCGCAATTAACCTCTCTTTTTTAGTTAGCGTATGCAAAGTGTCGGCTAACTGCAGCGACCGCCGTCCCTGCAGTTGTTTGCGAACCAACTGTTCTAATGCGAAACGGGAATACCACAAGCCGCCATTGTGTAATGTCGTAATAGCTTTAACCATTTGATCCGCCGGCATATCAAGTGACAAAACGCCAATACAACCTTGCTCCAGGGCAAAGGCCTCTGCCGCCCGGGGATTCGAGTCAACTAATAGCGCCAGCGGCTGTTCAACAGTTATGTCGCTAATATATGCGCAGTTTGATGCATAATCAGTGCTACGGCCTGGCAGTTTAAGTAGTAACCAGCGGGGTTCAACCTCGCGTTGTGGCATGTTGGTTAAATCAGCCGGACTGAGCTGCCAATATGGAAATGACAGTAAATTTAAGCAACCATATACAGCTTTCAACGCTGTTTTTTCATTAGAAACAATTAACACTTCAGACACTTACAGCCCTTAAGTAATACATACTTTTGTTATATTTTTAATCAGCTCGCTTGTATGGCCAGGGCAGGTATAGAGTTGTTTGCCCTGGCAACAAATGCTACCATCCGGCAACTTTTACATCAACAATTCAATCACAATCTCGCACAAGGCACAGCTATTGTGTGCGTAAGTAAAGCTGAGAGTTAGAATTAAGGAATGCTATGCGTTATCTGATAATGTGCTTGCTCAGTGCTGCCAGTTTTATAGCAATGGCAGCATCGGATCACCCGTTGGTATCAGCCTACCAGGGGGCTAAAATACAGCGCCATGCAGTAAGTAATTACACCGGGGTACTTATCCCGCATAACAAACTGACACAAGGTGAACAGTTTCATGGCGTTAAGGTAATTGGCAAACAAACAGGGCATATTTATAGAATAGAAGGTGATCACTCAGCCCTGCATATCGCAGAAAACTACCTGGATGTAGTAAAACGACTAAACGCCACACTGTTACTATTGTGCCGTTCAGATTGTGGCGCAGGTTTTTCTAATGCTTTGGTACGGCAGGCACACTGGACACGAAGTGTGTTTTCAGATTTGGATAATTTCTCAGGCTTTAACGAAGAACACTATTATATTCTGGCCAGGCTGGGACCAGACGAACACCCAACCTATCTGCAATGGTTAATTAAAGCAGAACATGGCAACAGGGTTACCGTTGGCCAAATTATTACCGAACCGCAAATCCTGCAGTTAGGGCTGGTTGATATATCAACAAAAGCAGTGCTCAGCCAGCCAGAGCCAGCCCCCGTATCGGCTCCGGCGGGGGCAGATCAGGCAACAGGCGGTGATCACCCGCTTATTTCACGTTACCAGGGTGCCAGACTTACCCAGCGCACTGAAACTGAATTTACTGAAGTACGCCTGGCTACCGGTATTGCCGATGAGAATAATCAGGTACCTCAACTCAGGCTGTCAGGAAAGTCGACCCTGTTGCATTACGAAGCAGGCAAAGATCAATCCACCTTGCAGGTATTCCGTAATTATCAGCAAGCGTTACAAAATGCCGGCTTTAATCTTTTATTCAGCTGTGAACATCAGGCCTGTGGTAATGGACAACAAGCCCGCTTATGGCAAGGTAGCCCGGACAGACACCGTTTTAAAGGCTATTTAAGTAACAGTGTTTCTGCCAGGGATGACTACCGCATGCTAACAGCCCACAAAACACTTAATGGGCAGGATATTTATCTGTCAGTTTTTGTACTTAAACACAATGAGCACACTAATGTCGATATTGCCCACGACATTGTAGAAGTAACCAGTATGCAAACCAACCGCGTCAGTATTGATACCGAATATATCCAGAACGAGCTGGCCCGCAGCGGCAAGGTAGTGCTGCATGGTTTACACTTTGCTACCGACAGTGCCGAGCTGTTAGCAGAATCAGCTCCCGCTTTAGAGGTAATAATTAACTATATACGACAGCACCCGCAGCAGCAGTTTTATGTGGTTGGCCATACCGACAACAGCGGCAGCCACAGCCATAATATGCAGCTGTCTAAAGCCAGAGCCGGCAGTATTTTGCAAGCACTGCAAAAACAAGGTATTAGCGCCGACAGGTTGCTGGCTGAAGGCGTGGGCGCTATGTCGCCACAACAGTATAACGGCAGCAGCGAGGGCAAAGCAGCCAACCGCAGGGTGGAGCTGGTGCTACGCTAATGTCTGCCCTGCACGCTCCGGCCGGAAGTAATCCCGGTTTTGATAGAACCCAGGCTGGTTATTGGCCGGGTACCACAGCGGTACCCCCAGTAACGGCAGTGGCGTAAGCTGCTCCGCACTAAGCAGTTGCCCGCTTTCAATTTGCTGAGCCAGCAACCTATCGGCATACTGATAAGTTGCTGGCAAAGACCACTGGCTGAAACCGGCAGGCACCGGTAAAAACAATGCCTTGGCCGTTAAACCAATAAAGGGTGCAGTAGCCATTTCATAGATAGCATGGCCAAAAATGATTGGCCTGAGCTGTTGCCACCAGTCACTGCGCTTATCGACAAAGCTTTGCTGCCATTGATGGCGGCGGAGCAGCTCAGCCTGCGCCAGCGCTTCAGGTTCAAGGCAAAGCAGCACGCCGCACTCATCAAACAGGGTTAGCTTATTACGCAGCTTACTGCGCTGCTGCAGGCCGTGCCGGGCAATTTCAGCCATATGCAGCTGATTAAGTAAGGCTTTGGTTTCGGGGAATAAACACCAGATCAGCGCGCCAAATAAATCATGCCAGTTGTGCTTGCGGGTGGGTATCTGCTTAGCGGCAAAAATATACTCTTCATAATAGCGGCCATCGCTGGCAAATGCTGCATTATCAATAAAACCAAATGCCGGATCTGTACGCCACTGATTTAACACCTGTACACCGGGCCAGGTGGCAAAATTGGCCAGCGGAAAGTGCAGGCACAGATCGCTAAACAGCGGATTACCGGCCAACAGTGCTGCCGACCACTCTGGCGGTGGCACAAAGCGGGGCTTATTTGCCGCTGGTGATTGTGGTGGTGTTGGTATTGTCACCTGAAAACCTGCAGTGCGAATTAGTTGGCAAAAGCATGAAAAACCGCTTGCATTTTTAGCATGGCATGGCAGAGTCTGAGAGTGCGTTTAGACGTACATACTGCCAAATGAAACATTCAACAAGAATGTCTTTTTACTAATTTAATGTACAGAGGTTAATCATGTGTTCGATATTCGGGGTGCTTGACATCAAAACGGATGTTAAAGCCTTGCGCCAGCAGGCGCTGCAGTTATCCAAGTTATTACGCCACCGTGGTCCGGACTGG
>CAZEGA010000068.1:12478-12811 GCA_964511675.1 uncultured Rheinheimera sp.
ACGAGCGTCTGGCAATTGTAGATACTGAAAATGGTGCCCAGCCCCTGATTAATGATAATCGAAATCACATTCTGGCAGTGAATGGTGAGATCTACAATCATAAACAGCTCGAAAAAGCGCTGGCGACGCCCTACCCGTTCAAAACCAAGTCGGATTGTGAGGTTATTCTGCCGCTGTATTTGCAGCACGGGGCTGATTTTATCGACCAGTTGCAGGGGATGTTCGCGTTTATTTTATTTGACGCCGAGCAAAACCGTTATCTTATCGCCCGCGACCATATCGGCATTATCCCGCTGTATTATGGCTATGACGAGCACGGCCAGCTGTTTGTCG
>CAZEGA010000069.1:0-7448 GCA_964511675.1 uncultured Rheinheimera sp.
GCGTCCGCCATCTACGAAGAACCCGCTACGGTTAACGCCAAAGCGGGTTTTTGCTTTCTGACTTGCGGTAGCATCGACGCAGGCGGGTGAGAAGCTCCGTCAGGTTCGACCCATTTGCCGGGAGCAAATGGGAACAGCCGCAGGCTGGCCCGCAGGGCAAGCGGCAGGATAGCCGCTTGTAATCCTCCTGCGTCCGCCATCTACGAAGAACCCGCTACGGTTAACGCCAAAGCGGGTTTTTGCTATTTTGGCTGATATTAAACGTCAACACGCTCTAAAGGCACATCGCTAAGTTGCTGTGATTATGCTATAAATTGGCACTGCAACTCTGGCTTTTCCAATCAGCCTGTGTTCAGCAACCCCAGGTAATTTTGAGAAAATGTGCCAACACAGGTAAGCCTGAATCGTGACAACGCCCCGGATCACAACCGCAACAGTACCGGCCCAGCCCGCTGCGCCGCAGACGGAACTGGCATTGTGCCGGCATTGTGATCTGGTGCAGGAGCTGCCGCAGTTAGCCCCCGGTGAAGAAGCCTGCTGCCCGCGTTGCGCTAACCACCTGGATGCGCGCCACCCCGACCCTGTAGTGCGGCCTGTTTTGTTCGCTGGTTCCGCCTTATTTATGCTGCTGCTGGCTAACCTGTTTCCTTTTGTCAGCATGTATGCTGCCGGTAACAGTCACGAAATGAGTTTTTTTGATACCTCTTCAGTGCTGTTTGCCGAACATCATCAATGGCTGGCACTGCTGATCTGGCTGTTTATTCAGGCGGTGCCTGCCAGCTGTATGCTGGCTATCGTGTATCTGAAACTGGGGATGTTGTACCCGTTGCCGGCGCGGACCTGGGTGGCCCGGGTACTGTATATGCTGAAGCCCTGGAGTATGGTGGATATTTTCCTGATGGGGCTGATTATCAGTTTCGTCAAACTGGTGGCTGACGCGGATATTTCGCTTGGCCCGAGTTTCTGGGCGTTTTGCCTGTTTTGCCTGCTGCACCTGCGCGCTTTTCAGGTAATTGACCGGCGTGAACTCTGGTCGCGGATTGCGCCTTGTCCGGCACCGCAGGTGGCGGCGCATGCAGGAAAAAGTGCCCTGCAGCAAAATTTAAAACTGTGCCGGGTTTGCACGGCGATCATCCCTGTTACCCAAAGCCATTGCAGCCGTTGTCATACCAGGGTGTCGTTGCGCCAACGTGCCAGTATTCAGAATACCCTGGCGCTGCTGATCGCTGCGGCCGTATTGTATATTCCGGCGAATCTGATGCCGATCATGCGTACGGTGTCTTTTGGGGAAGCCCTCGATTCTACTATTATCAGTGGCCTGCTGCTGATGTGGCAGGACGGTGCCTACCCGGTGGCGCTGATTATTCTGCTGGCAAGTGTGATAGTGCCGGTTGCCAAGATCCTGATTATGTTCTGGTTGTGTTATTTAACCCGCCTGCCACTGTCACGCCGGCAACAATATTCCACCCAGATATACCGCCTGGTTGACTGGGTGGGGCGCTGGTCGATGGTGGATGTACTGGTGGTAGCCATTATGGCGGCACTGGTACGTTTTGATTTGCTGATGAGCGTGTACCCCGGCATGGGGGCGCTGGTGTTTGCTGCGGTGGTGATCCTGACCATGCTGGCCGCACTGAGCTTTGACCCACGGCTGCTGTGGGACCCGTTACCCGAGAAGGAAAAACATTTTGGCTGAACAACATAGTGCACAGGTGCGCCGTATCCGGCAATGGTCGCCTATCTGGGTGGTACCGCTGGCGGCTGTGCTGATCGGTGTCTGGATGCTGTATAACCACTACCAGCAGCAGGGCGCTTTACTGACCTTGTTTGCCACTGATGCTGAAGGCATAGTGGCGGGTAAAACCGCGATAAAAAACCGCAGTGTTGATGTAGGCCAGGTGGTGTCGGTGGAGCTGAGTGACAACCTGCAGCAGGTTATTATTAAAGCACGGATGAAACCGACGGTAACACCGCTGCTGAACTCAGATTCGCAGTTCTGGGTGGTTAAGCCGCAGATAGGCCGTGGCGGTATTACCGGGCTGAATACCTTGCTGTCAGGCGCTTATATTGAATTACAGCCCGGTGATGGCAAAGCGCCGCAGCTGGAATTCCGCCTGCTGGACGCACCACCGGTGGCACCGGCTGATGCCCCGGGGATCAGGGTAACATTAACCACCAATGACAGCGCCGGGCTGGCCGTGGGCGATCCGGTACTGTATCGCGGTTATGATGTTGGTACTGTTGAGCTCAGTGAGTTTGATCTGGCCCAGCGGCGCACCAACTACCAGATCTATATCCGTGAACCTTTCGACGTGATGGTCACCGAAAACGTGCGTTTCTGGCGCAGCAGTGGCTTTGCGGTAAATTTGTCAGCAGAGGGGCTGAAAGTGGATGTTGGCTCGGCGGCCACATTATTAACCGGTGGTGTCAGTTTCGACCTGATGCAGGGCTGGCCGGCAGGACGGCCGGCGCAGGATGGTACCGAGTTTCAGCTGTTTCCCGATCAGCAAAGTATCCAGGAAGGCCTGTACAGTGAGTTTGTCGAGTATCTGCTGTTTTTTGACGAGTCGGTACGCGGATTGAAAGCCGGTGCGCCGGTAGAGTACCGTGGCGTGCGGGTGGGTACGGTGGCCAGTGTGCCGTTTTTCTTTTCTATTGATAAACCGTTTGAAGTGTCTTTACAGCAGGGGATACCGGTTCTAATCCGGATTGAAGCCGGGCGTCTGTATGAGAACCTGAGTCTGAGCCAGTTACGACAGGAGCTGGATAAAGCGGTGGCACAGGGGATGCGGGCAACGCTTAAAACCGGCAACCTGCTGACGGGAGCACTTTACATAGATTTGGATCTCAGCCTGGATAACACCCTGGACAACGAACGGCAAGCCTTGCAGGGGCAGCAGCTGGCACTGAGCCAGAGTGCCGGTTACCCCATGCTGCCTACCGCACGCAGCGGCCTGAGTAACATTGAGCAGAAAATCCTGATGGCGCTGGATAAAATTAATAATCTGCCGGTTGAGCAATTACTGGTACAGGGTGAGCAGACGATGCTCAGTGCCCAGCAGACAATGCAGCAGTTAAGCCAGATGGTGCAGCAGTTTGACAGCTTGCTGGGCAGTGAGCAGGTGCAGCAGCTGCCGGCAGATCTGCAGCAAAGTCTGGCATTATTACAGCAAATGCTTGCCGGTTTCAGCCCGGGGGCACCGGTGTATGAGCGGCTGAATGGCAATTTACAGGCGTTGGAGCAGGTAATACGTGAGCTGCAACCGGTATTGCAAACGCTGAACCAGCAAAGTAATGCCCTGGTGTTTGAAGCAGCGCAACCGGCCGATCCGCAACCTAAGAGGGCAAAACAATGAGGCTTACCAGTATCGCAGTATTACTTATGCTCAGTGCCTGCTCCGGCCCGGCAGCCCTGCATTACTACCAGTTAGCGCCGGTACCGGCCAGCACCCGCTTGCATAGTGCTGCGGCGACATTTTATGTTGCACCGGTGCAGGTGGCCAGTTATCTGAATGGCCGCGGCCTGGTGCTGCAACAGTCTGATGTAGAGCTGAATATGGCGCGCCAGCATCTGTGGGCAGAACCGCTGGATCAACAGGTACAACGTCAGCTACGGGAATTGCTGGCGGCTGCCTTGCCTTATACTGCGGCTCTTAGCATGCAGCCGGATACTATAGTGGTGTCTGTACAACTGGACCGCTTTCATGGCACAGCAGATGGCTACGCGGTGCTGAGCGGCCGTTACCAGCTGAATACCCAGACCGGCAGTGAGCCGTTTACCATTCGTGTCCCCCTGGCGGCAGATGGCTACCCGGCGCTGGTGACTGCCTTAGGCAGTGGTTTACGCCAGTTAAGTGAACAAATCAGCTTGGCGATCAAACCTGCCGTCTGATAAAACCTGTTTCAGATGGCTAGACACTTGAATGTCTTTACGTGTAATGTATCGCCGTATGCAAATTGTTCAGATTAATACCAGTTATCACTGAGTTTTATTTAGAACAACTGCTTTAACTACGCATAATGCAGGGTCGGCCTGATAACACCACACACTCCCGGTGTGGCTGAACCAGGTTGACGTTACGCCGGTATCGCCGGTCAGCTGTTAAAGGAGCCTTGGCTATGGTCGCAGACTTGTTACTGGAAGCATTCAACCTGATGATTATCGGCATGGTGGGCGTGTTTGCTTTTTTACTGCTGCTGGTGTTTGTGGTACAGCAGCTGAGCAGGCTTATGCAGCGGTATTTCCCGGTAAAAACCACAGAAAAACCCGCCCTGGCTGATACCGCTGCCACAGGGCCTGCGCCAGCAGTGATTGCCGCTATTTCGGCAGCGGTGCATCAATATCGCCAACAACAATAAGAGGACTCAGGTATGAGCAAGCCATTATTACTTACTGAATTGGTGCTGCGCGATGCGCATCAGTCGCTGCTGGCCACCCGGTTGCGGCTGGAAGATATGCTGCCGATTGCCGCCGAACTGGATAAAGTGGGTTACTGGTCGGTGGAATCCTGGGGGGGCGCCACCTTTGATGCCTGTATCCGCTATCTGGGCGAAGATCCCTGGCACCGTATCCGCGAGCTGAAAAAAGCCATGCCAAATACCAGGCAGCAAATGTTGCTGCGCGGTCAGAATTTATTGGGTTACCGCCATTATGCCGATGATGTGGTGGCCGCTTTTGTCACACGGGCACATGAAAATGGCGTCGATGTGTTCCGCATCTTTGATGCGATGAATGATATCCGTAACCTGCAAACGGCAGTGCAGACGGCGGTCAAGGTGGGGGCGCATGCCCAGGGCACTATTTCCTATACCGTCAGCCCGGTGCATACCATAGATATGTGGGTTGATATGGCCCGCCAGCTGGAAGATATGGGCTGTCACTCCATTTGTATTAAAGATATGGCCGGTTTACTGAAACCCTATGAGTGTGAAGAGCTGGTCACGCGGATTAAAGAAGCCACCCGCATTCCACTGGCAATGCAATGCCATGCCACTACCGGGTTAAGTACCGCCACTTACCAGAAGGCCATAGATGCCGGTATCGACATGCTGGATACCGCTATTTCATCAATGAGTATGACCTATGGCCACAGTGCGACCGAGACTATGGTCGCCATTGTTGAAGGCACTGCGCGTGATACCGGCTTAAACCTGGAACGGCTGGCGGATATTGCGGCTTACTTTCGTGAGGTACGGAAAAAATATGCCCGGTTTGAAGGCTCACTCAAAGGTGTTGATGCCCGTATTCTGCTGGCGCAGGTGCCGGGTGGCATGCTAACCAATATGGAAAGCCAGTTAAAAGAGCAGGGCGCGCTGGATAAACTGGATGCGGTATTAAAAGAAATTCCGCAGGTGCGCGAAGATCTGGGGTTTTTACCGCTGGTGACACCCACCTCGCAGATCGTCGGCACCCAGGCGGTGTTAAACGTGCTGACCGGCGAGCGCTATAAGAGCATTACCAAAGAAACCGCTGGCGTACTCAAAGGCGAGTACGGCGCCACCCCGGCAGCGGTGAATACTGAACTGCAGCAGCGGGTACTGGCCGGCAGCGAAGCTATCAGCTGTCGGCCGGCTGATCTACTGCAACCTGAGCTGGCTAAGTTAGAAACCGAGCTGAGCGAACTGGCTAAAAGCGAGAGTATCCGCCTGGTAACTGAGCAGATAGACGATGTCCTGACTTATGCACTGTTCCCACAGGTGGGGCTTAAATTCCTGAAAAACCGTGATAATCCGGCGGCATTTGAGCCGGTGCCTGATGCAGTAACGGCTGAAGGGCAACCCGCAGCTAAAGCCGCGGTAAAACCGGTGCCAGGCGGGCCGGCCAGTTACAGTGTGCGGGTAGACGGTAAAGTGTATGAAGTGGAAGTGGCGGCCAGCGGTGAGCTGAGCTCGGTTAAGCCTGTGGTGGCCGAAAATATTCCTGCCAGTGCCTCTGTGACCGGCAGTGCCACATTAAATGCACCACTGGCGGGCAATATCTGGAAAATTATCCCCAAGGTGGGGGCAAGTGTTAAACGTGGTGATGTGGTTATCATTATGGAAGCGATGAAAATGGAAACCGAAGTGCGGGCAGTGTCTGACGGCACTGTGGTCAATATTCATGTTGCTGCCGGTGATGCGGTGAATACCGGCGATGTACTGATCAGCTTTGACTAGACTGAACTGAGGATTTTTCATGGACGCTGTTGCAACTTTAATTGCCTCTACCGGGTTGGCGAATTTTACCGCCGGTCAGGCAGTGATGATGCTGGTCGGTTTTTTGTTACTGTATTTAGCCATTGCCCGTGGTTTTGAGCCGCTGTTGCTGCTGCCGATCGGTTTTGGTGCTGTGCTGACCAATATCCCGCTGGCAGGCCTGGCAGAGCCGGGCGGCTTGCTGTATATCATTTATACCGTGGGTATTGAAAGCGGTGTATTTCCCTTGCTGATTTTTATGGGGGTGGGGGCGCTAACTGACTTTGGCGCCCTGATCGCTAATCCCAGGATGCTGTTACTGGGGGCGGCCGCGCAGTTTGGTATTTTCGCCACTCTGCTTGGTGCCATAGCGCTGAATGCCGTGCCTGGGATCAGCTTTACCATGAAAGAAGCCTCGGCTATTGCCATTATCGGCGGCGCCGATGGCCCGACTGCTATTTTTCTGGCCTCCAGGCTGGCGCCGGATTTACTGGGCGCTATAGCGGTTGCCGCTTATTCCTATATGGCACTGGTGCCTATTATCCAGCCGCCGATTATGCGTGCTTTGACCACAACGGCAGAGCGGCAGATCCAGATGGTGCAATTACGTACAGTGACAAAAAAGGAAAAAATTATTTTCCCGCTGCTGGTGTTGCTACTGACTATCTTGCTGTTGCCGTCGGCTGCGCCGTTAATAGGCATGTTCTGCCTGGGCAACCTGATGCGTGAATGCGGTGTGGTGGAGCGGCTCAGTAAAACCTCGCAGAATGAACTGATTAATATAGTCACCATTTTTCTTGGGCTGGCAGTGGGGTCTAAACTCAGTGCGGATAAGTTCCTGACGTACCAGACCCTGGGGATACTGGTACTGGGGGCGATTGCTTTTGCTATCGGTACGGCTTCCGGTGTCTTGATGGCAAAACTGATGAACCGCTTTTCAACACAGCCGATTAACCCATTGATAGGGGCAGCCGGGGTATCGGCAGTGCCAATGGCGGCCCGGGTGGCGAATAAGCTCGGCCTGGAAGCCAACCCGCATAACTTCCTGCTGATGCACGCCATGGGGCCGAATGTGGCCGGGGTGATCGGCTCTGCAGTGGCAGCAGGTATTTTGCTGGCACTGGTGGGCTAGCTATATTGGTAATAAAAGAAAGCCCGGTAAAACCTACTTATCTTAAGCGAGAACCGGCTTGCCCTAAGCCAACCGTTGCAGGCCAGGATGGCCGACAAATTCGCCGGGAGCGAATTTGAACAGCTCTGCTGGTCCACCGGAT
>CAZEGA010000069.1:7458-12559 GCA_964511675.1 uncultured Rheinheimera sp.
GTTTACGGCGTGTTGGCGTGGGCAAGCCGGTTCGTGGATTTCTCCCTGCAGTAGGTTTAATTGCCGTGTTAATTTATGGTGCTGTGCCGGCACTGGCTGTAGTTTTTGCCAGCAGTACCCGTTCTTTGGTTTGTAACTGTGCCAGAAGCTGCGAGGCCTGGGCGGCAAAGGTTTGTTGTTCTGTACCTGTCAGCGGGTTCGCCTGTGGCAGCTTCACGGTTCTGGGGTTACGGTGTACACCGTCGATAACAAACTCATAATGCAAATGGGCACCGGTAACCCGGCCGGTAGCACCAAGCCGGCCAAGATGCTGGCCCTGCCGTACCCTGTCACCCTGTTTTACATCACGGCGCGATAAGTGCAGATACTTGGTAACAATGTTATTGGCGTGCTGGATAAACACATAGTGGCCATTAATATTGTTATAGGCTGAGGTTATCACCCGGCCATCGCCTGCTGCCATAATCGGTGTACCGACCGGTGCAACGTAATCCACGCCATTATGTGCCCGCACTGTGCCTAAAACCGGGTGTAAGCGGCGTGGGTTAAAGTTTGAACTGACATACTGAAAACTGACCGGTGCCCGCAGGAATGCCTGACGCATACTGGCACCATCTGGTTTGTAATAATTGCCGTCGGTGTGGCGTACTGCCTGGTACAGGTGCCCCTGGTTCTGGAACTGGGCGGCCACAATATTGCCGTTGCTGATAAACTCGCCGTCAACGTACTGGGTTTCGTACAGCACGCTGAAACTGTCACCGGCGCGGATATCCAGCGCAAAGTCGATATCCCAGCCAAAGATACCGGCCAGGTTCATAATCTGCGCTTCGCTTAATCCGGCTTCAATCCCGGCGCTCCAGAAGTTACTGCGAATTGCTGCACTGGCGAACTGGCTGCGCAGTTCCACTTCTTTTTTCAGTTCTTCAGCAATAAATTTACCGTCACTGCCACGGCTGATGCGCAAGGTGGTTAAATGGTTCAGGGCGTAGCGCAGCTCCTGCAGCTCACCGTCAGCGTTCAGGCCAAACTCCAGTTGCTCGCCCGGGAACAACCGGGTCAGGGTCTGGGTTTGTTTGCCTAACGCCAGTATGTCCAGCATAACCTGCTGGCTGACGCGGGCTTTGCTGAACAGGGCGGATAAGGCATCGCCTTTTCTGACCTGCAGTGCCTGCCAGTTTAAAGACAAATCTTCCTCTGGCAGTTCAGCCAAAGCCGCAATAGCCTGTTCTTCTTCGGTAAAAGTGTCCGCCTGCAGCGGAATATCCAGGCTGTAACGTTTACCTATTTCAAGGCTGTCATGCTTGCTGCTTTTAGATGCAGCAGCCTGCTCAGAGGGTAGTAACAGCACGACAGACAATAACACCGAGGTGGCGGCAATCAGCACGCGGTGTGGTTTGGGAATTTTAGTGACGAATTGGCGCATAATACGGTTCTTGGCTCAACAAACGCGCAAAATCCGAGCATATACCGTTTTTTTACCTGATACCAGACTTTTGTGCGTTTCCCCGGGGCTGAACATACTATAGAATGCGGAAACTTTGCACGATCAGGTATTACATCAGGAGACGAAAATGGCGGATTGGGAGCAGGCTTTAGCTGAATTAAAACGCGGCTGTGAAGACATTCTGCTGGAAGAAGAGCTTATTGCCAAATTGAAAGAAGGCAAGCCGTTAAAAGTAAAGGCAGGCTTTGACCCGACTGCACCTGATTTACACCTTGGCCATACTGTGCTGATTAATAAGCTGCGTACTTTCCAGCAACTGGGCCATGACGTGATCTTTCTGATCGGTGATTTTACCGGCATGATCGGCGATCCCAGCGGTAAGAATGTGACCCGCAAGCCGCTAAGCCGCGAAGATGTGCTGGCCAATGCCGAAACCTATAAAGAACAGGTATTTAAGATACTGGACCCGGCAAAAACCCGGGTTGCTTTTAACTCAGAGTGGATGGGAGAGCTGGGCGCGGCCGGTATGATTAAGCTGGCATCGCGCCAGACCGTTGCCCGCATGCTGGAGCGTGACGATTTTAAAAAGCGCTTTGGCAATAACCAGCCTATTGCTATCCACGAATTCTTATACCCGCTGGTGCAGGGCTGGGATTCGGTAGCGCTGGAAGCAGATATCGAGATGGGCGGTACTGACCAGCGTTTTAACCTGCTGATGGGCCGCGAGCTGCAAAAAGACGAAGGCCAGCGTCCGCAAACGGTAATGATGGTGCCGCTGCTGGAAGGGCTGGACGGCGTGCAGAAGATGTCTAAGTCACTGGGTAATTATGTTGGTATTACCGATGCGCCTAACGATATGTTCGGCAAAATTATGTCGGTTTCTGACGAGCTGATGTGGCGTTACTACGATTTGCTCAGCTTTAAACCCATTGAAGAAATCAGTGCGTTAAAACAACAGGTCGCTGACGGCGCTAACCCGCGTGATATTAAAATTTTGCTGGCGAAGGAGATTATTGCCCGCTTCCATGACGAGGCCGCAGCAGAGGCCGCGCACCAGGATTTTATCCAGCGCTTCAGTAAAAACGCCTTGCCGGATGATATCCCGGAGATCAGCGTAAGCTGTGAAGGTGTCCGTATGCCGATAGCGAACCTGCTAAAAGAAGCCGGTCTGGTCGACAGCACTTCAGAAGCTATCCGCATGATTAAACAAGGTGCGGTGAAGCTGAATGGCGAAAGCAAAATAGCAGATACCAGGCTGGAAGTGGCGAAAGGCAGCACGCAAATTTATCAGGTAGGTAAACGCAAGTTTGCCCGGGTAACCCTGAGCTAAGCCAGGTTCACCCTGGGCGGCACAAAGTAAAACAGGGACTAAAAAGCTGATCCGGGATCAGCTTTTTTATTACTTGCAATTTAGCTTGTATCAGCTAAAGTGATATCAAATTAATATCATTAAGAGGTGGCTATGTTGCAGGAACGTATGATTAACAGTAAAGGTGGTTTTGGCATGGTTGCAGTACTGTTTGCGCTGCAATTGCTGATGCTGGCTGCAGTGGCACTTATGCCTGGCTTGCTGAAAGCCGTATTTGTACTGGCTGCGGTTGTCGTGTTTATCTGCTGGTTTGGTTTTTATATGGTGCAGCCGAACCAGTCGGCGGTATTACAGCTGTTTGGCCGTTATGTCGGCACCGATCTTAACAATGGCTTGCGCTGGTCAAACCCGTTGTACAGCAAGCAAAAGGTGTCGCTGCGGGTACGTAACTTTGAAAGCAGCAAAATGAAAGTGAACGACAATGCCGGCAACCCGGTAGAAATTGCTGCCGTAGTGGTATGGAAAGTGGTCGATAGCGCCGAGGCGGTTTTTGAAGTGGATAACTACGAAAACTTTGTCAGCATCCAGAGCGAGTCGGCTATCCGTCATTTAGCTTCCAGCTATGCCTATGACGCCGGTTCTGATGACGTGATCAGCCTGCGCAGCAGTACCGATGAAGTGACCGAACTGCTGAAAAACGAAATCCAGGCGCGGTTAAACAAAGCCGGGGTGCAGGTACTGGAAGCGCGGATCAGCCACCTGGCCTACGCTCCGGAAATTGCCAGTGCCATGCTGCAACGGCAGCAGGCTGCAGCAATAGTAGCGGCGCGGCAGCAAATTGTTGAAGGTGCCGTAGGTATGGTAGAGCTGGCCTTACAGCGGTTATCCGAAAAACAGGTAGTGGTGCTGGATGAAGAGCGCAAAGCTGCTATGGTCAGTAATCTGCTGGTGGTACTGTGTGCCGACAATAGTGTACAGCCGGTAGTAAACGCCGGCAGTCTGTACCAATAGGATGTTGTTGTGGCGAAAAAAGCCTTTGCCTTACGTATTGATGAAGCCATGCTCAGCGCGTTACAGCGCTGGGCAGATGATGAGTTTCGCAGTATTAACGGCCAGATAGAGTACTTGCTGCACGATGCGCTGAAAAAGGCTGGCCGGTTAAAGCCGCCAGCCGAAGACAGTACAAAAGCAGATTAGCTCAGCAGCCAGAACACTATGGGTAAGCTGACTAAGCCCAGCAGGATACCAATACCAATAATGCCGCTGACCAGCCGCGGCGCCAGTCCGGCCATTATCGCTATGGCACCGGCCGAGATCATCGGCGGCATAGCGGCCTGAAAAATACTGATCTGTACTGCTGTGCCGCTTTGTCCCAGACTGAACCAGAGCAGCGCGGCTAATGCTGGCATCATCAGCAGTTTGATAACCAAAGCGCTTACCAGCGGCGATACCTCACTTTTGCTGAATCTTATGGTTAGGGCAAAACCTACCGCAATCATGACTACCGGCACCAGGGTAGCGGCTAAGCTGTCAATTAACTGGCTGGCAAAAGGCGGATATTCCCGGCCACGCAGCAGCAAGCCCAGCGCCAGTGCAATAAAAGACGGAAAAGTCACAATTTTAATCATGATACTTTTGGCTGTCGGTTTCGCTGCGGTCGGGCTGTACAGTGCCGCGACTATGGTGACATAGGTGGCGAGTGCAATAAAAGAGCCGACCTGGTCATATACCACCGCATAAGGCATGGCTGCGCTGCCAAATAAGGCCTCGGTCATCGGAAAACCGAGGAAAGAGGTATTACCCAGCGGCAGCACGATTAATAACGCGCCGGTAACCTCGCGTGACCAGTGCAATACTTTACTGAGCACTAATACTGTTGCGACTACGGCCAGCAGCAAAAGCCAGGGCGTAATGGCCGGGATCAGCAGTTCGGCAGAAAACTGTAACTGTGGCACGTTTTGCAGGATCAGCGCCGGCAGCGCCACATAAAGCACATACATATTCAGTGCTATGCCGCTGTTCTCCGGCATGGTTGGCAGGCGGCGCAGCAATACGCCTATACACAGATAAGCCAGGATCAGAAAAAAGTTGTCCATCAGTTCTCACTTGGGTTATAGCTGGCAATAAGCGCCAGTTTGGCGGTTTTGGCTAATTGCTTTAGTTGATATTCAGCCTTGCTGGCGCTGCTGCGGTCCGGCATGGCCTGTTGGTATACCAGTGTCAGCGGGCCTTTGCCGCGTAGCGCTTTGGCGCCCCCGCTCAGCTCTCCGCTATGTTGCCTTAAGCGGCGTGCCGGATCTGTGCTGATGCCGGTATACAGCTGGCCGCTGCCGGTTTGCACCATATAC
>CAZEGA010000069.1:12569-12790 GCA_964511675.1 uncultured Rheinheimera sp.
TTGTTCACTGTGCTAACCCCGCTGAGCGCTGTTCTGCTATACTGCGCGCTTTATACCGCGCTGTGCATTGTGCTAACCCGGCAGCTGGCGCAGGTAAGGTTGGGCAAAACAGGAATTTTAATGTCATTTCAATCTCTCGCATTGGCAGCGCCGATCCTGCGCGTACTTTCAGAGCAAGGCTACGCTGCGCCTACACCGGTGCAGTTGCAGAGCATACCGGT
>CAZEGA010000070.1:0-9314 GCA_964511675.1 uncultured Rheinheimera sp.
AGCTGGAGGCCGAAGGCGTTATTCTGGGTTATACCGCCCAGGTCGACCCGCACCGGGTGGGGGCAGCCTTGCTGGTGTTTGTCGAAATTACGCTGAGTAAAACCTCGCCGGAAGATTTTGATGAATTCAGTAAGGCCGTACAGAAACTGAGCGAGATCCAGGAGTGTCATCTGGTGTCCGGCAGTTTTGATTTTCTGCTGAAAACCCGGGTGGCCAATATGGCGGCATACCGTGAACTGCTGGGTGAAACCCTGCTGCGTTTGCCCAGTGTGCGGGAAAGCCGTACCTATGTGGTGATGGAAGAAGTAAAGCAAACCACTTTTGTCGCAGTAAACGGTTAAATCACGGTTCAGCGGCGCTTCACGGATGCACTTTTACAGTCTGTCTGGTATCTTAAGCAACAACGCGCTCACTGAAGAACGACGATAAAATTAGGGGCTCCATTTGCAAAACAGAGAGTATTTTCCACTGAACGGTGTACAGCGTTTGCTGGAAGTAGGTCTTATAGTCTTTTTTGGCTTTGCTTTGTTTTTACTGCTGGCATTATTGTCGTTTGACCCGGCAGATCCCAGCTGGTCGCAAACCGGCTACCAGACCGATGTGCGCAATTATACCGGCCCTATAGGTGCCTGGCTGGCAGATTTTCTGCTGCTCAGCTTTGGCTGGATTGCCTATCTGGTACCGTTTCTGGTGGCGTTGTGCGGCTATCTGTTATTTAAACGCTTCCACGATTTGCTGCAGCTGGACTACCTGATCCTGGGGCTGCGGGTTATTGGTCTTATCCTGACCTTGCTGACCGCCACGGCTATCAGCAGCATTAATTTTAACGATATTTTTTATTTCTCCTCCGGTGGTGTCGTAGGCGATATGGTCAGCAACGCGCTGCTGCCATATTTTAATTTTATTGGCACGGTATTACTGCTGCTGGTCGGGTTTGCCACCGGCCTTACCCTGATGACAGGCGTGTCCTGGTTTACCGTGGCCGATGCGGTAGGTGCTGCCTGTTTTATTGCGGTACAGTTTATTGTCAGTTTGCCGGAGCGTATTAAACAGCGCCAGGCTGATGATTATGACCCTTTTGCCGGGGAGCAGGATAACGAAGCCGGGCCGGTTAAACCGCTAGCCCGGCACAATGTGCCAGAGTTGAATGCTCCTGCGCAGCTGATCAAGGCGCCTGAGCCGCTGCCGGTTAAACCGCTGGACGTGAAAACCGAAGCTAAAGCCTATTATGCCGTGGAGACGCTGGCCGATGAACAGTTGTCATTCAGCGCTATTGATGAAGCGGATACAGAGGAGCGCTGGGCCCAGACCCTGCAACAGCTGGACTTGCCACCCGAGCCGGAGGACGAAATTATACTCGCTGCCGTAACGGACGATGACGATGATGGCCTTGAAGTGTCGCATCAGCTGGAGGAGTTGCCATCACTGGCGTTGCTGGACCGGCCGGATAGAGCAGAAAACCCGATAGATCCGGCCGATCTGGAGCGGGTATCGCGTCTGGTAGAGGCCAAACTGCTCGATTTCAATGTGGAAGCCAGAGTGGTCGGGGTGCATCCGGGCCCGGTAGTAACCCGGTTTGAACTGGATTTGGCCCCCGGCGTGAAAGTAAGCAAAATTACCGGTTTGTCCAAGGATTTAGCCCGTTCGTTATCGGCCATCAGTGTGCGGGTGGTAGAAGTTATTCCCGGCAAGTCGTATATCGGTCTGGAGCTGCCCAACCAGCACCGCGAAATTGTGCGTTTATCCGAAGTGATTGGCGATGAGGTTTTTGACAGCTCCAAATCGCCACTGACTATGGTGCTGGGCAAAGACATTGCCGGCAAGTCGGTGGTGGCTGATCTGGCAAAAATGCCGCATTTGCTGGTAGCGGGTACCACCGGCTCCGGTAAATCGGTTGGTGTTAACGTGATGATCTGCAGTCTGCTGTATAAATCGACACCGGAAGATGTGCGCTTTCTGATGATAGATCCGAAAATGCTGGAGCTGTCGATTTATGAAGGTATTCCGCACCTGCTGACCGAAGTGGTTACCGACATGAAAGATGCCGCCAACGGCCTGCGCTGGTGTGTCGGTGAAATGGAGCGGCGCTATAAGCTGATGTCAGCATTAGGCGTGCGTAACCTTAAAGGCTATAACGTCAAAATTAAAGACGCCATTGCCGGGGGCGCGCCGATAAAAGATCCGCTGTGGCGCCCGTCTGACGATATGCGTACTGAAGCGCCCTTGCTGGAGAAACTGCCGTCCATCGTGGTGGTGATAGACGAGTTCGCCGACATGATGATGATAGTCGGTAAAAAAGTAGAAGAGCTTATCGCCCGTATTGCACAAAAAGCCCGCGCCGCCGGTATTCATTTAATTCTGGCAACGCAGCGGCCATCGGTCGATGTGATTACCGGCCTGATTAAGGCCAATATTCCCACCCGGATTGCCTTTCAGGTGTCGTCAAAAATTGATTCGCGGACCATTCTGGATCAGCAGGGCGCAGAAAGCCTGCTGGGGCAGGGTGATATGCTGTATCTGCCGCCTGGCTCCGGTGTGCCGACCCGGGTGCATGGCGCCTTTGTTGATGACCACGAAGTGCATGCCGTAGTGGCGGACTGGAAACGCCGTGGCCGGCCGAATTACATACCCGAGATTCTAAGCGGCGAAACCACAGAGGAAAATTTACTGCCGGGCGAAACGCTGGAAGGTGAAGATGGCGAAGCCGACCCGCTATACGATCAGGCGGTGGCCTTTGTTATTGAATCGCGCCGGGCGTCAGTGTCTGGGGTGCAGCGCAAATTTCGTATCGGCTATAACCGGGCCGCCCGTCTGGTAGAACAGATGGAGCACAGTGGTATAGTCAGTGGTCCGGGCCACAATGGTAACCGCGAAGTCATAGTGCCGGGTGGGCCGGCAAAAGGATATTAAATGGCAGTGAAATGGGCGGTACTTGCCTTATTATGTGCGCCGGTATTGGCTGTGGCGCAAAACGCAGAGCAGTTACTGCAGCGGAAACTGGCGACGATTAAAACCTTCTCTGCCAGTTTTGAGCAGCGGGTACTGGATGCCCAGCAGCAGGTGCTGCAGCAGGGCAAAGGCCAGCTGCTGCTGAAACAACCGGCCTTGTTCCGCTTTGAAACCACTGAGCCGGAACCAAACCTGTTTATCGGTGACGGTGATACCTTGTGGTTTTACAACGAGCCACTGGAGCAGTTAACCCTGTATGATGCAGCAACAGAAGTAAACCGCACACCTTTTGTGCTACTGACATCCGGCAAGGCCGAGTTGTGGGCGCAGTATGATGTCAGCCGGGATGGTGAGCAGTTTGTGATCAGGGCAAAACATGCCGACAGCCCGGTAAAGCAGCTGATCTTAAGTTTTTCTGACGATGCCCTGGCCAAAATGCAGGTGCTGGATATGAATGCGCAGCTAAGCGAGTTCAATTTTACCCTGGTACAGCTGAATATTGCGCTGGATGCCAGCCTGTTCCGGTTTGAACCACCTGCAGGCACCGATATAGACGATCAACGGCAGCGCTGACAGTTGGATACACTCTCTTTTGATTTCGCTGAAGACTTTCGCCCGCTGGCCGCCCGTATGCGGCCGCGCTCGCTGGCGGAATATGCCGGCCAGCAGCATCTGATTGGTGCCGGCACTGCGCTGTGCAAGGCCATTCCTGCCGGCCGGGTGTTTTCGCTGATCCTGTGGGGGCCGCCCGGTACCGGTAAAACCACCCTGGCCGAGGTCATAGCGTCACATGCCGAGGCGGCAATGATCAAATTGTCGGCGGTCACATCGGGTATTAAAGATATCCGCGATGCCATCAGTGTTGCCCAGCAACGCCGGCAGCAGTACCAGCAGCGTACCTTGTTGTTTGTCGATGAGGTGCACCGCTTTAATAAAAGCCAGCAGGATGCCTTTTTACCTTTTATTGAAGATGGCACCATTATTTTTATTGGCGCCACTACCGAAAACCCGTCCTTTGCGCTGAATAACGCGATTTTGTCACGGGCCCGTGTTTGCGTACTCAAACCCCTTAGCGATGACGATTTACAACAGGTGCTGGCAAGGGCGCTGGCCGATACCGAACGTGGGTTGGGTAAAGAGCAGGTCAGCCTGACGCAGGACGCAGAGCAATTACTGTTGCAACTGGCCGCAGGTGACGCGCGTAAGCTGCTTAACCTTCTGGAGCAGGCTGCAGAGCTGACAGATACAACCGCCGCCGGTAAGCAGATCAGTTTTGCTACGCTGAAGCACCTGGTGCCAAAACAATTGCCGGGGTTTGATAATCAGGGCGATCTGTTTTATGACCTGATCTCGGCCTTGCATAAGTCGGTACGCGGCTCAGATCCTGACGCCGCCTTATACTGGTACTGCCGTATTCTGGCAGGTGGCGGCGACCCGTTATATGTTGCCAGACGGCTGCTGGCGATTGCCAGCGAGGATATCGGCAATGCCGACCCGCGTGCGCTGACACTGGCACTGAATGCCTGGGACACGTTTGAACGGGTAGGGCCAGCCGAAGGTGAGCGTGCTATCGCGCAGGCGGCGGTGTATATGGCGCTGGCACCGAAGAGCAACGCGGTATACAGCGCGTTTAACCAGCTGAAACAGCTGGTGAGTGAGCAGCCAGCGTATGAGGTCCCGCTGCATTTACGTAATGCACCCACTAAGCTGATGCAGCAGCTTGGCTTTGGCGAGGGCTATCGCTACGCGCATGACGAGCCGGGGGCTTATGCCGCTGGCGAGCGTTATCTGCCACAGCAGCTTGCCGGGCAACAGTTTTACCAGCCATCTGAGCGGGGTATGGAAAAACAACTGGCAGAAAAACTGCGTTATTTACGTCAGTTGGATGCGCAAAGCCTGCAGAAGAGAGATAAATAGTGTTAACTTACCTGGCCATAGCCGCTGGCGGTGCCGTGGGTGCCTGCCTGCGCTATGCCTGCAACGAAGCTGCGCTGAATGTTTTTGGTAAGTCATTCCCTTTTGGCACTTTGCTGGTTAATATTCTCGGTTCTTTTGTGCTGGGTTTATTGTATGCCCTGATCAGCAACGGTACGCTGTCGCCCGCACCCTGGCGTGCGCTGGTGGCCATAGGCCTGATCGGGGCTTTTACCACCTTTTCCACTTTTTCGCTGGATACGGTGTTGTTATTGCAGCAGGGGGCTGTGTTAAAAGCACTGATGAACGTGCTTTTGAATGTGCTGTTATGTTTAACGCTTGCCTGGTTAGGGCTTAAACTGGGTTCAATGAAGTAATTACTATGTTAGATGCAAAATTTTTACGCAACGAAATCGAACAAACGGCTGCCCGTCTGGCAGAGCGCGGCTTTGTACTGGATGTCGCCAGACTGACGGCGCTGGAAGAACAGCGGCGCCAGCTGCAGGCCGACACGCAGGAACTACAGAACCTGCGTAATACCCGCTCCAAAGCGATTGGCCAGGCTAAAGGCCGCGGCGAGGATATTACTCCTTTACTGGCCGAGGTAGACGGCCTGGGCGCCCAACTGGATGCCGCCAAAACCAGGCTGGATGCAGTGTTAGCTGAAGTTGAACAAATTGCGCTGGCCGTGCCGAATTTACCTGATGTATCAGTCCCTGTGGGAGAAGATGAAAACGGCAATCTGGAAGTGCGCCGCTTCGGCACGCCGCGCCAGTTTGATTTTGCTGCAAAAGATCATGTTGCGCTGGGCGAAGCCTTAGATAACGGCCTGGACTTTGAAAGTGCGGTTAAACTAACCGGTTCGCGCTTTGTGGTCATGCGTGGCAAAATTGCCCGGCTGCACCGGGCACTGGCGCAGTTTATGCTGGATTTACGCACGACTGAACACGGTTATACCGAGCTGTATGTGCCGTATCTGGTTAATCACAACAGCCTGTATGGTACCGGTCAGTTACCCAAGTTTGGCGCGGATCTGTTTCATACCCAGCCCGCCACTGAAGAAGGCCAGGGGCTGGCGCTGATCCCGACAGCCGAAGTGCCGGTAACCAATCTGGCCCGCGACAGCATATTCGACGCCAGTGAGCTGCCGCAAAAGTATACGGCCCATACGCCTTGCTTCAGAAGTGAGGCCGGCTCTTATGGCCGTGACACCCGGGGCTTAATTCGCCAGCATCAGTTTGATAAGGTTGAGCTGGTACAGCTGGTGCAGCCACAACACTCGATGCAGGCACTGGAAGAGCTGACCGGCCACGCGGAGAAAGTGCTGCAGTTACTGGGTTTACCTTATCGCGTTATGTTGTTATGTACCGGTGATATGGGCTTTGGCTCCAGCAAAACCTACGATCTGGAAGTCTGGTTGCCAGCGCAGAATACCTACCGGGAAATTTCATCCTGTTCTAATATGGGCGATTTCCAGGCGCGGCGTATGCAGGCGCGCTACCGCAGCCCTGATATGAAAAAGCCGGAATTGCTACATACCCTCAATGGTTCCGGCCTGGCCGTTGGCCGCACCCTGGTCGCCCTGCTGGAGAATTACCAGCAAGCTGACGGCAGTATAGTGGTACCAGAAGTACTGCGGCCTTATATGGGTGGCCTTGAGCGGTTAAATTAGCCAGCATCGCCTTGGCACTTCAGCGCCATCCCGGACTATACTGGGATGGCATGTTGCAAGGTACGGCGAATGACTAAAAAATCCCGAAAAAGCTTCAGACAAACTAACCCGGCATTAATGCGCGGTATCTACCTGGCCATTATTATTGGCATTGTCGCGGTATTTGCTATCGTCACCCTGGAGGCGATAGTCAGTATTCTGCGCGATGCTTTTGGCTGGTAGCCAGCTGATTTACAGACATTTTGCCGGTTTAGGCAAGCCTGCTATCCGGGTCGCCTGCTTGGCCGGCCCCTGCGGGAACAACATAAACAGGTAGGTGCTGTTACCTTTATCGGCCCCCAGCTGCTGCGCCATGGCCTTTACCAGTAAGCGCATGGCCGGTGAGGTGTTAAATTCCAGATAAAACTGCCGTACAAAATGCACGACTTCCCAGTGCGCTGCACTGAGCTCAATGTTTTCCGCCCCGGCAAATGCCCGGGCGACCTGTTCATTCCAGTCATGCAGATTAGCCAGATAACCATGCTTATCCAGCACCAGTGGCAGGCCGTTGACGCTTAGTGTTGCCATAGCAGCACCTGCTGAGCCTGGGCGGTCAACTCCACCCAGCGCCGGGCGTCTATCAGCTGAAACTGAGCCGGAGCCTGCAACTGGCGTAGCTGCAGATCGGACTGCAACACATACAGTGTATGAACCGGCCAGCTGATATCGCTGCGCCGTACCAGCCAGACTGCGTCCTGCCGCAGCAGGATGGCATCATCCGGCTGGCAGAGTAACGCCAGCTCCGGCACTGACAGCTCAGGGTGGATGATTGTAATGAGTTTCATTAGCTAGTGATCACCTGATGTTGCGTGTTTATTAGCTGCTGTATTTGTGTTGCATTGACACAGCGTGCAGCAATACTCAGCTCAGCAGGCAGAATATGGCGCTGCTCAAGCGAGGCCTGACAAACATAAACCTGCCCGATATCGTACAGAGCAAATAATTTAAAGCTGCGGGTATAGGCTTTAAGTTTAAAATCAGCCTGTTCGGCGGTCGCCAGCAACTGGTATACCGCATCTCCGCTGAATAACACGCTGACCTGATGCTCAACCGCTGCCAGCGCCAGCAGCAGATCCAGGGCTTCGCGGCCATGGCTGCTGTTGTAAGGTGCATGACGCTGGATCAGTAAAATATTACGCATCAGAACTGCACCAGTTTATCAATATTGGCCTGGCGCATGGCAAATTCAGCCAGCCCGGCGGCGGTATAACCAGCGCGCGGTGGTACAGCGCCGGAGCTGACACCGCGTTTTTCTGCGGCGGTAACACAAAACAGCAGGGGAATTTGCTGCTGCTGGCAAAACTTTGCCAGCTCTTCACTCAGGTCTGGCTCGTCAGCGGGCAGATCTATCTGGGCAGAGGCCAGCATAACGGCATCCTGGTATAAAAAAATATGCTCAATTTTATGGCCCAGTGCCAGCGCGGTTCGGGCAAACAGCAAAGCACTGCTCAGGCACTGGTTGGCAAAACCCTGCGACGTCAGCAGTAAAGCAAAAGTGGTCATAACTGGCTCATCAATAAAAAATGCCCCGGCTGGCGGGGCATTTTATCGGATTGAGTCAGCTTCGCAAAGCGCTCTGCTTAATCATCGCCACCAAACACGCCTAACAGCTGCAGCAGGTGAACGAAAATATTAAAGATATTCAGATACAAACCAACCGTAGCGCGGATGTAGTTTGTTTCACCACCGTGAATGATACGGCTGGTATCAAACAGGATCAGTGCTGACATGATCAGGATAATCGCTGCTGAAATAGCCAGGCTCAGCGCAGGGATAGCCAGGAAAATATTGGCCAGCGCGGCAACCAGTACTACGATCAGGCCAACCATCAGGAAACCGCCCATAAAAGAGAAGTCTTTGCGGCTGGTCAGAACATAGGCCGACAGGCTGAAGAAAATCAGCGCAGTACCGCCAAGTGCCTGCATAATCAGGGCCGGGCCATTGGCCAGGCCGGCATAATAATTCAGCATAGGGCCAAGTGACGCCCCCATTAAGCCGGTAAAGGCAAATACCCAGAAAATGCCGCTGGCAGAGTCTGCTTTTTTATTCACAACAAACAACATAATAAAGCCGGCCACAAAACAGCCCAATGACACCATCGGCGACATATTCATTGCCATGGCGATTGCTGCGGTAACGGCACTGAGCATCAGTGTCATTGCCAGCAGGAAATAGGTGTTACGTAATACTTTGTTGATCTCAATGCTGCGCCCGGCAGTGCTGAGGGTGGTAGTGTCTCTGTATGACATAGTAATGTCCTCCTGATACAAAGGTTTAATAGCACATCTGACACTATCATACTGGCTAAGTTCCTGCCGGGCCAGTGCTGGCAGTGATATTTTCGGCAGATAATAATTTTTTAAACTTAACACTTTCCTTTGCCGGCATTAGTGATTAATATACGCGTCGCCGGAGGGATGGCAGAGCGGTTTAATGCAACGGTCTTGAAAACCGTCGTGGGTTAATAGCCCACCGAGAGTTCGAATCTCTCTCCCTCCGCCATTAAAACCACCAACAGGTGGTTTTTTTGTGCCATAAATAATTTATCCGGCGGTAAACAGACAGTTTTTTGCTGTTTAATTAGCATGTAATCCGGTTTGTTGCCGAATTACTAAGCAAACAGCCTAAAATCATAAAAAAGCCCTTTACAACGGCGCTGGCTGTTTTTAATATGCGCCCATATCGCGGAGGGATGGCAGAGCGGTTTAATGCAACGGTCTTGAAAACCGTCGTGGGTTAA
>CAZEGA010000070.1:9414-12734 GCA_964511675.1 uncultured Rheinheimera sp.
TAGCCCACCGAGAGTTCGAATCTCTCTCCCTCCGCCACTTCCGATTTCTATGTCTTAGCCGGTCTGGCGGTCAAATCAACCCGTCGCCACAGCTCTTGTTCTGCAGTGTTTTATTTCAAATCATCAGGCTTCCTGCCATGCTGGGCACCAAGTGTGCAAAACAGTAATTATCTGTGTAATTTGGTTAGCAAAACAGGCCGTGCTCGGCTATGCTACACAACGATAATAATTCTAATAACCAGTAACTCGGAGAGGCTAAATTGATTAACGTTCTGTTAGTTGATGACCATGAGCTTGTACGTACTGGGATCAGTCGCATACTAATGGATGAGCGCGGTATCAAGGTGATAGGCGAAGCTGGCTCTGGTGAAGATGCATTGCAGTTTTGCCGTCAGCACGAACCCGATGTGGTGTTGATGGATATGAATATGCCCGGTATGGGCGGTCTGACAGCAACCAAACGTATTTTGCATTATTGCCCGGATATTAAAGTACTGGCGTTGTCTGTGTCGTGTGAAGAGCCTGTGCCGACTAAAGTTATGCAACTTGGCGCGGCGGGTTTTATTTCAAAAAATTCACCGCCCAAAGAGATGGTTGCCGCCATCCGTAAAGTGTATTCCGGTGCCAGGCATATTTCTGATGAAGTGGCGCAGAAAATGGCGCTGAGTAAAGTAAATAACCAGAGCCAGAATCCGTTTGACGATTTATCTGACCGTGAACTGCAAATTATGATGATGATTACGCAGGGGCAAAAGGTTAATGATATTGCAGAGCAATTGAATGTCAGTGCGAAAACGGTGAACTCGTACCGTTACCGTATGTTTGAAAAACTGGCGATCAGCGGTGATGTGGAACTGACCCATCTGGCCTTGCGCCACGGTATGATAGACATCGCCAAAGTCTGATGTTTGATGCTAAAGCCTTTTTGAAAACGGTACCGCGCCAGCCCGGTGTTTATCGTATGTTAAACACCACGGCGCAGGTGATCTATGTTGGCAAAGCCAAAGACTTGCGCGCCCGGTTAAGCAGTTATTTCCGTACTCAGCTGGACAGCGCAAAAACCCGTTCACTGGTCAGCCAGATCGCTAATGTGGAATACACACTGACCCACAGCGAAACTGAAGCATTGCTGCTGGAAAATAACCTGATCAAGCAGTTCTTACCGCGCTATAACGTATTGCTGCGGGATGATAAGTCTTACCCTTATATCCTGATAAGTGAGCATCAACACCCGCGCATTAGCTCACACCGTGGGCCTCGCAGCAAAGCTGGCCAGTATTTTGGGCCTTATCCCAATGCCGGTGCGGTATGGCAGAGCCTGAAAACGTTACAGAAAATATTTCCGCTTCGCCAGTGTGAGGACGGCTTTTACCGCGCCAGAACCCGGCCTTGTCTGCAGTACCAGTTAAAGCTTTGTTCCGCACCCTGTGTCGGCAAGATTACTGATGACGATTATCAGCAACTGGTCCGTATGGCCAGCCTGTTTTTGCGCGGTAAGGATCAGCAGGTTATCGACGACCTGGTACAGCAGATGACCCGTGCCAGCGAGCAACTGCAGTTTGAACAGGCGGCGCAGTACCGCGATAAAATTCTGGCACTGCGCAAAGTGCAGGAGCAGCAAAGTGTCAGCGGCCAGCACGATGAGATGGACATTATCGGTTTTGCCAATTCGCATGGTGTCGCGGCAGTGCATGTACTGTTTGTGCGTGAGCAAAAGGTGCTGGGCAGCAAAACCTACTTTCCTAAAGTACCTGCCGACACCAGTGACGATGAAATTTTATCGGCCTTCTTATTACAGTTTTATCTGGACGGTTATGGCAGTTATCAGATGCCGCGTGAAATCGTACTGGCGCAGGCACTGGCCGGGTCCGATACGCTGGCAGAGGCCATTGCTGTTGTGGCTGCCCGCAAAGTACGTATTATCCGGGCCCAGCGCGGCGAGAAAGCCCAGTATCTGGGGCTGGCACAGAAAAACGCCCAGCAGGCGTGTGATAATAAACAGTCGCTGACACAGAAAATGACGCTGCGCTACCGGCAATTGCAGCAACTGTTACAGCTGAGTGCTGTGATCACGCGGATGGAATGTTTTGATATCAGCCATACTATGGGGCAGGCAACGATAGCATCCTGTGTGGTGTTTGATGGCTCAGGGCCGTATAAAGCCGAATACCGGCGCTACAATGTCACAGGCATTACCGCCGGGGATGATTATGCTGCAATGCGTTTTGCCCTGCACAAGCGTTATGGCAAATTGCAGGATGACAGTAAAATACCGGATATTATTTTTATTGATGGTGGCCAGGGCCAGCTGAATATTGCCATTGAGCAGTTTGCGCACTGGCCGCACAGTAAAATGCCGCTGCTGGTGGGGATAGCCAAGGGCACCAGCCGTAAACCCGGTCTGGAAACCCTGATCCTGGCGCAGTCAGGGCGCAGCATTAATCTGCCATCTGATGCGCCGGCCCTGCATCTTATCCAGCAAATACGGGACGAAGCCCACCGTTTTGCTATTACCGGGCATCGTAATAAGCGGGGTAAGGCCCTGGTCAAAAGCCCGCTGGAGCAGGTTAAAGGTATTGGCGAAAAACGCCGTCAGGCGCTGTTGCAGTACCTGGGCGGTTTGCAGGGAGTGATGCAGGCGTCGGTGATTGAGCTGACATCGGTACCCGGTATTTCAAAGGCGCAGGCGGAAAAGATTTACCACGCCTGTCATAACAAGTAGCATAGCGGCATTGATGCTGTTGAGAATAACAAGATGTGGAATATTCCCAATCTGCTTACCCTGTTCCGGCTGATCCTGATCCCGGTATTTATTCTGTGTTTCTACTCGGGGGCAGAGAATGCCCGTTTCTGGGCAGCGTTTGTGTTTTGTCTGGCGGCCATTACCGATGCGCTGGATGGCTATCTGGCGCGCAAGCTGCAGCAATCGACGCCCTTTGGGGCTTTTCTCGATCCGGTAGCGGATAAAGTTATTGTAGCGGCTGCGCTGGTGCTGATAGCGGTGGACAGCCTGTCACTGTGGATCACCGTGCCGGCAATTATTATGATTAGCCGGGAAATCGTGATTTCGGCGTTACGTGAGTGGATGGCCGAAATTGGTAAACGGGCCAATGTGGCGGTGTCGGGTATGGGCAAGGTTAAAACGATTACCCAGATGCTGGCCCTGATAGGGCTGATCTGGCGCCCTGAACACTGGCTGGTAAGCTGGTTTACCCCGGCAGGTATTGCATTATTGTATGTGGCAACACTACTAACTGTCTGGTCTATGTGCAGTTATTTACGTGCTGCCTGGCGTGATTTAGCGCAGTAAAACGGCTTTT
>CAZEGA010000071.1:0-6559 GCA_964511675.1 uncultured Rheinheimera sp.
CGCGAGCCGAGCATATGCACCAGACGGTGCCAGTTCTCGGCGAGCAGGAACAGGCTTGCCCCGTAGAGGGCAACCAGGCCGACCAGCGTGTGTTGGAACTGCTGACCGAAAAATTCAACCTGTTCACGGGCGTCTTTGGGGCCAGTGATGAGGTGTTGGGGCGGGTGGAAAGTGGTATTGATTTTGAAAAGCGCGTGCTGCAAATCTACGACACCTGCCGCCAGCCTGAAGACATCGAGGCCGCCTTCGATGCTCTGCAAAAAGAGCTGGAGGAAACCATTGCCGAGCGCATCCAGGATACCCAGGCCCAACTGCTGGAAAACTTTGATGAAGACGTGCATGACCGGCTCAAGCTCAGGTTGAATGAGGCCGAAGCCCGGTTGGACAAACTGGGCCGCTGGTTCTGGGGTGTCACCCGCTATGCATTACAGGAACGGGCGCGTTTCGATGAGCTGTCCTACGCTTTCTCTTTATTACAACCACCAGCAGGTATAGCGCAAGGGCGTTACCAGCTTATCCGTGGTGCCATACAGCCGGATATGCTGGCCCATGCTTACCGCCTTAGCCACCCGTTAGGCGAATGGAGCCTGGAGCAGGGCTTGCAAGCGGATACACCCGTTGCCATGCTCACGCTGGATTACAGCAGTCATCCGGCGCGACTTTCGGTCATCGAACAATTCCGCGGCCAATTGGGTTGGTTGACGCTTGCCAGGTTGCAAGTCAAAGCTGTTGAAACGTCCGAAGCCTTATTGTTCACCGGCCTGACTGATGATGGACAGATATTGGATCAGGATACCTGTGAGAAGCTGTTGTCCATCCAAGCCAAAGGAAAGCCCACCACCTGTGCTGATGAGCCACCAGGGATCTTACTGGCTAACAATCAACGCCGTATCGAAGCGGCTATTGCCGGGGTGCTGGAAACCAACCAGCGCCTGTTCGTTGAGGAGCGCGACAAACTGGAACGCTGGGCCGACGATAAACTGCTGGCCGTCGAAGATGCTCTGAAAAGTACCAAGGCCCGCATCACTCAGCTTAAACGCGATGCCCGCAATGCCCCTACACTGGAAGAGCAGGGCAATATTCAACGCGAAATATCAGAACAGGAGCGCAAGCAGCGCCGCCAGCGGCAGGAAATCTTTGCGGTGGAAGACGAGATTATCGAACAGCGCGATGTGCTAATTGAATCCCTGCAACGGCGTTTACAGGAGAAAACGGAAACGGAAACCTTGTTTACTTTGCGCTGGCAGGTGGTTTGAATTTGCTTCGCCTGCAAACAGGCCGATACTCACTTTGCCAAATGGCGTATCAGCAACCACAAGCATGGCGATGCATGAGTATCCGCATCGAACTGGCACCGGAGGTGATGGAGGATTTCGAGCGTATCCTGGCGCACCTGGAGCAGTATCAGGTGCCTGAGCCAGAGATGTGGATAGAAAGCATTTTGATAGTATGAGTGCATAACGGGGGCCGGCCGGCCCCCGCTTTATTGAGATCAGAAGTTGTAACGCAAACCCAGGGTATAACTGGTTCTGGTGGTATCAAACAGTTTACCGCGCTCTATGTCTGCACTCAGGCCAAACTGATTGTTAAATGCATAAACTAAGCCTGCGCCAACACTGAACTGGCTTTTACTGTCCAGATCGCTCCAGTTCAGGTATTCCCAGCTGGCTTTAGCATTCAGTTCCAGCGCACTGGTAAATTGCGAGCGGAAGCGTGCTTCAGTTTTTACCGCCGATTTAGTGGTGCTGTCTTTAGCACTGTAGGTATCTGTGTGTTGGCCATTTACCGATTCTACCGCATGATATTTCACATCAATGCCGTAAGAACCATAATATAAGCCGAAATCGACAGTGCTGCGGTCGCTGAGCGGCAGAATATAACCGGCACCAATATAAAGTGGTGTCAGCGCCAGTTTGACATTGCCAGATACAGTGCCGTCACTGTAGCTTTCGGTATAACTTTCGCGGTCACTGACCTGGCCAACCGAAGTGGCCAGATAAAACGTGTCGCTGAACTGCCAGCTGGCACTAAGCTGAAATCCGTTCAGGTTCATAGCGTCTTCGCCGCTGGCGGCCCAATGCTGATAAGATGCCTGTACATAATCGAAACCTGGCAGTTCAGTTGCCAGTGTCACAGGGGAAGCGACCACCAGAGCCGTACACATCAGTTTTTTAAACATAGCTTTCCTTCAGTACTTCTATTAACAATGATTAACCATTTGCTTGCGCGGCGCCTTTATATCATTGCCAAGGCTGTATTGAAATGTCTATTGGTAACAAATTGTTTCCAAGGTGAGTAATGGGTAATTTATCCTGCTGCCTGTTCGTGCAGAAAGGTTAACTGACTGGCATTCGACACCGGCTGGTTTATTTACTGCTGATCAGACGAAGGCAGATCCTGCGGCTCAAACTGGCGGGTTTTTTCTGCCAGTAGGGCTGCTAACTGCTGTTCCAGCTTTTCGACCTTGTCGCGGGTACGCAGCAACACGTTGCGTTGCACGTCAAACTCTTCGCGGCTGACAAAGTCCAGCTCGGCCAGTTTATGCTGCAGTACCTGTTTTACTTTGCTTTCGATATCGTCAGCAAACTGGCGCACTTGTGGCGGGATCGCATTGCCGATTTGTCTGGCAATATCTTCAATTTTCTTCGGATCGATCATGGTATTCTCCTGTGCTGCATTTGCAGATTGCGGCCTGATGCTGAACGGTTAACAGTATTCTACAGGCCAAAAGCACAATCGCACATGCTATTTAACGGCAAATTTCGTTACAATGCCGGCCTGGTTATAAGGGTGTGCCAATGAAGCTGAATCCGCAACAAACTGCTGCTGTAAAATATATCTCCGGTCCCTGCCTGGTACTGGCCGGTGCCGGCAGCGGCAAAACCCGGGTGATTATTAACAAAATAGCTTACCTGATCCAGCAGTGCGATATGCCGGCAAGGCATATCGCGGCGGTGACCTTTACCAACAAGGCCGCCCGTGAAATGCGTGAACGGATTAATCAGCAACTGCCCAAAACGGCTACCCGCGGCCTGACCATTTCGACTTTTCATACCCTGGGCCTGGAGATCCTGAAAAAGGAATACCGCCATCTTGGTTATAAAGCCAACTTCACGCTGTTTGATGATCAGGACAGCATGGCATTGCTAAAAGAGCTGACAGAGCAGGATTTACAGGGTGATAAAGATTTACTGCGCGCACTGCAAAGCCGGATCAGCAACTGGAAAAACGAGCTGACGCTGCCGGCAACCGCGCTGGCTGCTGCCCGCGATGCGCAAAGTATCAGCTTTGCCAGTTACTATCAGCAATATGCTGACCAACTCAATGCCTGTAATGCGCTGGATTTTGACGATCTTATTTTATTGCCAACGCTGTTGTTTCAGCACAATACCGGGGTACGGCAGCAATGGCAGCAGAAAATCCGCTATCTGCTGGTGGATGAATACCAGGATACCAACACCAGCCAGTACCAGCTGGTAAAATGGCTGGTGGGTGAACGGCAGCGCTTTACCGTAGTGGGTGATGATGATCAGTCGATTTACTCCTGGCGCGGAGCCCGGCCACAGAACCTGGCGCTGCTGAAAACCGATTTTCCCGGTCTGAATGTGATCAAGCTGGAGCAGAACTACCGCTCTGCCGAGCGTATTTTAAAAGCAGCCAATATTCTTATTGCCAATAACCCGCATGAATTTGACAAGCAGCTGTTCAGCGAAAATGGCTATGGTGTACCGCTGAAGGTCATACCGTGCAAACACGAGGAAGATGAGGCGGAAAAAGTGGTGGCTGAGATTATCTCGCACCGTTTTATTAACCGCAGCCAGTACCGTGACTATGCCCTGTTGTATCGCGGTAATCATCAGTCGCGCGTATTTGAAAAAGCGCTGATGACCAACCGTATTCCGTACAAAATTTCCGGCGGCACATCGTTTTTTTCCCGCGCAGAAATTAAAGACGTGATGGCCTACCTGCGTCTGGTGGTGAACCAGGATGACGATAACGCTTTACTGCGCATTATCAATGTGCCGCGGCGTGAAATCGGTGCCGCCACCTTGCAGCAGATTGGTAATCTGGCCAAACAGCAGCATAGCAGTTTGTTTGCCGCCTGCTGTGACAGCGAACTGTCGATGCATTTGTCGGCCCGCTCCCATGCGGCGGTAAAACAGTTTGCTGACTGGATAGTGGGGATAGCCGATAATGTCCGGCGGGCCGAGCCGGCAGAGGCGATCCGGGACCTGATCCGGCAGAGCCATTACGAGGCCTGGCTGTTTGAAACCAGCAACAGTGCCAAGGCCGCTGAAATGGCGCTGAAAAATGTCAACGAGCTGTACCGCTGGATCAGTGAAATGCTGCAGGGCAAAGAGGATGCCGAGCCGATGACGCTGGCAGAGGTGGTAAGCAAATTAGCCCTGCGCGATATGCTGGAACGGCAGGAGCAGGAAGATAATGCCGATCAGGTACAATTGCTGACGCTGCATGCGTCAAAAGGGCTGGAGTTCCCCTATGTGTTTATGGTGGGCATGGAAGAAGGCATTTTACCGCACCAGACCAGCATAGATGAAGATAACGTAGAAGAAGAACGGCGGCTGGCCTATGTTGGTATTACCCGGGCCCAGCGTGAACTGATGTTTACCTATGCCAGGGAGCGGCGCCAGTTTGGCGAAGTTATACGGCCTGAGCCCAGCCGGTTTTTGTATGAGCTGCCACAGGATGATCTGGAATGGCAAAACGCGGCACCGGCGAAAACGGCCGAACAGCGCCAGCAAAGCGGGCAGGCGCATATAGAGCGTTTACGCCAGCTGCTTAAAAACCAATGACGGCGTTTTGGCCAGTTGCTCGGCCGAAACCAGCCCGGCCACGTATTTGCCCTGCATAAAACAGCAGCCTTCGGCCAGCAGCAGGTTGAGCAGCTCCGGGCTGTCAACACCATCTGCCAGCAGGCGGAATTTATAGTTCAGTGCCAGTGTCTGCAACATCTGCAGCAACTGGCGCTGTTGTTCGCTGCGTACCAGCTGGCGGCAAAAGGCCGGTGCCAGTTTCACAAAATCAAACAATTGCTGGATTAGCAGGCCCATAGGTGCCGTTTCGGCAGCAAACTGGTGAATGGCAAGGCGTACGTCCTGCTTGCGCAGATACTGCAGCTGCTGGGTGACGGCATTACCGGCCTGTAGCAGCTCGCGCTCGGTAAACGCCAGGCAAAGCCTGGGGGGATGTTCGACTGTCAGTACCTGCTGCTTCAGCCAGTCAAACAGCTCAGGTTGCAGCAGATGGCTGGTACTGAGCCTGATGGTTAACAAGCCGCTGCATACGTCACTGAGGTTTAGCTGGCGACAGGCCTGTTGCAGGATAAGCTGTTCAATTTGTGGCATCAGCCCGGCATCTGCGGCGTACTGGCTAAAATCGTGCTGGGTGCCAAGCTGTGGGTGCTGCCACTGGGTATGGACTTCATAGCCCAGCAGGTTACGCGCCTGACCACACAATACCGGCTCAAATACGGCATTAAACTGCTGTTGTTCCAGCGCCTGCTGCATAACCTGCTCCATGCTCAGTGCCTGCAACATGCGTTCGCGCATGGTGTCGTTAAAGATCACAAAACGGTTGCGGCCCATGGATTTGGCCTGATACATGGCGGCATCGGCGTCACGCAGCAGGGCTTCTGCCTGGCTATGGTGCGGGCTGAAATAGGCAATACCGATACTGGCGCCCGAATGCACCTGTTGTCCCTGCAGTAAGAAAGGCTGCCTGATCCGCTCAATAATACGATCGGCCACTTCTTCGGCGTCCTGCTCATGCAGCAGGCTGGTCAGCAGCACCACAAACTCGTCGCCGCCCAGACGGGCCACCAGATCATGTTCACGCACTGTGCTTTGTAAGCGTTTACTGACCTCTATCAGGAAGGCATCGCCGATATGGTGTCCCAAAGTGTCATTAATCAGCTTGAACCTGTCCAAATCGATAAATAACAGGGCGATACTTTGCTGTGGCTGGCGTTTATATAACGCATGCTGTTGTTTCAACTGCTGCAGGAACATCTGCCGGTTAGCCAGGCTGGTCAGGGCATCGTGATTGGCTTCAAAGAACAGTTTCTGTTCGGCTTTCTTCCGCTCTTCTACCTGCAGACGCAGGAACAGGTTAGTCTGGCGTAATTCCCGTGTGCTTTCGAATACCTTGCGTTCCAGCTCTTCCTGATTCCGCTTTTGTTGTTCGGTCGTCAGTTTCCGCTGAATGGCAACGGCGATATGTTGCGATACAAAGCGCAGGATATTCAGTTCGTTGTCGCCATAGCTGTAGCTTTTATCATAGGATTGCAGTGCGATAACACCAATAACCTTTTGATCTATAAGCAAAGGTGCTCCCAGCCAGCTGGTAGAGTGCCGTGACGCCCTGGCCGGGTCGGTTATACCGCGTTGTATTTCGCCAGTCTCTACCAATTTACCGGCTTGCTGCTCGTTTATCAGCCTGGCGTCGCCACAACGTATGACATACTCGGTAAAGCCTTTGCCGAGCGGGCGTTCGCGGGCGGGAGGAGAATACTGGTCCAGATAAAACGGAAAGGTCAGTT